>NZ_CYTY01000012.1:54929-147464 GCF_001298995.1 Achromobacter sp. 2789STDY5608615
CGCCCGAGGGCAATGCCGCGCCCGAATCCCGCCTGTCGCCCGCCGCGCCCGCGGCTGCGGCGGCTGCCGGCGCACGTCGCCGGCGCCGTCGTCGGGATCGGTCTCGGGATCCCGCAGGATCAGGCCGCGGGCTTCGGGACCGAAGGCGGCGGCGCGGGGACGTGCGCCGCCTCTACCCCGGCTCGACCTTCCAGCTCACCACCACCGCCACGCCCGACATGTTCGCGCGCAGCCGCTACGATTTCCTGCTGATCAGCGGCGAAGGCGTCGTCAGTCCCACCTGGGGGCGGCCGGAAAAAGACGAGAACGACGCCATCGGCCTGGGCGAGGACGACATGTACCCCAAGGACCTGCAGGGCGCCGCCTTCGACCTGGTCTATTTCGACGCCAGCCAGCTCGGCATGAGCAAGGCCTTCGTCGACGCCGCGCGCCGTTGCGGCGCCCATCACTACCTGGCCCCCATCATCAGCAACGAGTCCGGCAATTCCTCGACCCTGATGCTGCGCTACTTCTTCGGCGGCACCCGCCAGGGCGAGGCGCCCATGGAGGCGCTGTATCGCGCCCGCAAGCGGATCTACCAGGAGTTCGAGGGCAAGGTGAACCGCACCGAGCAGATCTACTACGCGTATCCGTTCCGGTTGTATCTGCTGTAAGAGGGAGGGGGGCGGGTTCCCGCCTGCGCCGCAGGCCGTCTGGCGGCTTTCAAAAAAAAACCGCCGCCGGCATTGCGCCGGCGGCGGTCTCTGGACCTGCTGGGGCGAGGACTCAGTCCTTGCGGCTGGTCACTTCGACCAGGTGATAACCGAACTGGGTCTTCACCGGGCCCTGGACTTCGCCGACGGGGGCGCTGAACACCACGGTGTCGAATTCCTTGACCATCTGGCCCGGGCCGAACGTGCCCAGGTTGCCGCCGTCGCGGCTGGACGGGCAGCTCGAGTTTTCCTTGGCCAGCTGGGCGAAGTCGGCGCCGTTTTCGATGGCGGTCTTCAGTTCGTTGGCCTTGGCTTCGGTCGAAACCAGGATGTGGCGGGCGGAGGCTTGTGCCATGTTGGGCTCCTTGCGGGGGGAATGATTGGGGTGGGGAGAGTAACGCATTTGGGCGGACTCGCTACGACGCCATCATAAACGGGTCGAGGAGTGAGGGGCTTCCATCTGCTCCACGAATTTGCATGTGATTTCAAGTTGATCCATGGATGTCGCTACTATTACAAAAGATAACAGGGAGCGATGGATGAACTTCTGGTGGGTGAATCACAGCAAGTCTTACAAGAAGGAACTTGAGGGCGGGTACATCTGGTGTCCGCAAGTTCGTCCGGACCAGGTGCAACGAATTCCTTGGCTGAACGTCGCGAAGGTTAGGCCAGGTGACGTGATCATTTCTTATGCCAAGCAGCATGTTCAGGCGATTGGCATTGCCCTACGTGCCGCAATAGATTCTTCTCCTAAGCCTGGGTATGCGGAAATGGGATGGGATGTCCCTGGTTGGGAGGTAAGCGTTCGATGGGAGCGGTTACCTATGCCCTTTTCGTTGCAGCCCTACCTGGATACGATTCGAACGTTCTTGGCACCTAGAAATGCCCCTTTGCTTCCCAATGGCAACGCTCAATTGGCTTATCTCTCGGCGATCAGTAATGAGTTTGGACGCTGGGTGCTGGGTAATGTTGAGACGAACGAGGCGTTGATTGTTGGTGTATCAGCAGATGCAGAGTTGGAGGCGCAGGCCATTCCTGCAACGGAAAAAGCACGCCTTTATCAAGCGCGTATCGGGCAGGGCGCCTATCGTCGAGAGGTGTTGAAGCTGGAGCCAAAGTGCCGACTGACCGGCGTGTCCGATCCGGGGTTTCTGGTGGCCAGTCATATCAAGCCGTGGCGGAATAGTTCCAATGCTGAGCGTTTGGATGGCCACAACGGTTTGATGTTGGCTCCGCATGTCGACCGTCTATTTGATCAAGGTTGGATTTCTTTCCAAGGTAATGGTGATTTGCTGGTGAGAGCGGCAGCGTTGGTGACCCTGAGAGCTTGGGGGGGCTACCGGAACGGGAAAATGTGGGAGCATTCTCGGCTCAGACCGCGGGGTACTTGGAGTTCCACAGGGAAATGGTCTTTCGAGCAGAGCGAGTCGACTAGAAAAAAAAGGGGCGCCTCAAGCGCCCGTTTCTCCATTCAGGTATGCCGCGTCACCGCACCGGCCATCCATACATCAGCCCGCCATTCCGATACGACGCATTCAATCCCCGAGCCAGCTTCAGCGGGCTGGTCTCTCCCAGGTTCTTCTCGAAACTCTCGCCGTAATTGCCGATCTGCTTGATGACGTTGTAGGCCCACTTGTCATCCACGCCCAGGTTCTTGCCCATCCCCGGCGTCACGCCCAGCAGGCGTTGTACATTGGGATTGGTGCTCTTGAGCATCTCGTCCACGTTCTTCGAGGTGACGCCGTATTCCTCGGCCTCCAGCATCGCGAACATGGTCCAGCGGACCACGTTGAACCATTGCTCGTCGCCCTGGCGCACCATGGGCCCCAGCGGTTCCTTGGAGAAGTTCTCCGGCAGGATGTCGTATTTCTCGGGATTCTCAAGATTGGTGCGGGCCGCGGCCAGTTGCGACTTGTCGCCGGTGAAGGCGTCGCAGCGGCCCACCGCGAAGGCGCGGACGATTTCATCCATGCGCTCGACCACCACCGGCTTGAAGGCGATGTTCTGCGAGCGGAACCAGTCGGACAGATTCAGTTCGGTGGTGGTGCCGGGCTGCACGCAGACGGTGGCGCCGTCCAGCTCCTTGGCGCTTTTCACGTTCAGGGACTTGTTCACCATGATGCCCTGACTGTCGTAGTAGTTCACGCCTACGCCGATCAGGCCCAGGGTGGTGTCGCGCGTCATAACCAGGGTGGTGTTGCGCGGCAGGACGTCGACTTCGCCGGACTGCAGGGCGGTGAAGCGCTGCACCGCGCTGACGGCCATGATCTTGGACTTGGAGGCATCGCCGAACATGGTCACGGCCAGCGCGCGGCACAGGTCCACGTCCAGGCCCATCCAGCCGCCCTTGCTGTCATTGACCGAGAAGCCGGCCACGCCGGTGGACACGCCGCACTGCACGAATCCCTTGTTCTTGACGTTCTCGAACGTCACGCCCGCGCTGGCGCCCCACGACGAGAGAAGGAGCGCGGCGCCTGCCGCGACGGTAGTCAGTGCTTTCATGGTGTCTCCGCGCGGGCGCGCAACTTATGGGTCTATGTCCGCCGACAGGCGGAAATGCGGCGAATGGTATCGGCCGGGCCTGGGGCGGAGAATCGGGGAATTCCCCTTAAATCCACTGTGCGGAATTTACGGGGCCGGATGGCCCTGGGTGGGGCGCGTGGCGGAAGCGTCGCCACGGTGCGAAATCCACTGAAACCATCTGCCCATGGTGCGTAACCATTTCGATAATCCCTTCCGCGCACACTGGCCTCACCGCGTCCGCATTGGCGGACGCGACTGCGAGGGAGATGCATCATGAAGAATCTAGTCAAAGCCGCGATGACCGCGGGTGCCGCGGTGGTCCTGTCCCTGGGGGCGCTCTCTGTGCCCGGCGTCGCGCAGGCCGGCGTGGCCATCAGCATCGACGTGGCGCCGCCGCCGCCCCGCGTGGAAGTCGTGCCGCCGCCGCGCGTGGGCTACGTGTGGGCGCCGGGCCATTGGGAATGGGTCGGCGGGCGCCACGCGTGGGTCGGCGGCGTGTGGATGCCGGCGCGGCCGGGCTACGTGTATCACGGGCCGGAGTGGCGCCAGCGGCATGGGCATTGGGTGTATTACGAGGGGCGCTGGGGGCGCCATTGAGATCGCGCCTGGCGTGAGGGAATGGTCACGCTCAGGCGGAGCGGGGCTCCGCGCGGATCGTGAGCTCTCGCGCCGGCGCGCCGGCCGCCCAGCCTTCGGCGAAGATCAGTTTCCCCTGGAAGCGGGCGTGGGGATATTCAAGCAGGACACGGGGTCGGTCCTCGAAACACAGGCCGGCCAGGATCAGCCGCGCCAGGACCGATTGCACACGTTGCAGCGTCTCCCCATCGGAAACGCCCCGGGCGTGTGAGTCATGGCCTGCCGGCCGCGGCATGCCAACGTGTTCGTGCACGCCATAGCCGAACGACACGATCTGGATGTTGAAGTCGTTCTGGTTGGGAAGAAAGGTCCTGGCGATCTCGCTATACATGACCTTGCCATCCACTTCGACCGCATAGGTGTCGTGTCCGCGTTCGTCCCAGCCGCGGATACCCCCGGCGAATCGGGCCCGCCCTTCGGCCGCGGGCACCCAGTCGAAAGTGCGCTCGTAGATGTCCATGTCGAGGTCTCCGTGTTTGTCTGGGAGCTTACTCTGCTGGCTGTATTGCTCTCTGGGGAGCAAATTCCAGCTACCTGACGCTGCGCCGGGTCATGAACGCATTGGGCGTATCGCTCACCGCCGTCGCCAAGGGCAAGGACACGGCGCACGCATAGCGCCGCGCAAACAAAAAAGCCGCTCTGCGTTGCAGTAGCGGCTTTTTCAATCTGGTGCCCGGGGCCGGAATCGAACCGGCACGCCTTGCGGCGGGGGATTTTGAGTCCCCTGCGTCTACCAATTTCACCACCCGGGCAGGCTGGTCGCGGGGCCGTCCAGGCGACGGTCGCGGGTAAAGCGAAGACCGCGATTATATGCGGTCTGGGGAAAATTGTCAGGCAAGGGGCCGGCGCGGGGCGCGCCGGCCCGCGTGCTTACTTCTTTTCCGGCAGGAACCAGTTCATGACCAGTGCGCAGATGCCGCCCGTGGCCACGCCCGATTCCAGCACGCTTTTCACTGAGTGCGGCAGGTGCGACAGGATCTCGGGCACCTGCGACACGCCCAGGCCCAGGGCCAGCGACACGGCGATGATCAGCAGGGCGCGGCGGTCCAGGTGGATGCCGGCCAGGATGTTGATGCCCGACGCGGCCACGGCGCCGAACATGACCATGGCGGCGCCGCCCAGCACGGGTTCCGGCACGGCCTGCAGCACGCCGGCGACGGTGGGGAACAGGCCCAGCAGGACCAGCATGCCGGCGATCCAGACGCCGACGTGGCGGCTGGCGATGCCGGTCAGCTGGATGACGCCGTTGTTCTGGGCGAAGACCGAGCTGGGGAAGGTGTTGAACACGCCCGCCAGCAGCGAGTTGGCGCCGTTGACCAGCACGCCGCCCTTGATGCGTTGCATCCACAGCGGGCCTTCGACCGGCTGCTTGGAGACCTTGCTGGTGGCGGTGACGTCGCCGATGGCTTCCAGCGAGGTGACCAGGTAGATGATCAGCATCGGCACGAACAGTGCCCAGGAGAAGCCCAGGCCGAAGTGCAGCGGCATCGGCACCTGGAACAGCGCGGCTTCGCGCGCGCCGGTGAAGTCCAGGCGGCCCATGTAGGCGGCGGCGATGTAGCCGACGGCCAGCGCCAGCACCAGCGCGGTGCTGCGGATCCACACCACCGGCACGCGGTTCAGCAGGATGATGGTGCCCAGCACCAGGCCCGATAGCGTCAGGTTCTCGGCGCTGGCGAAGGTGCCGCTGGCCATGGCGCCGAAACCGCCGCCCATGCTGATGAGGCCGACCTTGATCAGCGTCAGGCCGATCAGCAGCACGACGATGCCGGTGACCAGCGGGGTGATCAGGCGCTTGACGAAGGGCAGGATGCGGCTAATGCCCATTTCGACGAAGGAACCGGCGATGACGACGCCGAAGATCGCGGCCATCACGGCCTCTACCGGCGTGCCCTGTTTGACCATGACCGAGCCGCCGGCGATCAGCGGGCCGACGAAGTTGAAACTGGTGCCCTGCACGATCAGGAGGCCCGCGCCCAGCGGACCGAAGCGCTTGCACTGCACGTAGGTGGCGATGCCGGAGATGACCAGCGACATGGACACGATCAGGGTGGTGTCGCGGCTGCTCACGCCCAGGGCCTGGCAGATCAGCAGGCCGGGGGTGACGATGGGCGCCAGGATGGCCAGCAAATGCTGCAGGGCGGCGACGAAGGCGACCGGGGCGGCGGGACGATCGTCGGGGCCGTAGACCAGGTCGTGGCGGGGTTCGGCGTCGTCGGACGCGCCGTGGGAGGTAGGTTGGGTCAGGGAGGCGGGTTGCATGGCAGGGAGCCGGCCGGGGAGGGGTAGGGGAGGAAAGTGCGGCATTTTAGCGGGGAAGGTCCCCGGGCGCAGCGCGTCTGCCTGGGGGGGCGGCAGGGGGCTTGATAGAATTCTTGTCCGCCAACCAGGGGCCGCCGAACCGGGAACCGATGCATAAACGCACCAGAGGGATCGTGATCGTCGTGGTCTTGCTGGCCCTGCTTCTGTCGATGCTGTTGCTGTTCTGGCTGATCGATAGCGGCGACGATTTCGCCGCCATCGATCATGGCGAGTCCTATGGCAACAGCATCTACAAGCGCTATCAGGGCGAGGTCTACGCGGCCGTGCCCAGCAACGGCTACTACCGCATGGGGGGCGCCGATCCGGCCAGTTTCCAGACCTTCGACAAGGGCCGCTTCGATAGCCGCCAGGCGGCGCGTGATGCAAGCCATGTGTATTGCGGCAACCGCGTCCTGCCGCAAATGCGTGCGGACACCGCGCGCTACCTGGGCAACAGCTATTTCAGCGACGGCGCGCTGACCTACTTCTGTGATTCTTCTTCCGGACTCAATCGCGAGCTGGGTCGGCTGGATGAGATCTGGCAGAACATCCTGTATCGGGCCGGCCGGGGCGACAAGCCGCAGACCTACCTGTACCCGTTCCTGGTTTTGCCGGCCAGCGGCCAGCCCTACCGGCCGCTGCTCGACCGCCAGTTGGCCACGGATGGCGCGCGCGTGTTCTACAAGGGTCGCGACATGCCGCAAGCGGACCCGGCGCAATTGCGCCGCATCGCCGCGATCCAGGTCGGCGAGGCGCGGCCGGGCGACGATTTCTTCGCCGATGGCCACCGGGTCTATTACCGGGAGACGCTGCTGCCGTTGTCGGATGATCCGGCGCTGTACACCTTCACGGTCGGCAATCTCTACAACCAGCCTTATCTTCATGACCCGCGCAATGGCATGGTGTACCTGGGGGGGCGCTGGCGTTCGACCCGGCGCATGCGCCCTACCGGCTGGTGAACGAACAGGGCCGGCACGTGCTCCATGCGCTGTTCGCGAGCCGGGACGGCATCTATTTCTACAACAGCGAGAAGGGCGTGGTGGAGCGGGCCGGCGACGATCCGTTCGCGGCGGGTGGCTTCACGGCGCTGTCGCCGTATGTTTTCCGGGATGGCCGTCAGGTGCTGTTCCTGAAGGGCAAGGAGGTCTGGAACCGCTCCCGCGGCGGCGGCGGGCTGGTGTCCCGGTCCACGCTGATCCTGCGGTTCAAGGACGCGCCGGCGGGGGATTGGACCAAGCTCGGCGACGTCTATCACGGCTTCGGCTCGGTCTGGCGCAATGGCGACACGCTCTATTATCTCGACGAGCTGGGGGCGTCGCAGCTGATATTCAGTCCGATCTACCAGATCCTCGATCCCGCCGCGGCGGATTTTCTGCTCCGCTCGCAGGCAACCCGGCAGATCACGGCGGACGACATCCGCAAGCTGGTCCGCAGCGGGAAGCTGGCGGTGCCCGAATTTGAAGAGGTGCTGGAGGCCAAGACGCGTTATCGCAGCGGCGTCCTGTCCATTTTTGATTGATGCCCGGGGCGGAGCGGGGTGTCCTCGCTTGCCCGAGGCGGCGCCGGAACGGCCGTCGCCGGGTCCGGTCTTGAAATATTTCAGATGGCCCCCATCACAATAGGGTTTCCCGGAGACCGCCCGGGCCGCGCGGCCCGTCATCCGGCTTTCCTTTGTCCCTAATTTTCCGACTTTTCATACAACGATGAGCCAAACTGCCACGTCCGAAACCCTGGGATTCCAGGCCGAGGTGAAGCAACTGCTGCACCTGATGATCCATTCGCTGTACAGCAACAAGGAAATTTTCCTGCGCGAGCTGGTGTCGAACGCGTCTGATGCCTGCGACAAGCTGCGCTTCGAAGCCATCGACAACCCGGCGCTGCTGGAAGGCGATGGCGAGCTGGCCATCACCGTCGGTTACGACAAGGAAGCGCGCACGATCACCATTTCCGACAACGGCATCGGCCTGTCGCGCGAAGAGGCCGTGGCCAACCTGGGCACCATCGCCCGTTCGGGCACGCGCGAGTTCTTCTCGCAGCTGACCGGCGACAAGCAGAAGGATGCGCAACTGATCGGCCAGTTCGGCGTGGGCTTCTATTCCTCGTTCATCGTGGCCGACAAGGTCACGGTGGTCAGCCGCCGCGCCGGCGCCACCGACGCGATCCGCTGGGAATCCGACGGCCAGGGCGAATTCACCATCGCCGCCGCCGACAAGGCCACGCGCGGCACCGACGTCACGCTGCACCTGCGTGCCGACGAAGACGAGCTGCTCAACGGCTGGAAGCTGCGCGAGATCCTGCGCCGCTACTCCGACCACATCTCGCTGCCGATCCGCATGGCCAAGGAAGAATGGGACGCGGAGAAGGGCGAACAGGTCAAGCAGGACGAGCTGGAAACGGTCAACCAGGCCAACGCCCTGTGGGCCCGCAACAAGGCCGACGTCACCGAGGAACAGTACCGCGAGTTCTACAAGACGGTGTCGCACGACTATGACGACCCGCTCGCCTGGACCCACAACCGCGTCGAAGGCCGCAGCGAATACACCCAGCTGCTGTACGTGCCCAAGCACGCGCCGATGGACCTGTGGGACCGCGACGGCCGCCGTGGCGTCAAGCTGTACGTCAAGCGCGTCTTCATCATGGACGACGCCGACCAGCTGCTGCCGTCGTACCTGCGCTTCGTGCGCGGCGTGATCGACTCGGCCGACCTGCCGCTGAACGTGTCGCGCGAGATCCTGCAGGAAAGCCGCGACGTGCGCGCCATCCGCGAAGGCTCGGCCAAGCGCATCCTGTCGCTGCTGGAAGACCTGGCCGAGAACAAGCCGGAAGAGTACGCCGCGTTCTGGTCGGAATTTGGCCAGGTGCTCAAGGAAGGCGCGGGCGAAGACCACGCCAACCTGGAACGCATCGCCAAGCTGATGCGTTTTGCCTCGACCCACACCGGCGACCAGGCTCAGACCGTGTCGTTCGCCGACTACGTGGGCCGCATGAAGGAAGGCCAGGACAAGATCTACTACGTCACGGCCGACACCTTCGCCGCCGCCAGCAACAGCCCGCACCTGGAGATCTTCCGCAAGAAGGGCATCGAGGTGCTGCTGCTGTCCGACCGCGTCGACGAGTGGATGCTGTCGTATCTGCGTGAATTCGACGGCAAGTCGCTGGTCTCGGTGGCCAAGGGCGGCCTCGACCTGGCCGAGCTGGCCGACGAGGAAGAAAAGAAGCACCAGGCCGAAGTGGCCGAGGACTTCAAGCCGCTGGTCGAGCGCCTGCAGAAGACCCTGGAAGACCAGGTCAAGGAAGTGCGCGTGACGCTACGCCTGGTGGATTCGCCGGCGTGCGTGGTGGTGGGCCAGAACGAACTCAGCCCGCACCTGCTGCGCATGCTGAAGGCGGCCGGCCAGGAAGCGCCCAACGTCAAGCCGGTGCTGGAGATCAACCCGGAACACCCGCTGCTGGCCCGCATCCGCGCCGCCGACGACGGCGAGTTCGACCAGTGGGCCCGCCTGCTGCTCGACCAGGCCCTGCTGGCCGAAGGCGCGCAGATCGCTGACCCGGCGGCGTTCGTGAAGCGGTTGAATGCGCTGCTGCTGAAGTAAGCGGCGGTACGGAGGCAAGAAAAGGGCGCCCGCGAGGGCGCCTTTTTCATTGGCGAGCGGCGGCTGGGGCCGTACTACCTCGTTGGGGATGGGGGCGTTCAGCCCGTCCCTTTTATCCTGGGCCCATATTCCCGCTCGGTAATTCTTTTGATGAACAACGCGATTTCCGTCGAAAAAATTACCGAGCGGGAATTTCTCCCCTCTCTCGACCCCCCACGTCATTCATGACTCCAAGTCAAAAGTCTTTCCCCGTTTAGTTGCTTTTTCTGTAAGGGTATATCCGGCATACTGGCCGCCTGTCTTCCGATCAGACCGTTCCCACGTCCCGGCTCCCGCCGCGGCGTCCCTGGATTCCCTGGTCGGCGCATCCAACCAAGGAACCGTATGTCTACCCATGAAACCCCGCCGGTGAAAGCCGGCCTGCCATTGCTGGCGCTGGCCGTCGGCGCCTTCGGCATCGGCGTCACCGAATTTTCGCCCATGGGCCTGCTGCCCGTTATCGCCGACGGCGTGGGCGTGTCCATCCCCAGCGCCGGCATGCTGATCAGCGCCTACGCGATCGGCGTGATGCTCGGCGCGCCGCTGATGACGCTGGCGCTGTCGCGCTGGTCGCGCCGCAAGGCGCTGATCGTGCTGATGGCGATCTTCACCATCGGCAACCTGCTGTCGGCGCTGTCGCCCAACTACACCACGCTGCTGCTGGCGCGTCTGGTGACCAGCCTGAACCACGGCGCCTTCTTTGGCCTGGGTTCGCTGGTGGCCGCCAGCGTGGTGCCGCGCCACAAACAGGCCAGCGCGGTGGCGACGATGTTCCTGGGGCTGACCATCGCCAACGTCGGCGGCGTGCCGGCGGCGACCTGGCTGGGCCAGGTGATCGGCTGGCGCATGTCGTTCGCCGCGACCTCGGTCCTGGGCCTGCTGGCGATGCTGTCGCTGTGGTTCGCGCTGCCGGCGGGCGAAGCCGGGCGGCGTCCGGACATCCGCCACGAGCTGGCGGTGCTCAAGACCCCGGTGGTGCTGGTTGCCCTGTTGACCACGGTGCTGGGCGCGGGCGCGATGTTCACGCTGTACACCTACGTGGCGCCGACGCTGGCCGAGTTGACTGGCGCCTCGCCCAACTTCGTGACCGCGATGCTGGTGCTGATCGGCATCGGCTTCACCGTCGGCAACACCGCCGGCGGCCGTTTCGCCGATCGGTCGCTGGATGGCAGCCTGATCGCCTTCCTGGTGCTGGTGATCGCCGACCTGCTGGCCTTCCCGTGGCTGGCGCAGACCCCGGTGGGCGCCGCGATCGGCCTGCTGATCTTCGGCTTCGGCACCTTCGCCGTGGTGCCGCCGTTGCAGATGCGGGTGATGCGCGCCGCCACCGACGCGCCCGGCCTGGCCTCGTCGGTGAACGTGGGCGCGTTCAACCTGGGCAACGCCGTGGGCGCGGCGGCCGGTGGCGGCGTGATCTCCGCCGGCCTGGGCTACGCCGCGGTGCCGATCGCCGGCGCGGTCATCGCCGCCGCCGGGCTGGGGCTGGTGCTGTGGCAGCGCGCCGCCAACCAGCGCCAGCGCAAGCTGGCGGTGCAGGGCTGCTGATCCTCAGAACTCGAACGTCGCGCCCAACTCGTAGGTGCGACCCGGCGCCAGCAGCACCTGGCTGGTGGCGCGACCGCCGTAGTAGGCGTAGAGCTTGTCGGTCAGGTTGCGCACGCGGAAGGTGATCAGCGCCGGCCGCAGGCGGTAGCTGACGGCTGCATCCACGGTGGTGTGGCCGTTGATGCGGATCTGGTTGGCGTTGTCGGTATAGATCTTGCCGGTGTGGTTCAGGCCGACGAAGAAGTTCATCGGCAGTTCCTTGAGCCGGTAGTTGGCGTACAGGTTGGCGACCCGCTCGGGCACGTTGGGCGGGGTGTTGCCCACGCGCGAGGTGCCGTCGGCCTCGGTCAGCGAATCGAAGCGCGCGTTCAGCGCCGCGATGTTGCCGGACACGGTCAGCTGCGGGGTGATGCGCCAGTCGGCCGACAGCTCCACCCCGCGCGACGACTGGCGGCCGTTGTTGATGGTCACGCGCGGGTCGTTGGCGTCACGCGTCAGCACGTTCTCCAGCTTGATGTGATAGACCGCCGCGGTCCATTCCACGTCGCCCAGGCTCTGTTTGAAGCCGGCCTCCCACTGCTCGCCCTTGGCCAGCGGGAACGAGGCGTTGGACTGCGACAGCAGGAACAGCGAGCCCACCGGAATGGTGGCATTGGTGTACTGCGCGTAGACCGAGGACGACGGCGTCACGTCATACACGGTGCCCAGGCGCATGGAGTTGGCGTTGTAGCGGGTGCCGAAGGCGCTGCGGGTGCCGGCGTTCAGGTCGGTGACGCTGCGCTCGACGCGGATGCGGTCGTAGCGGTAGCCGCCGACCACGGTCCAGCGCTCGGTCAGCTTGAGCGAGTCTTCCAGGAACAGCGCGGCGCCGCGCACGTCGGTGGTGAAGTCGGTGCGGTTGCCGGGGCCGCTCATCAGCGCGGGGTCGTCGTTGAAATAGCCCACGTCCGGATTCCACAGCGACACGCGCAGGGCGTCGCCGGTGCTGGCCGAGCGATTCGAGAAGCGCCGTTCGCTGTCGAGCGTGGTCTTGCTGAGCTCGCCGCCGATCACGAACTTGTTCGACAGGCCGCCGATGGTGCCGTTGTGGGTCGCGTCGAAACGGTCGATCAGGTAGCGCTGGTGGTGCGTGATGATGGTCTGGTCACGGTCGATCGAGCCGGGGGCGCTGAAGGTGGCCGATTCCGAGTTCTTCCACAGCCGGTCGACCTTGTTCATCGCCAGTTCGTTGCGCAGCGTCCATGACGGCGTCAGCTGGTGGGTGACCCGCGCCCGCACCCAATAGGCTTCAGCCTCGTTGCGGTCGTCGAGCACGTTGTAGTTCTTGCCGGCCAGGGCGCGGTCGAGCACGCGGCCGTCGGGCGTGCTGACCACGCCTGTGGGGTCCTTGGCCAGGCTGCGCGGGATCAGCGGCGTGCCCCAATAGGCGTGGCCGGTGTCGCGCGAGTAGTCGAACGACAGGTCCAGGCGGGTGGCGGGCGCGACGTCGAAGGCGACGCCGGTGGTCAGGTGGTCCAGCTTGTTGCTGTTGCGGTCGATGGTGCCGACGCGGCTGTCGTTGTGGCTGTAGTCGATGCGGTAGGCGCCGGTCTCGCCGAAGTTGTCGCCCAGGCCGATGCCGGTGCGGGTGCTGCCGTAGCTGCCATACGAGAACATCGCTTCGCGCGAGGGGTTGTCGCGGTCGGGGCGCTTGGTCTGGAAGTTGACGATGCCGCCGATGGCGCTGTCGCCCTGCAGCACCGAGGCCGGGCCTTTCAGGACCTCGATGCGCTCGTAGTTCCAGGTGTCCTCGACCCGGTTGGTCGAACCGGCGCCCGACATGCGCAGGCCGTCGTACAGATACAGGATGTCGGTGAAGCCGCGCGAGGACAGCGTGGTGGGCGAGGACGGCGGACCGCCGCCGGCCAGGCCGGTGGCGCCGCGCAGGGCTTCGCTGAGGGTGGTGGCGCCGCGTTCGCGCATGGCCTGTTGCGACACGATCTCGACCGACGCCGGCGTTTCGCGCACGGTCAGGCCCAGGCGCGACGCGCTGCTGCTGCGGCTGTCCAGGTGCAGGCTGTCCGCGTCGCTGGCGGCCTCGACGCGGATGCTGGGCAGTTCGGCCTCGCGCGCCTGGACTTCCTGGGCCTGGACATTGGGCACGGCGGTGCATGCCGCGAGCGCGGCGGTGGATACGACTCTTCTCATGACGCTTTCCCGAAACTTGATGGGGTGAAAAACCTGTGTCTAGACCACGCGATAGCGGCGCAGGCGCCAACCGGCCAGGGCCAGCAGCAACGCGGCGGGCGCCAGCAGCTGCAGCAGCGCGCGCACGGCCCGCGCGCGGACGGCGGCGGGATCCTCTTCCTGCCAGTGGAAGACCGGCATGGCGGCAAAGTCCTCCGGCGCGATGGCGCGGCTGGCCTCGATGCGGGGCAGGAAGAAATCCTTCCAGGCCCGGTGATAGGCGTCGATCTGGCGCATGAAGTCGGCGTGGCGGCGTTGTCCGGTGCCCGCCAGCGCGGTGATGCCTTCGAACGCCACCGCCGCCGGCGACAGCACGCTGTAGCGCGCCACCAGCGCCTGCTGGCGCGCCATCTGCGCGTCGAAGCGGTCCAGTTCGGGCTGCATCGCCGCGTCCACCTGGCGCTCGACCCGCGCATGGCCCAGCGGACGGCCGGTGATTTCCAGATGGCCGTCGCGCGGAATCAGCGCATCCGGCTTGTCCATGTGGCCGTAGTCGGTCGAGAGCAGGGCGGCGTGGTCGCGCATCGCCAGCGCCGTCGCCACGCGGGTGCGCGTGGCCAGTTCGGCGCGCGACGGCGCGGGGCTGGCGTAGGCGGCCACCAGGTTGAGCAGCACCGGCACCACCAGCACCAGCAGGACCCAGCCGACCATCAGGATCATGGCGTTGGCGGCCGAGGATTTGCCGAAGGCGTTGACCGCCACCACGGCGGAGAACCAGAACAGCGCATAGGCGCCGACCAGCAGGGCCCACCACAGCGTGGCGCTGGCGGCCTGCAAGGCCTGGGGACGGGCGAGCAGCAGGGCCGCCACCGGCAGCAGCACCGCGGCGCCCAGCAGCACGGCCGCGCGCAACGCGATCTTGCCGCTGATCAGGGTCAGCAGCGCCAGCGGCTGCGACAGCAGCAGGCGCAACGTGCCGTCTTCCTTCTCGCCGGACAGCAGGTTGTGGCCGAGCGCGAAGATCAGCAGCGGCAGCAGGTAGACCACCACGAACGCCAGGTCGAAATGGCCGCTGAGCAGGTGCCAGGGGTTCTCGATGTCGTTGTTGTGGATGAAGTTGACCTTGCTGTCGTAGGTCACCTTGAACTGCGACGGGAACAGGTCGGTCTGGCCCAGCGCCACCGGCGCCAGCGGCACACTCGGCATGATGGCGTAGTGCGCGCCCAGGCCGCCGCCCATGTTGGCGGGGCTGGCCGGGTTGCCGAACGGCGTCGGGGTTTCGCTGCCGTCCATGATGCGTTGCAGCTGCGCCAGCTGGCTGGCGCGGTTCTGCGCGTCGGCGCGCGCCAGCGCGGCCTGGGCCTCGTCGCGCAACGACGTCTGCAGCAGCCCGTTGAAGACCGCGTAGCCCACCAGCAGCAGGAACAGCAGGCCGCACAGCCACAGCGCGCGTTCGCGCGTCAGCAGGCGGAGTTCGTGCCGCAGGACCATCCCGAAGCGGCGAAATTGCGTATCGTGCACCAGGGGTCTCCTACAGGGCGGTCTGGCGGGCCACGGCGCGCCAGGCAAAGAGCAGGCTCAGCAGCAGCGCGGCGCCCAGCATCAGCAGGCTCAGGCGCGCCTGGTGCAATGCCCAGCCGGCCGCGGGCGGCTGGTACTTGAAGGGCGGCACGCGCGCCCACAGCGAGGGGCTGGCCTGATACGAGAAATGCAGGTGTTCCTGCGTGTCGGCGTGCGCCACCAGGTCGGCGCTGACGATGTCCTGGATGACGCGGCGCTGCTGTTCGGCGGCGGTGGTGAAGTCGCGGTGGTGGGCGAAGTCGGTGCCGGCCATGGCGGCGGACAGCGCCCGCATCGCCAGCAGCGGCATCAGCCAGCCGGCCGCTTCCTGCACGGTCTGCTGCCGCTCCCAGGTATCCCACAGGCGGCCGAAGTGGCGGTCGTAGACGGCGTAGCTGGACTGGTCGTCGAGCTTGAGCGCCAGGCCCCACTTGTTCAGCGGCACGTCGCGGCTCCAGCGCTCGGTGGTGCCGAAGGCCTGCATCCAGACGCGGTCGGAGGTGGCCTTGAGGTCGTCCTGCAGCGCCTGGTTGAATTCCAGGCGAGTCGGGCTGGGATAGAGGCCGCGCGACAGTTCGGCCATCACGCGCGGCGCGATCACCGTATTGGCGATCCAGAGCGCCAGCAGCACCGTGATCGCCACGCGCGACGAGCGCGCCGCCGCCGATACGCCCAGCGTGACGAAGATGAAGACGGCCAGGTACATCGCGTAGCCGCCCGCCAGCACGGCGAAGCGCCACAGCGCGTCGGCGCGGCCGCCGGCCAGCCACACCGCCACGCCGGCCGCCAGCGCGGCCGGCGCCAGCAGCAGGCCCAGGCTCATGGCCAGGGCGGTGGCCTTGCCCCACAGCAGGCGCCACGGGGCGATGCCCAGGCTCAGGGTCTGGCGCAGGATGCCTTGCTCGCGTTCGCCCGAAAACGCGTTGAAGCCCAGCACGATCACCAGCAGCGGCCCCAGCGCCTGCAGGATCCAGGCGGCCGACAGGTCGCCGAAGCGCTGCAGCCCGGTGGCGTCCTGCGCCGGGCGGAACTTGACCTCGCTCTGGCGGTGCGCCTGCAGCCATACGGTGCTGCCGATATACGGATTGATGCCCGGATCCAGCAGCGCCAGGGTGGTGTCGGGCTTGAAGACGTGCATGCCCTGGTGGGCGGCGTCGTGGGGATGGCGCGCGCCTTGCTTGAGCCAGTCGGCGTAGTCGGTGTTCTGGGCCGCGGCCTGTTCGGCGCGCGCTTCCTGCTGGTGCAGGTAGCCTACCGCCAGCGCGGTCAGCAGCAGCACCGCGACGATGCCGCCGGCCCAGTACAAGCGGCCGTCGCGCAGGCGTTCGCGCAGGTCCTTGAGGGCGATCAGCAGAATCATGCGCCGGTCCTCATGTGCGCCAGGTACAGCGCCTGCAGGTCGGTGTCGTCGATCTGCCGGCTGTCCAGGCTCTCGACCAGCCGGCCGCGCTTCATGATGCCGACGCGGGTGGCGGTCTGGCGGGCGTGGAACAGGTCGTGGGTGGTGGCGAGGATGGCCACGCCGCGTTCGCTGGCGCGTTGCAGCAGGCGGGTGAATTCGGCGGCGGCGGACGGGTCCAGCCCGGAGGTGGGCTCGTCCAGCAGCAGCGCGCGCGCGTCCTTGGCCAGCGCCACGGCGATCCAGACCTTCTGCCGCATGCCCTTGGAATAGGCGGCGACGCGCTTGTCGGCCGCGGCCGGATCGAGGCCGACCTCGGCCAGCAGTTCCAGCAGGCGCGCGCGCGGCGGCGCCTCGCCCAGGGCCAGCGCGGCGAAATAGCGCAGGTTCTCCAGTCCGCTGAGCGTGCCGTACAGATTGACCTGCTCGGGGATGTAGGCCACGTGGCGCTTGCTGGCCAGCGGCTCGCGCGCCACGTCCAGGCCGTGGATCAGGGCCTGGCCGCCGTCGGCGTCGATGAAGTTCAGGAACAGGTTGATGGTGGTGGTCTTGCCGGCGCCGTTGGCGCCCAGCAGGCAATAGATTTCGCCCGGCTCGATGCGCAGGTCCAGCGGGTGGAGCGCGATCTGGTCGCCGTAGCGTTTGGTCAGGCCGATGGCTTCGAGCACTGCGAGTCCTTCTTCGTCCGAAGATGCGGGGGAGTCAATGGGAGGGGCGGGGCGGGCCGGCCGGGCATGTTGCCGGCCGAGTTGGGAATGGCTACCAATAGTTATGATATAACATAACGTGATTATATCGCCATCCCTCGCGCGGAACTCTGCTCGAATCGACGATACAAAGCAGAAGGGCGCCCACGTGGGCGCCCTTCGTTGCGGTGGCGGTGCGGCGGCGATGCCGCGCGGATCAGGCCTCGATCCGCTCCACCTTGCCCACCAGCAGGATGTACGACAGCGCGCCCAGCAGCGCCAGCGACGACACATACACGATGGCCGGCGCGAAGCTGTCCTTCGACACCAGGAAGCCGATCACGATCGGGGTGCAGATCGACGACAGGTTGCCGACGAAGTTGAACACCCCGCCGGTCAGCCCCAGCAGCCGCACCGGCGCCAGCGCCGACACCAGGGACCAGGTGATCGACGCCAGGCCGTTGCCGAAGAACGCCACCGCCAGGAAGAAGATCACCCACGGCGTCGAGTCGGTGAAGTTGGCGCCGATCATCGACGTCGAGATCAGCAGCCCCAGGATGATCGGCAGCTTGCGCGCCAGGCCCACGGTGGCGCCGCGGCGGACCAGGAAGTCCGACAGCACGCCCGAGCACAGCACGCCGATGAACGCCGCCAGGAACGGCACCGACGCCAGGAAGCCCGACTTGATGAAGTCCATGCCGCGGTACTTCACCAGATAGGTGGGGAACCACGTCAGGAAGAACCACAGCGTCGAGGTCAGGCAGAACTGGCCCAGGTACACGCCCCACAGCTTGCGCTGGCTCATCACCAGGCCCAGGTCGTTCCAGTTGAAGGGGGCCTTCTTCTCGGTCACACGCTTGTCCAGGTCCACGACGCCGCCGCCTTGCTGGATCAGTTCGATCTCGGCCGCATTGGCGCCCTTGAACTGGCGCGGTTCACGGTAGATCAGGTACCACACCACGCCCCAGATGATGCCCAGCAGGCCGGTGCTGACGAACACCATGTGCCAGCCGTAGTGGTGCTGCAGCCACGCCAGCACCGGCGTCAGGAACGCCAGGCCGACGAACTGGCCCGAGGTGTAGAAGCCGATGGCGGTGGCGCGTTCCTTTTCCGGGAACCAGGTCGTGACGACGCGGTTGTTGATCGGATAGGCCGGGGCCTCCAGCGCGCCCACGGCCAGGCGCAGCACGAACAGGATCACGAAGCTGCCGGCAAAGCCCATGAAGAACGTCGCCGCCGACCACAGGATCAGCGCGGCCGCGTACAGCACGCGCGGCGACACGCGGTCCACCAGCCAGCCGCCGGGGATCTGCATGGCGGCATAGGTCCAGCCGAAGGCCGACAGGATCAGCCCTTCGTGCACCGTGTCCAGGCCGAACTCGTCCTTGAGGGCGGGCGCGGCGATGGACAGGTTGCTGCGGTCCAGGTAGTTGATGACGACGGTGATGAACAGCATCACCATGATGAGATAGCGGCTGCGCGTCGGCCGCTGGGCGCTTTGCAGGCCCGGGTGGGTGGCGGTGGTCAAGGGGGTCTCCTCTTTCGCTTTTTTCTACCGGCTTACCACTCGGCGAAGCTGCCGTCGGCGTGGCGCCAGATGGGGTTGCGCCAGCGGTGGCCCACCGCCGCGCGTTCTTTCACGTATTCCTCGTTGACCTCGATGCCCAGGCCGGGGCCCTGTGGAATCGCGACCATGCCGTTCTCGTAGGCGAACACCTCGCGGTTGCTGACGTAGTCCAGCAGGTCGTTGGCGGCGTTGTAGTGGATGCCCAGGCTCTGTTCCTGGATGAAGGCGTTGTAGCAACCGGCGTCGATCTGCAGGCAGGTGGCCAGCGCGATCGGGCCCAGCGGGCAGTGCAGCGCCAGCGCCACGTCGTAGGCCTCGGCCATGGCGGCGATCTTGCGCGTCTCGGTGATGCCGCCGGCGTGCGACGGATCCGGCTGGATGATGTCGACGTAGCCGTCGGCCAGCACGCGCTTGAAGTCCCAGCGCGAGAACAGGCGCTCGCCCAGCGCGATCGGCGTGGACGTCAGCGGCGCCAGTTCCTTCAGCGCTTCGTAGTGTTCGCTGAGCACCGGCTCTTCGATGAACATCAGCTTGAACGGGTCCAGTTCCTTCATCAGCACCTTGGCCATCGGCTTGTGCACGCGGCCGTGGAAGTCCACGCCGATGCCGACGTTGGGGCCGACCGCGTCGCGCACGGCGGCCACGTTCTCCAGGCACTTCTCGACCTTGTCGAACGAATCGATGTACTGCAGTTCCTCGGTGCCGTTCATCTTGACGGCGGTGAAGCCGCGCTCGACCGCGCCCTTGGCGGCCGCGGCGGTGTCGGCCGGCCGGTCGCCGCCGATCCACGAATACACGCGGATGCGGTCGCGCACGTTGCCGCCCAGCAGCTGCGACACGGGCACGCCCAGGTCCTTGCCCTTGATGTCCCACAGCGCCTGGTCGATGCCGGCCAGCGCGCTCATGTGGATGGCGCCGCCGCGGTAGAAGCCGCCGCGGTACAGCACGGTCCAGTGGTCCTCGATGTTGCGCGGGTCCTTGCCGATCAGGTAGTCCGACAGTTCCTCGACGGCGGCGGCCACCGAGTGGGCGCGGCCTTCGACGACCGGTTCACCCCAGCCGACGATGCCGGCGTCGGTTTCGATCTTCAGGAAGCACCACCGCGGCGGCACGATGTAGGTAGTGAGCTTGGTGATCTTCATGCTTGGGTCTCCTGGGCGGGATAGGCGCGTTGCCAGGCGGCGATGAAAGCGCGCGCGTTCTGGCCGACTTCGTTGGCCGACAGGCCGGGTTTGTACAAGGCGGAGCCCAGGCCGAAGCCGCTGGCGCCCGCCTGGGCGTAGGTGGAAAGGTTGTCGGGCGTGATGCCGCCGACCGGCACCAGCGCGATCGGCGGGCGCATCACCGCGCGCCAGGCCTTGAGCACGGCCGGGCCGAGCTGTTCGGCGGGGAACATCTTGAGCACGTCGGCGCCGGCCGCCAGCGCGGCGAAAGCTTCGGTCGGCGTGGCCACGCCGGGGCACGACGCCAGGCCCGCGGCCTTGGCCGCGCGCACCACGGCCAGGTCGCTGTGCGGCATGACGATCAGCTCGCCGCCGGCGTCCTTGATGCGCGCCACGTCATCGGGGTTCAGCACCGTGCCGGCGCCCACCAGGCAGTCGGCCGGCAGCGCGTCGCGCATGGCGCGGATGCTGGCCAGCGGCTCCGGCGAATTCAGCGGCACCTCGATCAGGCGAAAGCCCGCCTCGTACAGCGCTTGCGCGACAGGCACGGCCTCGGCGGGCGTGATGCCGCGCAGGATGGCGATCAGGCCGCAATGGGCCATGGCGGTTTGCAGTCCGGTATGGGTCATGATGTGGTCTCGGAAGAAGAGGGGGCGGGCACCAGTCCGGCGGAAACCGCCAGGTGCCACAGGCCGCGTTCGGTGGCGTGTTGCGCCAGTTGCGGCGTGCCCAGGCCGTAGTGCCGCAGCGCCACGATGTAGCGCTGGCACAGCGCGTCGTCGCCGCACAGCACGATGCGCGGCAGTTCGCCCTGCAGCCGCAGCATGTCGGCCAGCGCGCAGATTTCATGGCCGATCAGCAGGCCCGACAGGTAATCGGCCTGCGACACGCCGGCCAGTTCGCCGGTCAGCCCCAGCGCGCGGGTGCTGAAGATCGTCGACAGCACGCCGGCGCGTCCGGCCGGCACGCCAGCCACTTTCACGCCGCGCTCGAACGCCGCCATGTCGGAGGTCGGCGCCTCGACCATGGTGCGGCCCAGGATGGTGTGGCCGCGCAGCGCGGCATAGACCTCGCCGGTCATGAAGGTATCGAAATGTGTGACCTGGCCGCGGCGCGCGTTGACCCACTTGGAGTGCGTGCCCGGCAGGCCGATCAGCACGCTGTCGGCGGGATCGTTGCCCTGGTCGAACAGCACGCCGAAGACCTGGGTCTCTTCGCCGCGCATCACATTGGGCAGGCCGTGGCGCTGGATGAGGCCGGGCACGATGTGCACCGGCGTCGCGCCATTGCGCTCGACGCGCGTCAGCAGCGTGCCGATGCGTTCCAGGTCGACCGGCACATCCAGGTAGGCGGCCTCTTGCCAGCCCTGCGCGCTGCCGACCATGCCGCAGGCGATCACGGGCAGGTGCGGCTCGGCCCGCAGCCAGTCGCCGCAGGCCTGCTCGAAGGCCAGTTCGAAGCCCGATTGGCCGCTGGGCGTGGCGGCGCCGTCTTGCAAGGGCTGTGGCAGGCGCATGATGCCCCACGGCAGATGGCGGGTATCCAGCGTGCGCCCGGCGCCATCGAGGCGATAGGCGCGCAGCGAAGAGGTGCCCCAATCCAGCGCTATCAGGGCCGCGCGGGCAGGCAATCCGGTTGTCATCAGAATCTGTCTCGTCTCGGGCCGGCGGCGCGCTGCGGGCGAGGGCGCGGGAGGCGTTCGCGCGCGGCAGGAGCTGGTCGACCTTGTTGTCGTCAGGCCCGCGACGGCGCCAGGACGGCGCGGGGGCGGGTTGGGAAAAATTCTAGATCAGCGCTTGAAAAATCTCAAAATATAGAATTAAATCCCATATACAGGGATTGGTCTCTCGCTTCCCGTCTCTCGCTTCCCGTCTCTCGCTTCCCGTCTCTCGCTTCCCGTCTCTCGCTTCCCGTTTCTCGCTTCCCGTTCCCCGTTCCCGATTTCCAGCACCTGTTCCTCCATGTCCGATTCTTCCCCCGCCTACGATCCCGACGCCGCGGCCCCCGCCGGCACGCAGACCCTGATGCGCGGCTTGGGCGTGATCCAGGCCGTCGCCGCGGGCGCGCGCGATCTCAAGGACATCTGCGCCCATATCGGCGTGGCGCGCAGCACCACGCACCGGCTCGCCAGTTGCCTGGTGCAGGAGCGTTACCTGCGCTCGCTGCCCGGCGTCGGCTACGTGCTCGGCCCGAAACTGATCGAACTCGGCTTCCAGGCGCGCGAAGCCTTCCCCATGGCGACCTTGGCGCGGCCCTATCTGGACAGCCTCGCCGCCGAGACCGGCGACACCATCCACCTGGCCGTGCGCGACAACGACGAAGTGCTGTACCTGGAAAAGATTCCCGGCAAGAAGGGATTGGAGATGCGCTCGCGCGTCGGCCATCGCATGCCCTTGGCCGCCACCGGCGTCGGCAAGGCGCTGCTGCTCGATGCCGACGAACCGCAATGGAAGGCGCTGCATCGCGTCGGCGCGCCGGTGTCCTCGCGCGCGCCGGGCGGCCGCCAGACCTGGGAGGCCTTCCGCGACCGCATGCGCGACTACGCCGCCCACGGCTACGCCTTCGACCTGGAAGACAACGAACCGTCGATCCGCTGCGTGGCAGCGCCGGTGCGCGACGCCTCCAGCGGCATCGTCGCCGCCATCAGCGTGTCCAGCACGGTGCCGTACATGTCGCTGGAACGCATGCACGACATGGTCACGGTGGTGCAGGACGCGGCGGCGCGCATCTCGGCCGAACTGGGCTGGAAGGTGCAGGGCGGTCCCGCCAAGCCGCGCGACGCCGACCAGTAGGGCAACACATCGGTAAATACCGCGAGCGATCCGCGCATTGCGCGCGACGCCGGGGCCTTGACGCGGGGCGCCCGACGGCTACGCCGGTCCAGGTCAAATCTCCGACCAATTCATATGCCGCCGCCACCGGCAGGGCGCCCTATCGGTGCTAGTCTCTTGCTCAACTATCACTGACGCTCATCACGATTGAGTAGATTTCCGGCGACGAGCACGTGGCGCCCCAACCTGATGTCGAGCGCCTGTATGCGGCCTATGCCGAGCGGCTGCGTCGTTACCTGTTCCTGAAGACCGGCGAAGCCGAACTCAGCGCCGACCTGGTGCAGGACTGCTTCGCCCGCCTCCTTGCCCACCAGGAAGACGTCCCGCTGGACGACACCGCGCTGGCCTATCTCTACGCCATCGCCAATCGCCTGCTCATCGACCATCGCCGCAATCATCATCAATCCCGCACCGACATGGCGTCGGATGACGTACTGGAAGGCGTGCGCGATCCGCGCACCGCGCCCGACGTGCACGTGCACGTCCGCCGGCAACTGGCGCGGTTGACCGCGACCCTGGCTGAACTGCCGCCACGCACGCGCCAGATCTTCAAGCTCTGCCGCGTCGAGGGCCTGAGCCATGCGCAGGCCGCGCGCTATCTGGACATCTCTCCCAGCTCGGTGCAGAAGCACCTGGCCATGGCGCTTGAACTGATGCGCGAACGCCTGGGGAACGATCCATGAGCCCGCGCAATGAATACGCGCTTTGGGCGCTTTTTTTACTGTCTTTCGCGTCCGGGCCGTTTATTCCTTTCATGAAGATCCCATCATGTATCCGCTGAACCGCTTCGGCCGCCAACGGCGCCTGCGCCGCCAGGCCAGCCGGTGGGCCGTGCGCCTGGAGGCGGGCGCGCTCGCGCCGGCCGAACAGCGCCGCCTCGATCGTTGGTTGGCGCGCGACGCGCGCCATGGCCCGGCCCTGGCCGATGCCGAAATGGTCTGGGCCCTGGCAGGCGCCTGCCGCGACGCGGCGGTCTGCGCGCAGCCGGTGTCTCGGTCTGGGCGCGATCCCTGGCGCGCCTGTGTCGCGTCGTGGCGGCGGGCCGGCCGTCTGCTGCCATCGCGACGCGCACTGGCGCTGACGGCCTTGGCGCTGGTGGCGGCCGGCGCGGTCAATGGTCCGGACATCGTCGCGCCCTGGTTGGCCGACTACCGCAGCGGCGTCGGCGAAGTCCGATCTTTCGTGTTGCCCGACGGCAGCCTCGTGCTGCTGGGCAGCAACAGCGCGCTGGATGTGGAATACGACGCCATGGCCCGCCGGGTGCGCCTGCTGCGCGGCGAAGCGGTGTTTTCGCCAGCGCCCACCGGAGCGGCCGAGCCGCGCCGTTTCGTGGTGACGAGCGCGGGCGCCAGCATGACCGCGCTGGGCACGCGCTACGCCGTGCGGCGCCAGGATGCCGGCCATGGCTGGGTCGGTGTGTTGCAGCATCGCGTAGACCTCGCGCTGGACCGGCCGCCCTCGTCAGGCGAGGCGAGCCTGACACTGGGCTCGGGCGACAGCGCCACTTTCAGCCATGCCGGTGGCGTTGCGCGCAGCGCCGTCGCGCCCGCGCGCGGGGCCGCCTGGGCCGACGGCTATCTCATCTTCGAAGGCGAACCGCTGGAGCAGGTCCTGCAACGCATCGGCGATTTCCGGCCGGGCCGGCTGATCCTGGCGAACCGCGCCGCGGCGCGCAGGCCGGTGAACGCGCTGTTCCATCTGGATAACCTCGACGGCGCACTGGCCACGCTCTGTGGCGAGATGCAGCTTGCGCAGCTGCGGTTGCCGGGGGTGACGGTGCTGTACTGAAAAGCGTCGAGTCCTTGCGCGCCGGGTGCGGTTTTACAAAGCCTGGTTTGTAAAACGGAAAAACAAACGCTGGTCTGTATTCGGCACTTTTCCGCTTGCCGACGGCGCTCTGGATGGTGGGCGACAGCCGTGGCCCAAAAGCGTCGGCGATGCGATCCATCGCGAGGCGCGTGCAGCGCCATCGCCAGGTCCTGAGTAAGACGAAGTCAGGACGCCTTCGCGCCGTTCTCCCTCTGGCAACTGTCTTTTCCGAACTTTTTTTACTGTAGTTCGATTCTCAACCGTTAATGGTAATGATGCGCGTTTGCATCGGCAGCAACCAGAGACGGCAATGAAGAGAAGATTGATGAAGGCCAGGCTGGCCAGGCGGATGATGGGAGCGGGGATGCTCGCGATGCCATGCGCTGCCTCGGTGTGGGCCCAACCGCAACCGGTGGCATCGGGACAGCCCGACCGCCAGGAGGAAGCCGTCCGCCAGACCCGCGCCTTCGACATCTCGGCCCAGCCAATGATGCAAGCGGTGCTGGCGTTCGCCCGGCAGGCCGGCGTCGATCTCTACGTGGGCGATGTCGATCTTTCCTCGTACACCAGCGTCGCTACCCAGGGCACCTACAGCCTGACCGCCGGGCTCAAGCATCTTCTCGGCAACAGCCCCGTCGGTTATCGGATTTCCGAAGGCAACGGACGCCTGAGCTTTCAATTGGTCGATAACGGCCCGGGCGGTCGTTCCAAGGTGTACTCGCTCAAGCCGGTGGTGGTTCAGGGAAACACCGTCAACGAGCGCGTCTATCAAGCCCCCCGCGCCGTCAGCATCATCACGCGTGAAGAAATGGACCGCGTGCCGGTTCGCCACGCCGCCGAACTCATCCAGGACACCCCCGGCGTCGCCAGCGCCGTCAACCGCCAGAACCCCGGCCTGTCGATCAACATCCGCGGCATGCAGGACTTCGGCCGCGTCAACATGATGATCGACGGCATGCGCCAGGATTTCGTGCAGAACGGGCACATGCAGCGCAATGGAGAAATGTATGTCGATTCGGAACTCCTGTCCGAGGCCGTGGTGGAGCGGGGCGTGGTGCATGGCGTGCATGGCACCGGCGCGATGGCGGGGAGCGTGGATTTTCGGACGCTGGATTTTGGGGATGTGCTGCGGGAGGGCAGAGATATCGGGCTGAGATTGCGCGGTACGTCCGGGATGGGGCATCAGGGCAATGGCGTGAATTTCTTCGGGAGCGCCGCTGGCGCGGCACGTGCTGGCGAGCGTCTGGAAGTCATGGCGGCTGTCTCGCGACGGTCGATCGGAGACTACAGGATCGGTACGCGCGGAGGGGTAGATGGCCAGAATTCAGTTTGGTTCAACGGCGGAAAGATCGAGTTCTCTGATGTGAAGTTTGCTGCGCAAGAACAGGACACCAGTCTGTTCAAGGCACGTTGGAAGTTGAGCGAGGATCAATCGCTGTTGTTCAGCTATGTTGGTACGCGAGTTGGGTACTCGTACACCACGGATGCTGACACTTCGGTGCAGGAGAGCGGCACGCCTTGGAGAAAGATGGGAACCTCGAAGGCTCAGTCGAACAGCTATGCCCTGGACTACAAGATCAAACCTGTGGACAACCCATGGCTGGATCTGAGAGTGAAGATCTATGGTGTCGACACGAGTGTTGACAATTACACGACGCCGACCTATCCAAGCTCTCGCTTTGACGGTGGATCCACCAACGCAGCGGATATCCGAAAGAATATTGACCATGAGTATTGGGACAGTGGTGCTTGTGAAAAGCCCGATAAATCTCCCTATGCACTAGACGTTTGTAGACAGTACGGCGTCGGACGCAATAACCGTCTGGCTACCAGAACCGAGGGATTCCTGCTCGACAATACGTCGCGCCTTATGCTCGGTACGAAGACGTTGCTAAGTGCCAACTACGGCGTTGAGTATTTCACTGATCGTACGACTTCGAGCCAGCGGTGGAATCACGACGGTCGCGAGGTGAGCCCCATTGGCACTACAGGCAAGGATGCGCTCAATCCCCAGGGCCGTCGCAGCATGGGCAGCATCTTCACAGAGGTGAAGCTAGAAGACGATTTCTTCACCATATCCGCCAGCCTTCGTTACGAGCGCTACGGACTCAAGGGTAAGACGCAAGTTCCCGGCAAGCAGACCGTCCACCTATCCAGGCTCGACAAATTTGCAAAGGAAATGTGCGCTTATGGCGCCTTTCCAGGGCGGGCACCGAACGAAAATCCGCGCAGCCAAGTTCAGTCTGTTTACGGGCCAGGCTGCCGTTTGGCGTTGGCAGGCGACGAATCGGCCATCGCTGCTTGGTGGGCCGGTGTGCCGACGTACGTCGATCAACGTGGAAGAACGAAGAATTTCTACATACCTGGCGGCCGTCGATCCTCCGACTACGAAAAGGAGTTTCAGCCTGAGGATCTCGACGACCAGAACGCCTTGTATGACTACGACGTGAGTCGCAGTGCAGGGATGCTGTTGCCCTCGTTGTCTGGCGCGATTCGGCCAACCAATTGGCTGGAACTGTACGGTAGCTGGGGTAAGTCCTGGAGGCCTCCCGCCATCAATGAAATGCTGATGGTGGGCAACCATCCTAGAGATGGATTTGCCACCATCTACCCCAATCCATTAGCCGAGCCGGAAACTTCGCAGACTTGGGAAATCGGCGCCAACACGATATTTCAGGGCATTGTGTCGGACGAAGACAGCTTGTCTGTCAAGGCGGGCTACTTCGACACGCGGGCAAACAACTATCTCTTCTCGTCGATGGACGTTCTGTTGCCAGGAGCCAATCTGGAACGGTTGCCCTTGCCTGGAACAACAGCTTTCGTCAATAACCGCAACCGCACCAAGTTTCGTGGCTTGGAGTTGGAGGGGCGCTATGAGGCCGGTTGGATCTATGGCGGACTGAGCTACACCCATTACCTCGGCGGTCCCAACAAGTTCTGCGAAGACCTTTATTTCCTGGGGTCGGGCGACAACAAATTCGATCGCCAGAACGCGGACGGCAGCTATCCCGCAGAGCATCAGAAGGCCATTGCACAAGGATATGACTCTTGGCGAGCTTGGGCTGATGACCAAGTCGTCTGCGACAACTTCGTTTTCAACAGTGCCATCGCCAAGCCAGTGGACAAAGGCATGTTGCTGGTCGGCATCCGATTGCTGGAACGCAAGTTGGATACCGGGGTGAGACTCAACTACAGCGGTGATGGTTGGTACAACCGCGACGCAGGCGGCTCCCAGGTTTGGTTCAAGTACACGACATGGGATTGGTATGCCAGTTATCAAGCCAATGACAACGTCAAGCTGATGGCGTCGGTCGAGAACCTGACCAATCGCATGTATGTCGACGGATATTCCGATGCGATGGCGCGCACATTCGCGCCAGGACGCTCCGTTGCATTAGGCATGGAGGTTCGCTTCTAGGGAAAACAATGAAACGGGTAGGCGCGTGCCTGCTCGAGTAAGAGACATGCGAATTTTTCGCATGCGCGACGTATGCATACGTACGGCGCGGCTTTTAGGGTCGAGATATTCCTCGGCGAATTCGCAATCAATGGAGCATGAAAATGTCTGCACACGTAAGCTATATCGATATCAATCACCTTCCCACTGGCCTTACCCTGGAGAGCTCGCTGGAGCTCGTGCTGGATGCGTTCCAGAATGAAGGTGTTGCTGGTGAGCACACCAGCGTGCCTAACAAGGGTGGATTCTTTGGCGGCAACGCCTTCAATGGCACCGACTACGGCTATGTCAGCAAAACGGTTGCCCACTACGCCTTCGTCGCCTCCGGTGAATTGCACTACTTCTTCCCGCCTTACAGCGGTCACGTGGGCGATGGTCCGACGGCGCACACCGTATGGGGCTCGTTGGATTCCATCACTTTGGGTGGTGGGGTAGATGGAGCCGGGCATGTGGTGGACCCGCTCATTACGTTCACGTTCGACCAACCTATCCAGGGTGACGTTGCCGACGGGCGAGCCAACCTGGTTCATGACATCGTTTGGGGCTTGATGAACGGTTCGGTTGTTGGCACGCCAGACAAGATCAGCCACATCACGAACGGAGGTTTGGTCGACGCCTTGGAACAGAACGGGATGGATATGCACGCCTCCATCGCCGACCTCATCGGCCACAACTTCGCCACCGAGACCGACCTGGCCCTGGCGGCGTAACCCATCCGCGAGTTTTCCCGCGCTGTCTCGGGCGCGTGGGCTGCGGTCGCGGCGGGCCTATCCCCTGCCGCGACCGTCTTTTTGTTTCTTCATTCTGCGTGTTCCGGCAGTCATCCGGACAAGGAAAACCGATGCAGCAAACCCAGACGCGCACGGGCGCGGCACAGGACGGGGACGCCCTGGAGATCAAATCGCTCCTGGCGCGCTTTCGCACCGGCTGGTACAGCGTGGCGGCGTTCAGCGTCGCCGCCAACCTGCTGATGCTGGCGCCGTCGCTGTACATGCTGCGGGTCTATGACCGCGTGCTGGCGTCCGGCAACGTCTTCACGCTGGTCATGCTGAGCCTGATGATCGTCGGCCTGCTGGCGCTGATGGGGGCGCTGGATTACGCGCGCAGCGTGGTCATCATCCAGATCGGCGCGCGCTTTGACGCGGCGCTGGCCGGGCGTGTGCACGGGGCGGCGTTCGAGCGCGGCCTGGCGGGCGTGCCGGCCAATGCCTCACAGGCGGTCAATGACCTGAATACCCTGCGCCAGTTCCTGACGGGCAGCGCGGTGTTCGCGTTCTTCGATGCGCCGTGGTTTCCGTTGTTCCTGCTGGTGATGTTCCTGTTCCACCCGTGGGTGGGAACGCTGGCGTTGGCGGGCGCGGTGGTGCTGGTGGCGCTGGCCTGGCTCAACGAGCAGGTGTCGCGCAAGCTGCTGGCCGAGGCGGGCGGGCTGTCGGTACGGGCGGGGGTCGAGGCCGAAGGGCAACTGCGCAACGCCGAGGCCATCCAGGCTATGGGCATGCTGGATCGGTTGCGGGCGCGCTGGCAGCGGCTGCACGTGGGCTATGTGCGGCGTCAGGGCATGGCCAGCCAGCGCTCGGCGATGATCGCGAGCCTGTCGAAGACGGTGCGGATGGCGTTGCAATCGTTGGTGCTGGGCCTGGGCGCGTGGCTGGTGCTGCAGAGCCACGTCAGCGCCGGCATGATGATCGCGGGGTCGATCCTGATGGGACGCGTGCTCAGTCCGATCGATCAGGTGATCGGCGCGTGGCGGCAATGGGCGGGCACGCGCCTGGCGTGGCGGCGCCTGCAGGACCTGCTGGCGACGTATCCAAAGCACGCCGCGGGCCTGACGCTGCCCGAGCCGAAGGGCGCGCTGCGGCTGGAAGGGGTGACGGTGACGCCGCCGGGCGCGGCGCAACCGACGCTGGTGAATGTGTCGTTCGCGCTGGAGCCGGGGCAGGTGCTGGGCGTGGTCGGCCCGTCGGGCGCGGGCAAGTCGACCTTGGCGCGATTGGTGGCGGGCGTGTGGCCGGCCCGCCTGGGCACGGCGCGGCTGGATGGCGCCGATCTGCGGCAATGGGAGCGCGCGCGGCTGGGCGAGTGGCTGGGGTATGTGCCGCAGGACGTGGAGTTGTTCTCCGGGACGGTGGCCGAGAACATCGCGCGTTTTCCCGGGCCGGACAGCGATGGCGAGGTGTTGGCCCGGCGGGTGATCGATGCCGCCCGGCTGGCCGGCGCGCACGACATGATCCTGGCCCTGCCGCGCGGCTATGACACGCCGCTCGGCACTGGCGGCCAGGGATTGTCGGGCGGGCAACGCCAGCGCATCGCGCTGGCGCGGGCGTTGTATGGGACGCCGCGACTGGTGGTGCTGGATGAGCCCAACGCCAGTCTGGATGATGTCGGCGAGCAGGCCTTGCTCGACGCGCTGGGCCGTCTGCGCGAGATGGGCGCGACGGTGGTGCTGGTGACGCACCGGCCCAAGGTGCTGGCGGCGACGACCCACCTGCTGTTGCTGCGAGATGGCCAGGCGCAGCGCTTCGGGGCGACCCATGAGGTGCTGCGGCCGCCGCCGGAGGGCGCGGCCGGGGGGGAACGCCAGGGCGGCATCTCAGTCCGCCGCGCCTGCCGCGGCGGGCGGGCGTCCGACCGGGGCCGCGTCGCCGCCGCGTCCTTCCGCAACGGCGGCGCAGGTGTATCCCCTGGCGGGCGGCGCCTTTCCCGGACACTACTTCGGAGGCAAGGCATGACGGGGCGCGCCGAGGGCAATCGTGTGGTGGTGTTGCGGCCCGAACTGGACAAGGATGATGCCGGCGCGGTCGATGGTGACGAGCAGGGCGGCTGGTCGGCCCGTTTCGGCTGGTGGGTGCTGGCGGTGGGTTTTGGCGGCTTCCTGGCCTGGGCGGCGTGGGCGCCGCTGGACAACGGCGTGGCGATGCCCGGCATCGTCGTCGTGACGGGCGAGCGGCGCGCGGTGGACAGTATCGAGGGCGGCGTGGTGAGCGCGCTGCTGGTGGCCGAAGGCGACCCGGTCCGGGCCGGTCAGACGCTGGTGCGGCTGGACGATACGCGGGTGCGTGGCGAGGCGCAGAGCCTGCGTGCGCAGCAGGCGGCCGTCATGGCGCGCGAAGCGCGCTTGCTGGCCGAGCGCGATGGCCAGGATGATCTTGCGCCGCCAGACGCGCACGCGAATGCCGAAGCGGCGGCCGCCTACGCGATGGAGCGCCAGCTCTTTGCCAGCCGCCGCGCGGCGCTGGCGGGGGAACTGGCCGGCATCGAGGCGACGCTGGCCGGCAGCCGGGCCCTGGCCGGCGGGCTGGAATCGACGTTGGCGCACAAGCGCACGCAACGCACGTTGTTGCGGGAACAACTGGGCAACCTGCGCGATCTGGCGCGCGAAGGCTACGTGCCGCGCAATCGCGTGCTGGAGCTGGAGCGCAGCCTCGCGCAACTGGACGGCGACATGGCGGCGGACCTGGGCGCCCTGGGCCAGACCCGCCAGCAGATCGCGGAACTGGCGCTGCGCGGCCAGCAGCGCCGCGACGCGTTCCAGCGCGAGGTGCGCACCGACCTGGCGGAAACGCGCGTGCAGCGCGAACAGTTGACGCAGAAGCTGGCGACGGCGGAGTTCGACCTGGCGCACAGCGAGATCCGCGCGCCGGCCAGCGGCACCGTGGTGGCCCTGGCCACGCACACCGTCGGCGGCGTGGTGCAGCCGGGCTCGCGCCTGATGGAGATCGTGCCCGAGGACGAACCCTTGGTGGTCGAGGGGCGCCTGCCGGTGGAGTCCATCGACAAGGTGCATGCGGGCCTGCCGGTGGAACTGATGTTCACCGCCTTCGACGCCAGCAGCACGCCGCGGCTGGAGGGCGCGGTGACGCTGGTGTCGGCGGACCGCTTCGAGGACGAACATAACGGCCGGCCCTACTATCGCCTGCGCGCCGACGTGGCGCCGGGCCAGTTGCGCCGCATTGGCGATGCGCCGTTGCGCGCGGGCATGCCGGTCGAGGTGTTCGTGCGCACGGGCGAGCGGTCGCTGTTGAACTACCTGTTCAAGCCCCTGCTCGACCGCGCGCGGCTGGCGTGGGGTGACGCATGAGCCGTTGCCAGTACCGGTTGCCGGCGGCCTGGGTCGTGATGGTGGCGCTGCTCCTGCCCGGGATGAGCGCGGCGCAGGCGCTGGATTTCCAGCAGGCGTACACGATGGCGCTGGCGTCCGACCCCACCTGGCAGGCGGCGCGGGCGCGCGAGCGGGCCGACGCCGAGGAAGCGGCGCTGGGGCGCAGCGGCCTGTTGCCGAACCTGGGTTACCACTACAGCCGCGCCCGCAACGACACGACATCGCGCCAGCAGACCCGGTGGGGCGCGCTGGAGCAACGCTCGCGCTATGCCAGCTATGCCTCGGGTTTCACGCTGAGCCAGCCGCTGTTCGACGCGGCGGCGTTCGCGCAATACCGCGCCGGACGCGAACGCGCCGAGGCGGGGGGATTGACGTTGGAGCGCGCGCGGCAGGCGCTGGCGGTGCGGGTATTGCAGGCCTACACCGCCGTGCTCTATGCGCAGCAGGCCCTGGCGTTGACGCAGTCACAGGGCCGTTCGTTGCGGGAGGACGCGCGCCGCAGCGCGCGCTTCGTGGCGGCGGGGCAGGGTACGCGCACGGATCAGCTGGAGATCGAGGCCCGCGCCCACGTGGTGCAGGCGCAGGAGATCGAGGCGCAGGACCAGCTGCGCGACGCCCGCAATGCGTTGGGGGCGATCGTCGGCCCGGCATTGGCCGACAGCCCGCTGGCGCCCTTGCGGGAAGCGGCCCTGGCCGCCCTGGCCGTCGATGGGCGTGACTTGCCGGCATGGCGCCAACTGGCGCTGGACGGCAATCCGGAACTGCTGGCCCAGCGTCACCTGGTGGAAGCCAGCCGCCAGCGCTATCAGGCCGCCCGCGCCGGGCATTTGCCGACGGCGCGCCTGGTGGCGCGCAAGCAGTTGACCAATTCCAACGGCGACAACCAGATCGGCCAGCGCTATGACACCGGTTCGGTGGGCATCGAGGTCAGCATTCCGCTGTATTCCGGCGGGCGGACCTCGGCGGCCAGCGGCCAGGCGCTGGCCGAGCAGGAAGAGGCGCAGCACAAGCTCGAGGCCGCGACATGGGCGTTGCTGAATGACCTGGCGCGGCAGTTCCACACCTTTGCCGGCAGCCGCGAGCGCATCAGCGCCTACCGGCAGGCCGCCGAGGCGGCCGCGCAGCGCGTGCAGGCCGCGCGGCAAAGCGTGCTGGGCGGCGAGCGCACCAACCTGGATGTGCTGGATGCGGAGCGCCAGCGTTTCGAGGCGCTGCGCGACCTGGACCGGGCGCGCTACGACAACCTGCTGGCGTGGCTGACGCTGCGGTGGCAGGCGGGGGTGTTGAGTGACGACGATGTGGCGCGCATCGGCGCGCTGTTCGCGGCGGGATGAGTCGGCGTCTGGATGGAAGCCGCGGCCGGGTCACTTCAGTGGCGGCAGCGGCAACAGCCGCCGGGCGATCTCGTCCATGGCCGTTTCCAATTGCACCGCCAGCGCCTGCGCGGCCGGCGACAGCGAGCGGTCGCGCCGGTGCAGCAGGCCGATGGCGCGGCGAGCCGAGGCATCGCACAGCGCCGCCGCGCGCAGCCCCGCCAGGTTCAATTCCGGCAGCGCCAGGCGCGGCAGCACGCTCACGCCCAGGCCCTGGCGCACCATGCCGGCGGCGGTGCCCATGTTGGTCACGTCGTAGCGCAGCGCGGTGGCCGGCGCGCCGGTCTCTTCGCGCACCGCGCGGTCGAACTGCTGGCGCGCGTTCGAGCCCTGCGACAGCAGGATCAGGTCATAGCGCAGTACGTCGCGCCAATGCAGCGGTCCGCGCTTTTTTCCCAGGGCATGGCCGGCGGGGTAGATGGCGCAGAAGCAATCCTCGGCCAGCGGCGTGAAAGACAGGTCCGGCGCCGGCTCGGCCAGCGCGCCGACGGCGAACTCGATCTGGTTGGTGCGCAGCATGGCCACCAGTTCGTCGTTGTGCGCCTCGACCACGCGCACCTTCAAGGCCGGATGGCGCTGACGCAGCGCGCCGACCGCCACGGGCAGCAGCGCCAGCGCGGTCGAGGGCAGGGCGCCCAGCGTCACGTTGCCGCGCCGCACCGCCGCCAGGTCGGCCAGGCCGCGATAGGCTTCCTCCAGGTCGGCGATGGGCCGCTGCACGCGGGCATGGAAATCCTGTCCGGCCGAGGTCAGGCTGATGCTGCGGGTGGTGCGTTCGAACAGGCGCAGGCCCAGCACGTCCTCCAGGTCCTGGATCAGCGCGGTGAACGAGGGCTGCGTCACGCCCAGCTGGTTGGCGGCGTGCGTGAACGAACCGGTGTCGACCGCCAGCAGGAAGGCCTTGAGCGGCCGGTACTTGATATTCATAGCCATGGGCTAAGAATATAAGAAAAATATCGAATTGTTCCTAATAGTCGGCCGGCCGATGATGCGTCTACCGCAGTCCCCGGATTCCACGACGTTATGAATGCATCGAGCCACAAGCCCTTCCGGCTGGGCGCCGACTGGCGCCACAGCCAAGACGGCGACACCGTCATCACCTCCATCAACCCCGCCGACGGCAGCGTTGCCGGCATCGTCACGCGCGCCTTGCCGCGCGACGTGGATGCCGCCGTCGCCATCGCCTGGGACGCGTTCCAGCGCCAGCCGTGGCGCAAGCTGCGTCCGGACCAGCACGCCGCCACGCTGTACGAGATCGGCCGGCGCCTGGCCGCCGAGCGCGAGCCGCTGGCGCGGCTGCAGATGATCGACAGCGGCAAGCCGTGGAAGGAATGCCTGAACATGGTCGACAGCGCGGCCGGGCATTTCCGCTATTACGCCGCGGTGTGCGAGACCTGGCAGAACGAGATGACCTCGCCACGCGGCGAGTATTTCTCGATGGCGCTGGCCGAGCCGTTCGGCGTGATCGCGGCCATTACGCCGTGGAACTCGCCCATCATGAACGAGGCGCAGAAGGCCGCGCCGGCGCTGGCGGCCGGCAACGCGGTGCTGCTCAAGCCGTCCGAGGAGACGCCGCAGCTGGCGCTGGAACTGGCCCGCATATGCGCCGAGGCCGGCTTGCCCGAAGGGCTGCTGACGGTGTTGCCGGGTCACGGCGAAGACGTCGGCGCCGCGCTGGTCAGGCATCCCGGCGTGCGCATGGTGTCATTCACCGGCGGCACCGAGACTGGCCGCGCCATCGGCGGCATTGCCGGCCAGCGCTTGATTCCCGTCGGCCTGGAGCTGGGCGGCAAGTCGCCGCACATCGTGTTCGACGACGCCGACCTGGACCGCGCCGTGGCCGGCGTGGTGTCGGGCATCTTTGGCTCGGCCGGGCAGAGCTGCGTGGCGGGTTCGCGCCTGTTCGTGCAGAAATCGATCTATGGGCGTTTCATGGAGGCGCTGGTGGCGCGCACGCGCCAGGTGCGCGTGGGGCTGCCCGATGACCCGGCCACGCAGATGGGGCCGCTGGTGTCGCGCGCGCATCGCGACAAGGTCGCCGGCTATGTCGACATCGGCCGGGCCGAGGGCGGCCGCGTGCTGGTCGGCGGCGCCGCGCCGGACCGCGCCGAGCTGGCCAACGGCTGGTTCTACCTGCCCACCGTGATTGACGGCCTGGGCAACGGCGCGCGCGTCTGCCAGGAAGAGATCTTCGGGCCGGTGCTGGTGGCGCTGCCGTTCGACGACGAGGACGACGTGATCCAGCAGGCCAACGACACGCCCTTCGGCCTGGCCGCGGGCATGTGGACCGGCGACTACGCCCGCGCCTGGCGCGTGGCGCGCGAGATCGAGGCGGGCTCCGTCTGGATCAACACCTACAAGCAATCGCACATCGCCACGCCGTTCGGCGGCTTCAAGGCCAGCGGCATCGGCCGCGAGAAGGGCCTGCATGGCCTGCGCCTCTACAGCCAGGTCAAGAGCCTGTACTGGGGCATGCACAATCAACCGATGGGACTGTGAATCACATGACGACCGACAAGAAAAGCGCGGCGCTGCCGCTGGCCGATGCCCGCATCCTGATCGCCGGCGCCGCCAGCCTGGTGGGCTCGCACACCGCCGACGCGCTGCTGGCCGCCGGCGTGCGCGAAGTGATCCTGCTGGACAACTTCGCGTTTGGCACGCCAGAGGCCATCGCCCACCTGCAGGGCAATCCGCGCGTGAAAGTGGTGCGCGGGGACCTGATGCGCCTGCCAGACCTGCTGGCCGCGACCGAAGGCGTGGACGGCGTGCTGCACCTGGCCGCCTACATGACGCTGGGTTTCGCGCAGACGCCCTGGCAGGCGGTGGACGTGAACATCCGCGGCGCGCAGAACATGCTGGAAGCCTGCCGCGCCAACAAGGTGAAGAAGTTCGTGTTCGCCTCGTCCAACGCCGTCTATGGCTATGGCAGCGGCATTGCCGGCGCGCTGGCCGAGAACGGCCCGTTCCATTCCGTCGGCGCGCCGCCCGCCGCGATCCTGTACGGCGCTTCCAAGATCATGGGCGAACAGCTGTGCCGCCAGTACCACCAGAAGGCCGGGCTGGACTACGTGGTGCTGCGCTATTCCACCGTGTACGGCGAACGCCAGCACTACCGCGCCGCCAATTCGCTGTACATCATGGAGACCTACGACCGCGTGCGCCAGGGCGAGCGTCCCGTGCTGCCCGGCGACGGCAGCGATACCAAGCACTTCGTGCATGTGTCGGACGTGGCGCGCGCCAATGTCGCCGCGTTCCAGAGCGACGCCACCGATGTGGCCGTGAACGTATCCGGCCCCGCGCCCATCACCACCGGTGAACTGGTGCGGCTGGTGCTGGACTACTGCAAGAGCGACCTGGAACCGGAGATCCGGCCGGACCCGCCCGGCACGGTGCGCCTGACCTCGGGCGGGGCTTTCCACATCCCGCACGATCTGGCGGGACAACAGATCGGCTGGCAGCCGCAAGTGGGCATGGCCGAAGGCGTGACGCGCCTGCTGGCGTGGCGCGAGGCGCAGGAAGTAGGCCAGGGCGGCTAGGGAACGGTTTGACCCGGGGCGGCCGTCGCAGCCGTCCCGCGTGGCTGGCCGGCGTGTCCGGCCCACCACAACGCATAACAACAGCAGTACCCAAACAGGAGACAACCATGTTCTTTACACGCAAGGCGGCCGCTCGCGCCGCGCTGTCCGTGGCCGCGCTGTGCGCCGCGTGGCCGGCCTGGGCCTGGCCCGACCATCCCATCGAACTGGTGGTGGGCTTCGCGCCCGGCGGCGGCACCGACCTGACGGCGCGCTCGCTGGCCGTGTTCCTGGAAAAGGAGCTGGGCGCCACCATCGTGGTGCAGAACAAGCCGGGCGCGTCCAGCGCCATCGCGCTGTCGTACGTGGCGCGCGCCAAGCCCGATGGCTATACGCTGGCGATGACCAACATGCCCGGGCTGGTGTCGCTGCCGATCGAGCGCAAGGCCGGCTTCACCACCGCCGACTTCACGTACCTGGCCAATCTGGTGCGCGACCCCAGCGCTTTCAGCGTCGCGGCCGACAGTCCGTACCAGACGCTGGATGCCCTGATCAAGGCGGCGCGCGAGAAACCGGGCGCGATCAGCTACGGCTCGACCGGCGTGGGCACCGACGACCATCTGGCGCTGGTGCTGTTCCAGAACCTGACCGGTACCAAGCTCAACCACGTGCCCTACAACGGCGCGGGGCCGCTGCGCAGTTCGGTGCTGGGCGGGCATACCGTGATCGGCGGCCTGAACCTGGGCGAAGTCATGCCCTATCACGGCAAGAACATGCGCGTGCTGGCGCAGGCCAGCGAGACGCGTTCGCCGCTGGGACCGGATGTGCCGACCTTCAAGGAGCTGGGCGTAAACCTGGTGTTCGCCTCCGAGCGCGGCATTGTCGCGCCGAAGGGTTTGCCGGCGGATGTCGCCGAGAAACTGCGCCAGGCCTTGGGCAAGGTCGCCGCCAATCCGGAATTCCAGGCGCAGATGAAGCAGCAGTTCACCGAGATGGATTATCTCGATGGGCCGCAGTGGCAGGAACGCCTGAAGCAGGATGATGGGCGGCTGCGGCAGATCTGGGCGAGCACGCCCTGGGTGGAGTAGGGCGCTTGACGCTGTCGCCGCGAGGGCGGCGACATGCTTCGAATCGCGGGACGCGGGCCGGTGCCGGAGAACTGGTCTGAATTGCGGCGTTTTTTTACTGTAAATCGCGGCTCAACCGTTTATGTCTATAGACGGTCGCCTGCGTGGTGGTGGGTGGCTATTGATTGATCTGCGATCAGGAGCCGCATCATGGCTACGCCCACGCTTGGCAGCATCACCGTTTATGGAAGTTGGCCTCCGGAGCCGTCAGGTTTGGGGGGGGCGGCGGGCTGGGATCAGGCCTTTGGGACGGTATCGGATGGTCCTACTTCTCGACGCCACGGATCGTTCCCGCTTGGTACATCGCGCAGATTCTCAACCAAAAGGAAGCGTATTACTTTTCGCACTACAGCGAGGAATCCAGGTATTACCACGATCCGAAGACGACGCGCGGGATGGTCGAGCCGTTGGTCAATGCGCTGATTCCGGAGACGGGAAAAGTGTTGGGGTACATGCAAGACTTGCTGAAAAGCAGTCTGGACGAGTCCTCCTTCAAGATTCTCAAGGCGATGGCGCGTACCCATGCTTACTTTATGCAGAGCGTCTTCAGTTGGAGCGCAATCCAAAAAGATATCGCCTCTGGCACGGATCCCAAAGTTGCAGTGGGCTCGGAGGTGGCATCCGTAGCGGTCAGCGCGATGATCGCCGGTGCGCTGGCCGGATTGGCCGGTGCGCTCATTGCTATCGAGGGGCCCGCCGCCGTTGCGACCATTGCCATCAACATCGGCGTTTCGACGCTGTTGGATACGCTTGGACTGAAAGGGGAGGCCGCCAAGCTCATCAACGATGCCCTTGCTGGTGCCGAAAAGCATATATCGGCCGCAGGGGAGACCCCCACGGCGACAATGCCATCACCTGATGAAGGCGATCATCAGGCTCCTCCAGCAAACGTTGAGGCTGGCTCGCCGGCGCAAGGCGAGGTACAGCCCTTCAATGATGGCGTTACGATTTTTTCCGATTACCAGCTTTATTTGGCTATGAAGGAAATAGGCGCGCATCCGGATGACTATCCAGATGCTGCGGTGATCCTGCCCGCAATTCTTGCGGACGTCGCAGACAGGATCGTGAGTGGCAATGACCCAGGTATTGAGGCCAACGGTAATGGTCCAGTACTGCGGACGCCGCCAGAGATTGTGCACTATGCCGACATCGAGCCGGAGAATGGCGTGAAGTCATTCGTGGGGGAGGATGGGAAGTCCTACCTGTTCATCGGCGACGAGACGCCGAGTGAAATGGTGGGGGGCAATGCAGTCAACTGGTTCATGCCTGGAGACGACTATGACTGGTCCAACAAAGTTGTCGGCAATCCGGATGGCTACAACGTCCTCGACTTCTCCTTGAACAAATGGGGCGTCGACATCGCCGTGTATGGCAACGATCGCATGGACAAGTGGATTGCGGATCGGGCCAGCGCCTTTGGACTCAAGGACTACGAAATCAATCACTATTTCCTCACCCACGATAACGCCCTGGTGAAACTTCGTGGGTACGCCCTGGTGGGATTGAAATCTGGCTCTATCGGTCCTTGGTGCGGTGGAGAATTCCGCAATATCGACTATGTCATCGGCAGCGACTATGACGACACTTTTATCGGCGACGTGCTCGGGGGAATGACGTTCACTGGCCGTGGCGGCAACGACACCTTCGTCGTGCACGGTGGCGGCAATCGCATCGTCTTCAACGATGGCGATTTCGCGGATCCCGGCACGGGGGAAATCACGACGAAGTTCATCCATGGACTGACCACGGTTCGCGAAGCGCGGGACTTCAGCCTCAAGTACTACCACCCTGCTTATCTGGGGGGAGTCGGGGGGGCTGCGGATCGAACCGGACGTGCTGGACTTTTCAAATCTGGATGGCGACCTGAATACCGAGGGACATCAGGCCCTGCGGTTCATCGGAACAAGCAAGTTCACCGGGCATGCTGGAGAGCTTCGATATGTGACCGAGGATCATCACGGACATGAGTGGCCCGTTACTCACCATGATGATAGCGGTTGGTGGTGGGCATCCACCGTACGATTGGAGGGAGACAGGACCGGCGACGGAGCCGCGGATCTCTTCATTGAGTATACGAATTACGCCGATCCTTCCACTCCATACGGATGGATGATACCTGGGGTGGTTGGAACCAATTACCCCTATCTCGACAGTGGCAACCTGTTCTTCGGTTAAGCGAAGACACTTGGGATGCACGGTTTTCGGAGATAGTGATGCGTTCGGGTTTTACATACACCGGCTTGTTCGAGACCAAGGAAGACGGCACGACTATCTACTATTACGGTAGACGGGATGGTCATGCGCTCGGATACCACGTGGACGAGGCCGCCATGCGTTCCATCCGGCGTTTGTACGTGGAGTTATTTGCGGCTTCGGCCTTTGGCATCTCTCCTGCGTTCACCGCGGGGTATCGCTGGACGGCGATGCTGCTTGCAGCAGTGGCGGCCGCTTCCTTTTATGTTCGGCACAACAGGCTCATCAAGACACTGCCGGTTTCGCTATATCCACGGCCCCGGTTCAGTAAGAGGGTGATGTTGATCGGCAGAAGCATGTCTTATGCCTTGATCGTGCCTAACATCTTTCTGCTGCCCGCTGTCGCCGCCCTGGCATTTTCCAAGCTTGATGGCGCATCCCGATTGAGCCCGGCCTTGATATGGTCGGTCGTCATCGTCGCGTTTGCGGCGTGGGCAGTAAATTTCGCCTTCCTGTTTGCCAAGATCAAGGCGCGGGTCGGCGGGCGCGGGAGATAGTCGTGCCACGACCGTGCGGACGAATTGTCCATCGAGATGGGACATGAACTTGGGACCGAGAGGGCTGTTCGAAACCCTGGAAGACGGCACCATCATCTACTACGGCAGAATGGGCTGGAACAAGCCCGGCTACATCGTCGACGAAGCAACCATGAGGGCGATCCAGAGGCTGACTGCGGCGTCGACCGGTACGGCGATTCTGACCATTCCGGCTCTGTTTCGCGCCGGCTTCTTATGGCTGTCGCTGGCGCTGGGGATCCTTCTGGTCGCCGTGACTCACGTTCAACACAAAAAGCTCGTCAAGGACCTGCCGGTCTCCACGCTCCACTGCACGCCGGGGTTCAGACGGCGATTTGTTTTGATAAGCGTGGACATGTCCTATTTCGTGCCGGTCTTGTGCCTGATCTTCGTTTGCCCAGCGCTTGCGTGGATAGGTTGGAGCAGCCTGGATGATCCCGATACCAAGCCGATATTGTCGTGGGCAGCATTGGCTGGCGGGGCTTTGGGATGGTTGTTCAGCGCCGCCATGTTGTCCGTCAAGGTCACGATGTCGGTGCGCCGTGTCAGGGCCTGGCTCAAAGACCGGAGGAAGTGAGACAGGCCGGTTCCGCGCCGCGATTCTGTTCGTCCGGAGATGTCGCGGCGCTTTCCCCTTACTCCAACGGCAACGTCAACACCCCCTGCGTCGCCGGCCGCATCATCACGCGCCGGTACCATGCCGACAGCGCCGGGGTGTCCGGCCGCTCGATCGGCAGCGCCAGCCAGCGGTGCGCCGAGCACACCAGGGCGATGTCGCCGATGGTCAGGTGGCGGCCGGCGATGAATTCGCGGCCTTGCAGGGCCTGGTCCAGGATCTGGGCGCGGGCGTTGCTGCGCTTGACCGACAGCTCGATGGCGGCGTGGTCGCGCTTGGCTTCGGGGGTGCGGATCAGGCCCAGGAAGGCCGGGACCATGGCGCCCTGCCATTCGGTGGTCTGCCAGTCCATCCAGCGGTCGGCGTCGGCGCGCAGGCAGACGTCCTCGGGCCACAGGGTGCCGGCGCCGTAGCGGGCGGCCAGGTAGCGCACGATGGCGTTCGATTCCCACAGCACGAAGCCGCCGTCGTCGATGGCGGGCACGGTGCGGTTGGGGTTGATCCTGGCGTACTCGGGCGTGTCGACCACGCCGAACGGACCGCCGGCCTCGATGAAGGCATGCGGCAGCGCCAGTTCGCGCACGGCCAGCATCACTTTCTGCACATTGACGGACGTCAGCCGTCCCCAGATCTTCAACATAACCGGTCCTTTAAGGGTCAGGCGGGCGGCAACTGCCGCCGCGCAAAGCCGCTGTCGCGCCCGAAGCGCGTCCAGTTGAATGCGGGCCCCGGGTCGGTCTTGCGGCCGGGGGCGATGTGTTCGTGGCCCCAGGCGGCCGCCAGGGGGTAGCGCGCGCGCAGCGCCGGGGTCAGCCGGCGCAGCGCGGTGTATTGCTCGTCAGTGTAGGGCAGGGTATCGGTGCCTTCCAGCTCGATGCCGAGGGAGAAGTCGTTGCAGCGCTCGCGGCCGGCGAAGCGCGAGACGCCGGCATGCCAGGCGCGCGCCTCGGTGGAGACGAACTGCACGATGCGGCCGTCGCGGCGGATGAAGAAGTGGGCCGATACGCGCAGGCCGCGCAGGCGTTCGAGCCAGGGGTGCGAGGCGTAGTCCAGCGTGTTCAGGAACAGGCCGGCGACCTCGGGGCCGCCGAACTGGCCCGGCGGCAGGCTGATGTTGTGCAGCACCAGCAGCGAGACCTGCGCGTCACGGGGACGGGCGTCGCAGTTGGGGGAGGGCAGACGGGAAACACCAGGGGCCGGCGCCAGCCAGCCATGTCGATCCAGGAGCAAGGGCATGGGAAGGAAGCAGGTTGTATCCAACATGCATTATGCCGTGCCTGGAAAAAGGGACATAGTGATGCCCCGGCGCTTATTCCCGCGAGGGCGGCTCGCCGCGGCGCGGGTTATTTGGTCGCCGGGCCGAGCCGGGCGTGTTCCTGGCTGCACCAGGTCTGGCCGCCCTGCAGCAGGGCTTCCGAGCGCGGCAGGTGGATGCCGCAGTGGGCGCAGCGGACCATGGCTTCCGGGGCGCGGGCGGCGGGCTGGCCGGTCTTGCCCTGGGGGCTGGCGCCCGCGGGGCCGTCCTGGCGGGCGGCGGCCATGCGGCCGGCGATGCGCGCCACGAACAGCACGCCGATGATGATGACGATCCAGAACAGCAGCTTGCCCACGTCAGCCTCGATGCAGAATGACTTCCAGCACGAACCGGCTGCCGGTGTAGGCCAGGATCAGGAAGCCGAACCCGGTCAGGGTCCAGCGCAGGGCGACGCGGCCGCGCCAGCCCCAGATGTGGCGCCCGGCCAGCAGGACGCCGAACGTCAGCCAGGACAGCAGGGTGAAGACGGTCTTGTGGTCGAACGGCAGGATCTGGCCGGTGAGCTTCATGGAGGCGATGGAGCCCGAGCCGACGGCCAGGGTCAGCACCACGAAGCCGATCCAGATGATGCGGAACAGCAGCTGTTCCTGCACCAGCAGCGGCGGCTGCGAGTCCAGCACGCGGCCGATGATGCTGCGTTCGGCGGGGGCGTCCAGCGGGCGGTGCAGGTGGCGGTCGAGCAGCGCCATCATCATGGCGTGCAGGGCGGCGATGGTGATCAGGCCATAGGCGGCCAGGGCGATCAGCAGGTGGACGCGCAGCCAGGCGTTGTCGGCGTGGGGCACGAACTGGCCCTGGGGGAACAGGGCGGCCAGGCCGCTGGCCAGGGTGGCGGCGGGCAGCAGCAGCAGCTGCAGGCCGTCGATGCGCACCAGCAGGCTTTCGAGCCAGAAGACGAGCATGCCCAGCCAGATGGCGGCCGACAGGGCCAGCGCCCACCCGATGAACGGGTGCGGGGCCCCCAGCATGGATTGCTGCAGCCCGATTCCATGAAGAACCAGGGCTCCCAGCAGGCACAGACGGGCGATCTTGCCCGTTTGCTCGACTTCCCCGGCGCCGGCCAGGCGGATCCAGAGGGACCCTCCGAGCACGGCGTACGCCAAGGCGGCCGCTGTGTGAAATACAATGCCTAGTGACATAGAAACCGTTGTCTGGATGGGGCCTGGGGGCGCATGCCGCCCGACAGTGCGGAATCCGCGCCTGCGGCCACCGTTCAATCAACTAGTTTAAGCGGAAACGCCTCTCATGCTCGATAACCTAACTCAACGCCTGTCGCGCGTCGTCAAGACGCTGCGCGGCGAAGCCCGCCTGACCGAGGCCAACACCCAGGAAATGCTGCGCGAAGTGCGCATGGCCCTGCTGGAAGCCGACGTGGCGCTGCCCGTGGTGCGCGATTTCGTCGCCCGGGTCAAGGAAAAGGCGCTGGGCGAAGAAGTCGCCAGCAGCCTCAGCCCCGGCCAGGCCCTGGTGGGCGTGGTCCACAAGGAACTGACCGCCCTCATGGGCGGCGACCTGGGCGCCGATTCCGGCGAACTGTCGCTGGCGGTGCAGCCGCCCGCCGTCATCCTGATGGCCGGCCTGCAGGGCGCGGGCAAGACCACCACCACCGGCAAGCTGGCCCGCTGGCTGAGCGAAGGCCAGCACACCCAGCACGGCCGCAAGACCGGCAAGAAAAAGGTGTTGGTGGTGTCCGCCGACGTCTACCGCCCGGCCGCCATCGACCAGTTGAAGAGCGTGGCGGCGCAGGTCGGCGTCGATTTCCTGCCGTCCGATCCCAGCCAGAAGCCCGAGGACATCGCCCGCAACGCGGTCGACCATGCCCGTCGTCACCACTACGATGTGCTGATCCTGGACACGGCCGGCCGCCTGGGCATCGACGAGGCCATGATGCGCGAGATCCGCGCGCTGCATGACCTGGTCAAGCCAGTCGAAACGCTGTTCGTGGTCGACGCCATGCAGGGCCAGGACGCGGTCAACACCGCCCGCGCCTTCGCCGAGGCGCTGCCGCTGACCGGCGTGGTGCTGACCAAGCTGGACGGCGACGCCCGCGGCGGCGCGGCGCTGTCGGTGCGCCACGTCACCGGCAAGCCGCTGAAGTTCGTCGGCGTCTCGGAAAAGCTGGACGGCCTGGAGCCGTTCTACCCCGAGCGCATGGCGCAGCGCGTGCTGGGCATGGGCGACATCGTCTCGCTGGTCGAGCAGGCCCAGAAGAACATCGACATCGCCGAGGCCCAGAAGCTGGCGGCCAAGATCAAGTCGGGCAACAAGTTCGACCTGAACGACTTCCGCGACCAGCTCGGCCAGGTCAAGAAGCTGGGCGACATGGGCTCGCTGCTGGAAAAGCTGCCGGCCCAGTTCCAGCAGGCCGCCGGCCAGCTGCAGGGCGGCCAGGCTGAAAAGCAGCTGCGCCGCACCGAGGGCATCCTGAATTCCATGACGGCCGCCGAGCGCGCCAAGCCGGAACTCATCAAGGCCTCGCGCAAGCGCCGCATCGCGGCGGGTTCGGGCGTGCCGGTGCAGGAGGTCAACCGCCTGCTGGCCCAGTTCGAGCAGATGCAGGGCATGATGAAGCAGATGAAGAAGGGCGGCATGGCCAAGATGATGCGCGCCATGGGCGGCATGAAGGGCATGGGCCGCTTCATGAAGGGCTGATCGGCACGGGTGTCCGGCGGCAGGGCCCGACCCTCGGGCTCGCCGATGACCGCCGGCCCCTGCCCGTGATCGTCACCAAAAAAATGGCCAGGCATTGCGCCTGGCCAAATCATCGCGGCAGGCAGGGGGTTCTGCGCCGCGATACGGGCCCGCGAGGGCCCATTCCGTTGGGTTGCCTACGACAGCGGCGGGATGCGCAGCACCTGGCCGGGGTAGATCTTGTCGGGGCTGGTCAGCATGGGCTTGTTGGCCTCGAAGATCAGCGTGTTCTTGGCGCCCTGGCCCTTGCCGTATTGCGCCTCGGCGATCTTCCAGAGGTTGTCGCCCTTCTGCACCGTGTACATCTTGGCCTCGGGCGCGGCCTGCTTGACCTTCAACTGATTGTCCACCGCGGCCACGCCGACGGTGTTGCCCAGCGCCAGGGAAATCTTCTCGGCGGCTTCGGTGCTGGCGGCTTCGCCCGCGACCGTGACCTTGTCGCCGTCCACCGTGATCTGCAAGCCATCGGCGTTCAGGCCGTGCTTGTCCAGTTCCTTCTTCAGCTCATCCGCCGTCGCCGCCTTGGCTTCGCTGGCACCGAAGAGTTTTTCTCCAACGTCCTTGATGAAATTGAGCAGACCCATAGTGTTTCCTTTATCTATGCTGCGTTGAGAAAAAGAGAAAGCGCGTTCAGGGTGCGCGGCCAGGTGCCCCCGTCCGCGCTGGCGACAACGCCAGCCTCGACGATTATGACCCGCCCCATCGTCGCGAGACGAGGGGGTAACGTGTAACAGGTTGCTAGCCGGTTGCCAGAGTCCGCAAGAATACGCGCCAGTTGACGGCAAAAACACGGGCATCGCCCCGGCCAGCGGCGGTCGGGGCGAAAAAAGGGTTAGAACCGGAGCGTGAAGCTGGCCTTGACGCCGTGGTCGCTCAGGCCGGCGCCCAGTTGGCCGTTGTAGGCCAGGCCCAGGGTGGTCCGGGCGGTGACCGCGTAGTCGAGCCCGGCCTCGAGCACCGCGGTGTCGCGCGCCAGCGGCACGCCGCTGACGGCAAAGGCGCCGCCGCCGGCGAACCGCATCGTGGCGAGCGGGGTCGCGTCGCCGAACGCGTGACGCCAGCCGGCCATGCCGCGCAGGGTCAGCGGCGCGCCCTTCAGGTCCAGGGCGGTCGCGGCGCGCAGGCCGAGCGTGGTGAACGTGGTGTCGGTGCTGGCGGCCGCGGCCGAGAGCGCCGCCGCGCCGCCGCGCTCGGTGAAGCCGTGGGTGCGCAGTTTGACGTGGGCGACGTTGGCGTAGGGTTCGAGACCGGCGCCGCCGGCGCGGATCTGGTAGGCGAGTTCGCCGAAGACCTGCGTGGTGCCGGCGCGATAGCCGCCTTTGAGGCGGTCGGAGAAGCCGGGGAAGTCGACATCGCGGCGCGTGGACAGGTCGTGCCAGGTGTGGCTGGCGCCAGCGCGCAGGGCCAGGCCGCGCCACTGGGCGCCGCCGTAGAGGCCCAGGTGGTAGTTGTCGCTCGATCCCGATGATTGCCGGTCTTTGACATTGAAGCCGGTGCGGCTGTAGCCGGCCACCGCGCCCAGTCGCCAGTGCTGCGATACCGGGGCGTCGGCGCCGGCGAGAAAGCCGCCGGTCGAGCGGTTCAGCCGCGCGGCGTTGGTGTTGCCGCGGGTCTGGGCCCAGGCGCCGAAGGCCTGGCTCCACAGCGCCGCGCGCTCGGCGCCGGCCGCCAGCGCGCGCGGCTGGCCGTTTTCGTAAGCCACGCCGGGGGCGGCGCCGTAGCCGCCGCCATCGAAGGCGGCGCGGACGCGGTCGTTGACGGCATCGCGCAGGTAGCGGCTGTCTTCGATCAAGGCGGTGCGGATCGAGGCATGGACCTCGCCCGACAGTTGGTCGAAGGCGGCCCGCGCCTGCTGCGCCGACAGGCCCAGCAGCGCGTCATGCAGCGCGTTGCCCTGGCCGAGACGTTCGGCGCCGCCGCCCGCGGCTGCCTGGTTGGGCGTGGCGCCGACGTCCTGGAAGCCGATCTGGTTGCGGGTCAGGGTCAGGTAGACATTGTTGGCGTCGTAACCGAGCGTGGGCGACAGGAAGGCCTGGTTCGAGGTGACGCCGCTGAACTCGCCCGTGCGGCCGCCGTTGGCGGTCAGGAGGGTGTAGCGGGTGAGGCTGGCGTAATTGCCGGCGCCGGCCACCACCTGCACGGCGCCGCCGTTGATCGTGGCGGCGCCCGAGGCGATGATCCGGTCCGATCGCCCCGCCGCGTCGACTTCGGCTTCGTAGGTCGAGCCGGGGTTGAACACCAGGTTGCCGGCGACGTTGAGCGTGCCGATCGAGTTGCCGGGCGCCACGGTGCCGCTGACGGCGGTGTCGCCCACGCTGCCATTGCCCTGCAGGCGGCCGGCCGCGCCGACATCGAGCGTGCCGCCGAGCTTGCCGTTCACCGCCAGCGTGCCGGCCTGGATGGTCGTCGCGCCGGCGAAGGCGGAGGAGTCGCCGGTCAGGTCGAGCTTGCCGGCGCCGAGCTTGCGCAGGTCGCCCTGGCCCGACAGTTGGCCGCCATAGGCGGCATCGGCCGGTTGGTCGAAGGCCAGGGACGTGCCGGCGGCCAGCGCGGCGTTGCCGCGCAAGGCGTTGGCATGGGTCACCATGGCGCCGCTGGCGAGCCGCAGGTTCATGGCCGAGACGCCGGTCAGCGTCAGGGTGCCGGTGCCCAGCTTGATGAGATCGCCCGATCCGGTGATCGCGCCGGCGTAGGCCGTGTCGATGGACTGGTCCACCGTCAGGGTGGCCGTGCCCAGCGCCACCGTGCCGCCCGCGCCGGACAGCGCGGACATCGTCAGGTCGTGATTGTTCAGGTCGAGCGTGCCGCCGTTGACGACGTAGGCGGTGCGGGCGGCGAATGCGCCCGAGCTGCCGGCGCGCAGCGTGCCGCCGTCGACCAGGGTGCCGCCGGTGTGGGTGTTGGCGCCGGTCAGGACCGTGGTGCCGCTGCCGGACTGGCGCAGGGCGCCGTTGCCGGAGATGTCGCCGGCGAAGGTGAAGGTATCGCCGCGGTTGAAGGCCAGCATGCCCTGATTGACGACGTTGCCGCTGATCGAGCCGGTATTGCCGCCATCGCCCAGCTGCAGCGTGCCGCCGGTGATGGTGGTGCCGCCGCTGTAGGTGTTGGCGCCGGTCAGGATGAGCGTGCCGTTGCCGGCCTTGGTCAGCGACTTGCCGTTCCAGCCGGTGGCGGCGTTGGCGGCCTGGTCGGCGAGGGCCGCGCCCACGGTGAAGCGGTTGCCGGCGTCGGCGAGGGTGAAAGTCCCGCCCGCCAGGCTGTTGTTGGCGGTCCAGCTCAGGCCGTAGGTGGCGAGATACTGTTTGCCATCGGTCGACTTGCGGGTCGAGGCCGCGAGGTAGTCCACCGCGCCGGCGAAGCCGCCGATGTTGAGCGTGGCGAACTCTCCCTGGATGCCGCCGCGCGTGTCGATCAGCAGCCGGTCCTGGGCCAGCGGGCCGTCGATGCCGCTGAGATTGAACGTGGCGTCGGCGCCAATGATGACGCGGTCGGCGGTCAGCGAGGGGCCGTTCGCGTTGGCGGTGATCGACAGCACGGCGCCGGCGCCGTTGTTGCCGATCAGGTTGACGTCGTTGGCGACGGCGACCGTGGTCTTGCCGCTGATCGCCAGGGCGCCGTTCTCGTGCACGAAGAGGTCGCCGCCCAGCTGGTTGACGCTGGCGCTGGCGCCATCGCCGAATTGCAGGGTGCCGCCGTAGATGGCGGTCTGGCCGCGCTCGCCGCGCGCGTAGCCGGCATAGGTGTTGGAGCCGCTCAGGATCAGCCTGCCGCTGCCGCGCTTGGTCAGCGACAGGCCGGCGCTCTGGGAGTCGGCCAGGCGGCCGCTGAAGGTCGAGTTTTGCGCGCCGTCGACCGTCAAGGTGCGCAGCGCGCCGTCCGTGTTGGTGACCAGGCCCGCGCCCGACAGGGCGCTCACGGCGACGTCGTAGCCGCCGATGCTGAAGGTGCCCGCGCTTTCCACGTTGAGGGCGCTGCTGGCGGACAGGGCGTCGGCGACGCCTGCCTGCAGCGTGCCGCCACGCACCGTGGTCGACCCCGTGTAGCCGTTCCTGCCACGCAGTATCAGCGTGTCGCTGCCGGCCTTGATCAGCGAGGCGCCGGCGCCGCCGGCGTTGCCGCCGTCGGCGATGACGCTCCAGAGTTCGGTGGCGTCGGCGCCGCCGCCGATCGTCAGCGTGTTGCTGCCGAGGAAAATCCTGCCCTCGCCGGTGAGCTGGCCGATCGACAGCTTGCCGTCGCCCGCCACGCCGATGCTCTGGCTGAAATCGACGATGGCGCCCGCCCCGTTGATGAGCTTCGCGTTGCCGCCGTCGGCGTGGCCTAGGAAGTTGACGCGGGACGTGTTGGTGATCGTGGCGGTGCCGGCGGTGCTGTTGTCGAAGAAGAACAGATTGCCGTTGTTGGTCACGTTGGCGCGGCTGGCCGAACCGTGGTCATGGAAGCCCAGCAGGCCGTTGTTGATCAGCCGCGTGTCGCCCGCGTTGGCGTCGGAATAGAAATGCGTCGAACTGGCGCCGCTGGCAATCGTGATGAGGCTGATGCCGGTGCTGGGGCTGTAGAACTCGAGCCGCGCGCCGACATCGATGGCGCCGCTGATCGAGCCGGCGGGATTGGGGGTGTTCAAGGCCAGCGTGCCGCCCGCGACGACGGTGCCGCCGGTGTAGGCGTTGCTGCCCGTCAGCGTGAGGGTGCCGACGCCGGCCTTGACCAGCTTGCCATCGCCCGAGATGGCGCCGTCGTAGGCGCCGTCGATGGCCTGGTTGAAGGTCAGGGTGCCGTTCGCGCCCGTCGTGAAGGTGACGTTGCCGGCGATGCTCGCGCTGTTGCCGGACAGGTCCCCTTGCCTGACCGTCCAGTCCTGGTTGCCGGTGCCCGTCAGCACCCAGGCGCCGCTGCCGGTTTTTTCGTAGCGGTCGAAGCCGCTGTAGCGCTGGTCGGCGCCGATCTGCGTGACGTCGAACGTGCCGGTTGCGCCATCGCCGCCGAGCGCCAGGACGTTGTCGGCGCCGCCCTCGGCGACGACGACGTTGCCGAGGATGATCGCCCCCGGCTGCAATTCCAGGCGGTTGCCGCTGCCGGCCAGCTCGATGGCGTTGGCGCGCTTGCCGTCGTTGGACATGCCGCCGGCAATGGCGCCGTTGTTGATGATCGAGATATTGCCGGTCGCCGCGCCAGAGATGCCGACGCCGCCCGCGCCGGCGACCTTTGAGTTCGCATACACGTCGCCGCCCGCGCCGCCGTGGATCCTGCCCGCGTTGACGAGGCTGGCCGCCTGGCCGGCCAGGAAGCTGACCGCCGCGCCGCCGGTGCCCGAGACACTGGCGGCGCTGTCATAGCCGGTGGAACCGCCCTCGCCACCGTTGATCAGGCCGGTGGCGTCATTGGTGATCGTGCCGCCCCAGGCCTGTATGCCGACGCCGCCGGGGCGGCCGTAGAACTCGCGGGTCGACGCGGCCGCGCCGCCGGAGATGGTGCCCGCGCTCCTGATCTGTCCGAGGTTGCTCAGCACGCCCGCGGCCGCGTTTCCCGCGAGGAACGGGCTGCTGCCGCCCGCGCCGCCGCGTACCAGGCCGCCCGCCACGATGAGGGTTCCGCCATCGTAGAGGAATATTCCCGCGCCACCGCTGCCAGCGGCGGAGCGTATGAGGTCGGCGGATGCGCCGCCATCGCCGCCGGTGACCTGGCTGTTGCCCGAAAGGCGTATGGTGCCCCCCCGCGCCAGGACCAGCCCGGCGCCGCCGCCGCCATTGGTGATGGCGTAGATGTCCGTGGTGGCGCCGCCCGAGCCTCCCCGCAAGAAAGCGTTGTTGAGCTCGATGGTGGCGTTCTGCCCCAGGGACACCAGTCCTGCGCCACCCCCGCCGCCGCCCGCGGCGTTGGGGGAGCTGGAATCGGCGTTGCCGCCGTTCGATCCATTCAGCCCGGTCAACACGCTGAAGTACGCCTGGTTGGTGACCGTTCCGATTCCGCCTGCCCCGCCGGGCCAGCCACTGGAGTCGCTACCCCCGCCGGCGCCGCCCGCCACGCCGTTGAAGGCGGCCTGGCCGCCTCCCGGTCCTTGGCCGTTCTCCGGTTGCAGCCAGGGTTCGAGCGTCTGCACCGCGTTGCCGCCCCGGCTGGCCGGGGTGCTGCCGGCCCCGCCGCCGCCGCCGCCGATGCTGCCCCGCCCGCTGTTGAAGTTCAGGCCGCCGCCGTCGCCGCCGCCGTACAGGATCTGCTGCGCGTGCGCGCCGGATGCGGTCGCGAAACCGAGGGCGATCGCCAGGGACAGGGCCGACAGGCGCAGGGGAGAGCGGCAGGTGGGATGCATGGGATTGCCCGCAATTTGAAAGCGGACAATCTTCCGGGATCCAGGACTTTTTTCCTTGGCGCCACGTCCCGGAAAACCATACCTGGCGTCCCAGCGTCCCAGCGTCCCAGCGTCCCAGCGGCCAGGCGTCTCGTCGTTCCGCCTGCGCGGGTCCGCGCGTCCGGCGCGTCGCGGCGGGAGGCGCCGGCTAGCCGGCGGCGGCTCCGGCGGGCTGGCGGATATCGGCGAGCCAGGCCTGGATCATGATGGCGTCCGCGTGCGACCGGACGCCGGCCAGCTCATCGTCCCAGGTGCGCTGGGCGTTGGCCCGGACCTCGCTGGGACTGGCGCCGAAACGCAGCCGGAAGGCCCGGCTGAAGGCACTTTCGCTGGAAAATCCGTAGCGGTAGGCCAGCTCGGCGATGCCGATGCGGTTGCCCGTGGCCAGCAGCAGTTCGTCGAAGCAGCGGTCCAGGCGGCGTCCCTGCACATAGGCATTGACGCCGCCATCGCGCAGGAACAGCCGGTACAGGCTGGAACGCGAGATGCCGATGGCCGCCGCGATCGTCTCCGGCGACAACTGGTCGGAATCCAGGTGGCGCTCGATGTGGCGCCGGACCAGCCGGTGCATGCCGTCGCTGACCATCTGGCGCGCCTCGCCATCGTTGTCGGCAGCGCGCAGCGCCGACAGGCTGCCGCTGAGCAGCATCAGGCCGGCGTTGACCGAGGCGGACATGGCTTCGCGCGTCAGGCCTGAGGCGTGTTGCATCAGTTGCGTCAGGTGCGACGCGAGCAGGCGCGTCGCGCCCTGCGAGGGGTCGAGCAGGGCGCCATGCAGCTTGCGGTCGCGCAGCGCCGTGGGCAGGCGGTCGCGCGGCACGGTCAGGGTGATGGTGGAGAAGGAGGCGGTGCGGCTGTCCATGGTCTGCCCCAGGTCGAGCAGCCCGATCGACCCCGCGCCGACCTTGACCTGGCGCTTGCCATAGTCGCCCTGGGTGCCGCCGTCCACGAACAGCTGGATCAGCAGGTGGTCGACCTGGCTGCGGCGCACGTCCAGCGCGCTGCGGCGATGGCGCATGGCGGTCGAGCAGGTGCTGTGGCTGATGAGGCTGTCGCCCAGGTGGGTGCCGCTCATTTCGCCGGTGAACGGCTGCGGCCCCGACTCGATCTCCAGGTCGACGTAGGGGCGGACCAGCGTGCGCCAGATGTCCGGCGCGTCGGGCGTGACGCGGCTGTCGAACCGCGCGTGGAATTGCGGCGGGGCGCCGGCCCGGTCCGGGGCGTCGGGGCGGGGGGAAGGTTTGCGGCTCACGCGTCGAAGCTCCCTGGTCGGTCTTGTTGTGAGGCGTCCCGCCTGGCCGCGACACCAGGCCGGATGCTTCCGGGAAGTGGACTTCTCCGCCGGGCCGGTTCGGCCCAGGCGCTTGTGTGCTGCGGATTATCGACGACACCCGGCATTGCCGGAAAGCGTTATCCGCTGACAGGTTGACGGCGTTTGCGGCGGATCATTAACCCCGGCGCCGACGGAAGGCGTTTCACGGGCCGGAAAACACAAAGGGCTGCATCGCTGCAGCCCTTTCCCGGGGTGTCCGGCTGGCGGCGCGGCTCAGCCGCCGCCCACCGCCACCACGATCTCGACCTGGTCGCCGTCGGTCAGCGCGGTCTGCGCGTGCTGGCTCTTGGGCACGATCTCGCCGTTGCGCTCGACCGCCACGCGCTTGCCGGCATAGCCCAGCGTTTCGAGCAGTTCGTTCACCGTGGTGTCCAGCGGGAACTCACGGGCGTCGCCGTTCAGGGTGATGTGCATGTCGTGGTCTCCTCAGCGTTTGGCGTAGGCGTCGGTGGCGGCGATCAGGCGCGCCAGCGTGCCGGGTTCGTCGAAGGCGTGGCCCGCGTCGGGCACGATGTGGAATTCGGCCTCGGGCCAGGCGCGATGCAGGTCCCAGGCGGTGCGCGCGGGCGTGCAGGCGTCGTAGCGGCCCTGCACGATGGTGCCGGGGATGCCGCGCAGCTTGTGGGCGTCGCGGATCAACTGGCCTTCTTCCATGAAGCCGGCGTTGACGAAGTAGTGGTTCTCGATGCGGGCGAAGGCCAGCGCCGCGCGGTCGGCGGCGTGGCTCTGCTGGTGGCGCGGGCTGGGCAGCAGCGTGATGGTGCTGTCTTCCCACTTGCTCCAGGCCTTGGCGGCGCGCAGCTGCTCGGCGGGATCATTGCCCGTCAGGCGCTTGTGGTACGCCGCCACCAGGTCGCCGCGCTCGGCTTCGGGGATGGGGGCCAGGTACTCTTCCCAGCGATCGGGGAACAGCCACGACGCGCCTTCCTGGTAGAACCATTGCACTTCGGCGTGACGCAGCGTGAAGATGCCGCGCACCACCAGTTCGCTGACGTGCTGCGGATGCGTTTCGGCGTAGGCCAGCGCCAGCGTCGAACCCCACGAGCCGCCGAACACCAGCCATTGGTCGGCGCCCATGATTTCGGTGCGCAGGCGTTCGATGTCGGCCACCAGGTGCCAGGTGGTGTTGTTGTCCAGGCTGGCGTGCGGCGTCGAGCGGCCGCAGCCGCGCTGGTCGAACAGCAGCACGTTGTAGCGCTGCGGATCGAACAGCTGGCGATGCACCGGCGAGCAGCCGCTGCCGGGGCCGCCGTGCAGGAACACCGCCGGCTTGCCCTGCGGATTGCCGCACATTTCCCAATAGACCTGGTGACCGTCGCCGGTCTCCAGCATGCCGTGGCGGTAGGGTTCGATCGCGGGGTAGAGCATCAGGCGACTCGCTTGAAGATCAGGTCCCAGACGCCGTGGCCCAGCCGCAGGCCGCGCGTCTCGAATTTGGTCAGGGGGCGGTAGTCGGGGCGCGGCGCGTAGCCGTCCGACGTGTTCTTCAGTTGCGGCTCGTTGCCCAGCACGTCGAGCATCTGCACCGCGTAGTCTTCCCAGTCGGTGGCGCAATGGATGTAGCCGCCCGGCGCGATGCGGCTGGCCAGCAGTGCGATGAACGGCGGCTGCACCAGGCGGCGCTTGTGGTGGCGCTTCTTGGGCCACGGGTCGGGGAAGTAGATGTGCACGCCGGCCAGCGAATCCGGCGCGATCATGTCGCGCACGACCTCGACCGCGTCATGCTGAATGATGCGCAGGTTGGGGATGCTGGAGTCTTCGATGCGGCGCAGCAGCGAGCCGACGCCGGCGTTGAACACTTCCACGCCCAGGAAGTTGTCGCCCGGACGCGCCAGCGCGATCTTCTCGGTGGTCTCGCCCATGCCGAAGCCGATTTCCAGCACCGTCGGCGCTTCGCGGCCGAAGGCGGCGGCCGGATCCAGGCGGCGGGCGGCATGGGGAATCGACCACTTGCCCAGCAGCTGTTCCAGCGCGGCCAGCTGGCCCTGGGTGATGTGGCCGCGGCGATGCACGAAGCTGCGGATGTGCGTGGCGCCCGGACTGTTGGGGGCGTGCGCGGCGCTGGCCAGCGCGGCCTCGGTCTGGGGGGAAACCGGCGCGGGCGCGTCGGGGTTGCCGGGTGTTGCGGGGGTGTTCACGGGCGGATTCGCAGAGCTGTTCGTTGTCATAGGCGGGATTGTAGTGGCAGCCCCGCCGGGCTGCAGTCCGTATTGGGGATTAAATGGGGACTTATCGCTGGCGCGCTGCCCGGCCGTGGCCCGGGGGCCCACGCGCTATAGTGCAGCCGCGGCGTCCGCCTGGCGCCGCCTGCCCGCCATGAATATCGCCCGCATCGACCTCGTCACGCTCTCGCTTTTCGTCTCGGTGGCCCGCCAGGGCAGCATCTCGGCCGGCGCGCGCGCGTCCCACTTGGCGGTGGGGGCGGCCAGCAAGCGGATCTCGGACCTGGAGGCCGCGCTGGACACCCAGCTGCTGTACCGCAACGCGGCCGGCGTCGAGCTGACCGAGGCGGGCCAGGCCTGCCTGGTCCATGCCCTGCGGGTGCTGCAGGAAGTCGAGCAGATGGCGGGCACGCTGTCCGACTATGCGCGGGGCGTGCGCGGGCAGGTGCGCATTGCCGCCAATACCTCGTCGCTGACCCAGTTCCTGCCGGAGGACCTGGCGTCTTTCATGGAAGCGCATCCGGCCGTGCGCATCGACCTGGAAGAGCAAAACAGCAGCGACATCGTCACCGCCGTGCTGGAAAACCGCGCCGACATCGGCGTGTTCGCCGACCGCACCCTGGCGGCGGGGCTGGCCACCGTGCCGTACCGGCTCGACGAGCTGGTGCTGATCGTGCCGCAGCGCCATCCGCTGGCGCGCCAGGCGCGGGTGGCGTTCGCCGATACGCTGGCCTACGACTACGTTGGCCTGCCGCCGGCCACGTCCCTGGCCACCCGCCTGGCCGACGAGAGCGGCCGGCTGGGGCGCGACATGCGGTTGCGCATCCAGGTGCGCAGCTTCGACGCCATCTGCCGCATGGTGGCGGCCACGCGGGGGGTCGGCATCCTGCCGCGCCTGGCGGCCGAACCGCATGCGCGCTCCATGCCGATCCGGTTGATCGCGCTGTCGGACGACTGGGCGCGCCACTGGCTGTTGCTGGGCGTGCGCGACGCCGACGCGCTGCCGGTGGCGGCGCGGCTGCTGCTGGCGCATCTGCGCGGCGGCCAGGAGCCGTCCGCGGCCTGAGGCGGCGCGACGGCCCGCCGCGGTTTCAGCCGCGGCGTGGCGCATCAAGGGGCTTTCTCGATCCGGGAATGCCCCTTTCCCGAATCGTCCATTCCACCGCCATGGGCGATGGCGCACACTGCCCGCCATGATTGGTTGGATGCGCCCGGGAGGCGACATGGCAGGGCAGATACTCGCCGGCATACGCGTGCTGGAACTCGGACAACTCATCGCGGGGCCGTTCGCCGCCAAGACGCTGGCGGACTTCGGCGCGCAGGTCGTCAAGATCGAACCGCCGGGGCAGGGCGACCCGCTGCGCAAATGGCGGTTGCTGCACGAGGGCTCCTCGGTGTGGTGGGAGGCCCAGTCGCGCAACAAGAAATCCGTGTGCGTGGACCTGCGCCAGCCCGAGGGGCAGGACATCGTGCGCCAGCTGGCGGCCGAGGCCGACGTGCTGATCGAGAATTTCCGCCCCGGCACGCTGGAGAAGTGGGGCCTGTCGTGGGAGACCCTGCACGCGCTGAACCCGCGCCTGATCATGCTGCGCATTTCCGGCTACGGCCAAACCGGGCCGAAGGCGCGCGAGCCGGGCTTTGCCGCCATTGGCGAAGCCATGGCCGGCCTGCGCTACCTGAATGGCGAGCCCGGCCGCGCGCCGGTGCGCGCCGGCCTGTCGCTGGGCGACACCATCGCCGGCCTGCACGGCGCGCTGGGCGTGCTGCTGGCCCTGTACCAGCGCGATGCCCGGGGCGGCCAGGGGCAGGTGATCGACGCGGCCCTGTACGAAAGCCTGTTCAACCTCAGCGAAAGCCTGCTGCCGGAGTATTCGGTGTTCGGCGCCGTGCGCGAGCCGGCGGGTGCGTCGCTGCCGGGCATCGCGCCGTCCAACGCCTATCCGTGCCGCGACGGCTACGTGCTGATCGCGGGCAACGGCGATGCCATCTACGCCCGCCTGATGGCCCGCATCGGCCGCGACGACCTGGGCCGCGATCCCGACCTGGCGCATAACGACGGCCGCGCCCGCCGCGTCGCCGAGATCGACCAGGCCATCGGCGCCTGGACCGGCGAGCGCGGCATCGACGAGGTGCTGCAGGCCATGCGGGAGGCCGACGTGCCGTCGGGCCGCATCTATTCGGTGGCCGACATCGCCCATGACCCGCACTATCAGGCGCGCGGCGCCATCACCCGCCTGGAGGCCGCCAGCGGCATCGCGGTGGACATGCCGGCGGTGTTTCCGTGCTTGTCGGCCAACCCCGGCGCGGTGCGCGAGCGCGCGCCGACGCTGGGCGAGCATACGGATGCGGTACTGGAGGCGGCGGGCCTGAGCGAGGAGCAACGCGAGGCGCTGCGGGCGCGCGGCGTGATCGCATGAGCTATTTCAATTTCCACTGCCCGGCAGCGAGGATGCATCCATGAATACCGGTTCCCCCGTCCTGGAAATCAACGAAGTCGGCCCGCGCGATGGCTTGCAGATCGAAGCGCGCATGGTGCCCACCGAGGACAAGATCGCCTTCGTCGATGCCTTGTCCGACTGTGGCTTTGCCCGTATCGAGGTCACCAGCTTCACCTCGCCCAAGGCCATCCCGGCGCTGGCCGATGCGGGCGCCGTGATGCAGGGCATCCGCCGCCGACCCGGCGTGATCTATACCGCGCTGGTGCCGAACATCCGCGGCCTGGAGCGGGCGCTGGAAGCCGGTGTCGATGAGATGAACCTGGTCATGTCGTGCAGCGAGACGCACAACCGCGCCAACCTGCGCATGACCCGCCAGCAATCGTTCGACGAGCTGAGCCAGGTGCTGGCCGCCGCCGGTCGCGCCGGGGCGCCCTGCAATGTCTCGCTGTCGACCGCGTTCGGCTGTCCGTTCGATGGCGACGTGCCCGCGGCGCAGGTGCTGGACCTGGCCACCCGGCTGGTCGACGCCGGCGCCCGCGGCATCACGCTGTGCGACACCACCGGCATGGCCTATCCCAGCCAGGTGGGCGAGTTGTGCGCGCAGGCCGCGCAGCGCCTGCCGGGCATCGCGCTCACCGCCCACCTGCACAATACGCGCGGCATGGCCCTGGCCAACGCCATCACGGCCTGGGAGGCCGGCATCACCCGCTTCGACGCTGCCGCGGGCGGCCTGGGCGGCTGCCCGTACGCGCCGGGCGCCAGCGGCAACGTCAACACCGAGGAACTGGTCCACATGTTCGAGTGCATGGGCGTGCGGACGGGCGTGTCGCTCGACGCGCTGCTGGCCATCCTGCGCGGATTGCCGGGGCTGGTCGGCCGCGAACTGCCCATGGCTTTGCTGCGCGCCGGCCCTCGACTGGCCGCGCATGCGCCGCCCGCCTGGCTGGCGGAGCGGTTCGGACCGGCCATCGACGCCGCCTAGATTTTTGCCTTACCCCACGCGCCCGTCATCGGGGGGCTTTATACAAAAACAGCAAGGAGACAACCGCATGACCCCCTTCCGTTCCATTCCCGCGCTACGCGCCTGCGCCGTCGCGCTGGGCCTGGCCGCCGCCGGCGCCGCCCACGCGCAGGCGGATTTTCCCAATCGTCCTGTCACGCTGATCGTATCCGCCGCGCCCGGCGGCACCACCGACATCGCCGCCCGCCTCATCGCCCAACCCTTGGGCGTAGCCCTGGGCCAGAGCGTCGTCGTCGAAAACAAGCCGGGCGCTTCCGGCGGCATCGCCGCCCAGGCGGTGGCCCGCGCCAAACCCGATGGCTACACGCTGCTGCTGCAGTATTCGGGCTTCCAGGTGATCACCCCGCATGTCACGCCGACCTCCGGCTGGGATCCGATCAAGGACTTCGCGCCCGTCGCCAACGTGTTGTCCGCGCCCCAGGTCGTGGTGGTGCGGCCGGACCTGCCGATCAAGTCGCTCAAGGACCTGGTCGCCTACGCCAAGGCCAACCCCGGCAAGCTCAACTACGCCTCGTCCGGCAATGGTTCGTTGCAGCAGGTCGCCACTGAACTGCTCAACCAGATGGCCGGCACGCAGATCACGCACATCCCGTACAAGGGCGCCGGCCCCGCGCTGAACGACCTGCTCGGCGGCGCCGTCGACATGACCATCACCACGCCGCCGCCGTTGCTCGGCCAGATCGCCGCCGGCAAGCTGCGCGCGCTGGCCGTCACCGGCAACACGCGCCTGGCGTCGCTGCCGGACGTGCCCACCGCCGCCGAGGCCGGTTATCCCGACCTGATCGTCTCGTCCTGGTTCGCCATGTACGCGCCCAAGGACACGCCGGCGCCGGTGGTGGACAAGATCGCCGGTGAAATCCAGAAGATCATGCAGACCGACGCCTTCCGCCAGAAGGCGGCCGAGCAGGGCGCCGAGGCCGAATTCATGGGGCCGAAGGCGCTGGGCGACTACACCCAGGCCGAGCTGGACCGCTGGGGCAAGGTGGTCAAGGCGGCGGGCATCACGGCCAATTGAGGGGGGCGGCCTGTGGGGGTAAAACCCAGGCTATAATCCTCGCCTCTGCCCTGGTCTTGCGCCAGGGCACGACACCCGAGCGGGTGTAGTTCAATGGTAGAACGGCAGCTTCCCAAGCTTCATACGAGGGTTCGATTCCCTTCACCCGCTCCACTGCATCGTTCCAGGGAATTCTGAGGAAGTCCAAGAGGCATCGTAAGTCGTTGATTCTGGTTGAGTTTTCGACACCTCGATGTTCCAGTGGGCTCCACGGAAATCCACCTGAAGCCACGACGTTTATGTCCATTTTTGTGTCCATTTTTGCGGGCACGACGGCTTCCGGATTGTTGCTAGGGCGCTGAGGTCGATGGGTTAAGCATCTGGTTCCTGACTCATGTTCAGGAGCTAGAGCATGGCACTCTCAGACTTGGTGGTCCGCCAAGCCAAAGCCACCGGCAAGGCCTACACACTTCCAGACATCGATGGTCTCTCCCTGGCCGTGACGGCCACGGGCAGCAAGAGCTGGCACTTCCGTTACTACTGGATGAAGGAGCCCAAGCGCATGTCGCTGGGCACCTATCCCGAGGTGTCCCTTCGTGAGGCACGCGCCCTGCGTGACGAGGCGCGCGCCTTGGTGGCCAAGGACATCAACCCGCGCCTTCACCGCAAGCAAAAGCGCGCCGCGGTCAAACTCGCCGGTGAAAACACCTTCGAGGCGATCTACAAGAAGTGGCTTGCCCACCGCGAACGCGGCCTCAAGAAGGGCCGGCAGACCACCCTCTCGATCCTCCCTCGCGTCTTCGCCAAGGATGTGCTGCCCTTGCTGGGCAAGCGCTCGATCTACGACATCAAACGCCCTGACCTGCTGGAAGTGATCGCCAGGATCGAGCGGCGCAAGGCGCTCTCCGTCGCCGAGAAAGTCAGGACGTGGTTCAACCAGATGTTCCGCTACGCGCTGGTGGTCGTGCCGGGCCTGGAGCAGAACCCGGCTTCCGACCTCGACGTGGTGGCGCTGCCGCTGCCCCCGGTGAACCACAACCCGTTCCTGCGCATGGCCGAGTTGCCGAAGCTGTTGCAGCGCCTGCGCAAGTATCGTGGCCGGCTGCAGACCCAGCTCGGTCTGCGGCTGCTGCTATTCACCGGCGTGCGCACGGGCGAGCTGCGCCTGGCGACGCCGGATCAGTTCGACCTCGATCGGGGCCTCTGGATCATCCCGCCCGAGGTCGTGAAGCAGCTCCAGGTGGACATGCGCAGGAAGCGCCAGTTGCCCAAGGACATTCCACCCTACATCGTGCCGCTGTCGGTGCAGGCCATCGAGATCGTCCGGCACCTGCTCGAACAGCTCAAACCGGCCCAGCACTATCTGTTCCGCCACGACAGCGAGTTGAAGAAGCGCATGAGCGAGAACACGCTCAACGGCGCGCTCAAGCGCATGGGCTATCGCGACCTGCTGACCGGGCACGGCATCCGGGGCACGATGTCCACCGCGCTCAACGAGATCGGCTACCCGAAGGTGTGGGTGGACGCGCAACTCTCGCACGTCGATCCCAACAAGGTCAGTGCCACCTACAACCACGCCGAGTACGTCGAGCAGCGGCGGCGGATGATGCAGGATTGGGCCGACCGGCTCGATCTCTTCGAGCAGAACATGGTCGAGGCAGCGAGCATGCCGCTCACCATTCATTTGGAGGGCGTGCCCGTCCTCTCGGATGAGGAAGCCGCGAGTGCGCCACCCAAACCAGCGGCCGCGTCGGCGCCGCTCCTGATCGTGACCAGGCCGGGAGACGCGATGCCACTGGTGTCAGCCGAGACGCATCGGCTGCCCGCAGTGCCGTTGCCGCGTTCCGTCATGGAGGAACCGCTGTCCGACATACAGCGCCAGCGGATGGAACTGGTCGATGTCTTCGAGGCACCACACAACCTGCCAGTCGCCGAGTACGCGAAGATGGCGGGCAAGTCCCGCCGGTGGATCAGCTACGAGATCAAGGCCGGCAACCTGCTGGCGCTGAACCTGGGCAACCGTGGTCAGCGCGTGCCGGATTGGCATCTCGATCCGGTCAAGCACGCGCTGATCCAGGCGGTCCTCAAGCTGACCAGGGGCGCCGACCCTTGGCAGATCTACAACGCGCTCCTGCAGCCGCGCGCGAAGCTGCGCGGCGGCTCGGCTCTGGAAAGCGTCAGTGCCACAAATCTCGACAAGATCATCATGGCGGTGAGCACGACGGTGAAGGAAAGCGAGTGGTCCCCGCAGCAGGTGGCGTTTGCGTAGCGCGCCAGCGCCCAGCAGTGCGCGCCCCTGTCTCAGGACACGGAGCGCGCGCGGCGGGCGAATCTTTCCTGGGGCTCGGTCAAGGACGAGGACGGGCGAAGCAGGTAGGCCATCACGATGATGGGTGCGCCAGCCAATGGCCGCGCGGCGATGCCGCGACGCAGGTAGCAGGTCAGTCTCGCGGCGGGTGCGACGGCAATGCCGTAGCCCGCGGAGACGAGCGTCATCGCCATGTCGAAGGTGCTGACGGTCTGCTCATGGCCCTGCGGTGCATCCTCGACCAGGCCATGCGCCACCGCGCGCCACGGCTCGTCGGCCGTTGACTGCGCGCAGATCAACGGCTGCTTGAGCAGCTCTTGGCGAGGCACTTCACGGTAGGACAGCAGGTGCGAGCGCTTGGCGACGGCGACTGCCAGCGTGTCATGCCACAACGGCTCGCACACCCAGCCTGGCCACTCCCAGGCGGCTGTGGACAGGGCCAAGTCAAAGTTATCGTGCGGCAGTTCCTGCGCCTGCGCTGTGGAACTGCATCCGATCAAGGCGGTGGCGGTCTCTGGCTCTTCGGCGCGCTGCAACGCCAGCAAGTCGGCAAGCGGTGAAGGCACCCACTCGCCGAGCACAGCCACCCGGATTTCAGTGGAGGCATCGCTCGATTTCACGTCCAGTTCCTCCAGGCAGTGAACTCGCGGCGACCGATGAAGTCGCTTCTATTGAGTTAAGTTTAACGTGGTTTATATCGTGTCAATCCTCGACGCTTTTGGCAATGCAAAAGCGTTCGATTCAAAGAGGCCGGCCCACCGGGACAACAACCTACGAAGCGGAACCAGCCATCGCGTTTGGGGCCTCCGTGCGCGAAGAAAGAACCAGTCAAGGCATCGCCCAGGAAACGCTGGCTCATCTGTCAGGAATCGAGCGTTCGCACATGGGAAAGATCGAGCGTGGCGAGCATGTCCCCACGCTCCCCCTCATTCTCAAAATCGCCCGTGCGCTGAAATGCAGTTCTGCCCACTTGATGGCGCTGACTGAAGCCAAGCTGGCAGAGACGGCTCCGCCTAAATCAGCGGACTGAAGCCGGCCCGCGCCGTGGCTCCTTGTCTACCCCTGTTCGTTGTCGTTCTTATTACCGGCGGCTGAATTTTCGCGCTTTACGGCCTCGGTGAGGAGGCGCAGGTATGGATTGTCCGGAGGCATTTCCTGGAACAGCGCTTCGGGAGCGCTCAGCAGGTAGCCGTGCAGTCGCCTGGATTTGCGCGGCCCCGTGACTTCGCAGGTCCAGATATTCAGCCCGCTGGCTTGCTTGCGGTGCAGGCCTAGCTTCTCGAAACGCTTCTGCACCCACTGCCATCCCTCCAGGTTCTCCGGTTTCGCCAGTGCGGCGATTTGCAGATGTTCCTGCGCATAGCGCTGGAAGACGCCGGGGCTCACCAGGTAGGCCGTTCCGGCGACGCTGTGCACCAAGGCTTTGGCGTCGTTGATGATGAGCTTGTGCGTCTGGATGCCCTGACGCAGCCAGGCCATGAAATGCTCGCCGGATGGCTCCGGCCGATCCTGAAATGGCGCGAGGCTTATCTGCGGCAGCACCGTAGGCGCCGGTGGCGAGGCAGGCTCGGGTTCGCTCGGGGCCTCCGGCGCTACGGGTGGGGCCGTGTCACTCAGCAGATCGAGCAGCGCAGCCACGCCGTTGTCGGTGGGCATAGGGACGGTCGGCGCGATGCTTGGTGGCGCCGTATCGGCGCTTTCCAAGCCTGGCGCTTCGGATGCCGGTGCCTGCGGTGTCGGCGCCCCTTGTTCCTCGTCGGCCTGCACGCGACCCGCGAACGGCGCCGGCCGGTCGGCCGCATCCCAGACCATGGCCGGAGACAGTTTCAGGAAGGTGAAGCTGTGCGACCAGCCGGCATCGCTGGTGACGGTGGCCTTCCAGATCGCCTTGCCGTCCGGTGTGGCCAAGGCGATGCCGTGATCCTGCAGCACGTTGAACACCGCCGTGTCGCTGGCCGGGATGCCGTCGATGCCCTGCGACAGCAGATGCGCGCGCAGCTTGTCCGAGACGGTCTTGCTCACCAGCCAGAGCGCGTCCTGGGTCAGCCAGCCATCCGAGGCCTGGGGCTGGTTCAGCTTGAATTCTTCCTTCAGGAGGTAGCGCAGGCCATCGAGCAGCTTGCGCTGCAGTGCGTGCCGGGGCGCTGCCAGGGCCTTGCTCGGATCGCCGCCGAGTTCCTGGGCGACGGATGCCTGGTCCGCCTGCACGACCAGTTCGCCGAGCATGCCGGCGTGCTCGTACTGGCCGGCCAGGACGTACAGCAGCGCGGCCCACAGGTCGGGGTAGTCGGCGAGCCAGTCGAAGATGCCCGGATCGAGCAGCCGGGCGTAGAGCAGCCCGGTGGCGGCGCTGTGCAGCCGGTATTCGCGCTCCCTGCGGTAGCGGAAGCGGTACGGCCGCCGCAGCGGGCCGTGCCAGGGATGCCAGACCGTGCCGTCCGCGTACTCGACGTGCAGGTCGACCGCGATCTTGCCGATGTCGTGCAGCAGCGCAGCATAGGCGGTGCCTGCGGTCCAGGCCTCGGCCTGGGCGGCTTGCGCCTCCGGCGTGGCGCCGGCGGGCAGCAGATGCGACTGCCGCAGCTTGAGCGCGTAGGCGACGATCTCCAGGCCGTGGTCCAGCATGCCGCCCGGATAGGCGTGGTGATGGGCCTCCGACGCGGGGAATTGCTGGACCAGCTCGGCGTAGCGTTCCAGCGGGGCGAGGTACAGCGTGGCGAACTGCCGGCGCGACAGCGAGGTGCGCTGCCAGATGTGTTCCAGCAGCTTCTGCCGGCGCGGCGTCGCCAGCAGCGATGCGGCCGGCTCCGGCCGCATCAGCCCTTTGCCGGGCTCGGCGGGAGGTTTGGGCGGTGGCGCACTGGCGGCAGGTGGCACCCGTTTGCGTTGGAACAGCGAGAGCATGGCGAACCCCAGACGGCGGGCCGGTCGGGAGAGCCTTTTGGCCTTTTCGGGTAGGGCCTTTCCCCTTGGCCCCATTCCCTTGCCCCTTCCCCAGCCCTTTGGCCTTTACGGAAACCTTTGGATATAGGGCAACGACGCCTGCCGAACCACAACCAATGCGGGTTTGGCCCAAGTCGGATTGATGCGGGAAGGCTGGCTGTGCCGCCCCTACGATGGAGCCGTTTCATCGACCGGACGGAGCACCATGCACACCCAGATTGACAAGGTAAGGAAATTTCCTTACCATCCAGGCATTGCCATCAGGAGTGCCGCCATGCCCGAAATCCACGAAGTCGCGACGCTGACCTCCAAGGGTCAGATCACGCTGCCCAAGTCCATCCGGCAAGCGCTGGGCGTGGACACCGGCGGCAAGGTGGCGTTCGACCTGCGCGGCGGCGAAGTCGTCGTGACCCGCGCCGACGCCGACCATGAAGACCCGGCCATCGGCGCCTTCCTGGGGCTGCTGGAAGCGGACATCCGGGCCGGGCGGCACGTCCAGTCCCTGCCGGACGATCTGGCGCGGGCCATGCTGGCCAACGCGCACCACGCGGTGAACCTCGATGAAGACATCGAAGGCGAAGTGGCGCTCTGATGCAGCGGCACGGTTGGACGCTCCTGTTCCACGAGGGCGTGATCGAGCAGTTGCGCAAGCTGCACGCGGCCGCGGAACGGGCCGAACAGAACGACCCGCAGGGGTTCGAGAGCAACGCCAACGTCAAGCTGTTCCGGGCGTTGAGCCAGTTGATCATGGATGTCGTGCCGAGCGATCCTGCGCGCGACGAATTCCGCCAGGGCAACACCTTGGGGCCGGCCTACCGGCACTGGCGGCGCGCAAAGATCGGGAGGCGGTTCCGGCTGTTCTTCCGCTTCGACTCCAAGGCCAAGGCGATCGTGTTCGCCTGGGTCAACGACGAGCAGACCTTGCGGTCGTCGGGCAGCAAGTCCGACCCCTATGCGGTGTTCGAGAAGATGTTGGGACGCGGCAACCCGCCGGACGATTGGGCGGCGCTGGTGGCCGCAAGCCAGGCCGACTGGCGCGCAGCAGACAAGGACTAGACCGCGGTTGAAGAACAGCACAGGTTTCAATCGCGACACGGACAGGGATCACAGCCACACGACAGGATGAACATGAGGTAGCCACCATGAAGACCGCCGCACAGACCACCTTCGCAGAACGCCTCGGCCGGACACTGGGCCGGGCGTGGAGAGGCTGCGCGCGTCTGGATCGGCGGGCGCAGGGCTGGCTGCTCGCGCAGGGATGGGCGCCTGGCATTGCCAAGGCCGCGCTGCTGGCCGTCAAGCTCGCTGCGATCGGTGTCCTGCTCTACACCGCGTTCTGGCTGGCACTGCTGCTTGCGTTCGCGCTGGTCGGCGCCTGGGTAGTCCGCAACGACGATGGGAGCTACGACGAGGAACACAAGCCGGAATGGCGATACGGCCCTGCCGGGTACGGCCTCTACACCCATGACGATTACCGGATCGACCCCCACGATCCAGAAGACGAGCAAGCCTAGAGGCGTTACTTCGCTGCTTTCATAGCGACACCCGCACTCCTGCCGCCAGCAGCTTGGGCATCCCTGGTTCCTGCCGCCAGCCCTTGAATTGCCGTTCCCGCGCGCACGCCTACCCAGCCCAGCGCAGCCACCCAGAAGGTAGGCAGCACGATGAACATCGTCGCCATGACGAAGTTCAGCAGCATGTCGCCGAAGGCGTTGTTCAGGCCGATCAGCGGATCGAAGTTGCTGTGCGGCCGGTTCGCGCCGAACCCCCAGCCGTAGAGCGCGTCGAGGATCGTGCTGTCCAGCCAGCGCGCGAGCTGGAACCAGAAGTCCACGAAGAACAGCGCGAACTGCACGCAGCTCACCGCGACCAGCGCCTTCAGCTCGTAGGTGCCGAAGACCAGCACCAGCGGGATGCAGATCACCAGCGCCATCTTGAGCAGCGACAGCACCATCGGCAGCGCCTGGCGTACCACGTCCATCGCCGGAAAGAAGCCCAGCGAGCCCATGGTCAGCCCCAGGTCGCCGGCGCCGCGCGTCACGACGTTGGGCAGCGTCTTCTCGATCTGGCCGCCGTAGTCGGTGTAGACCGAGCCCTGGTTCATCTTCTGCTGCCGCGGCGAGACCACGGCGCGGATCACCGAGTCGTTCACCTCGCTCTGCGACAGGAAGCCCGCCCAGCGGCCGATGCGCGTCAGCAGGTCGGGATCGACCTGGGCCAGCAGGCGCGCGCGCAGGCCGCTGCCGCCGTCCGACCACCACTGCCGGCACGTGGGGTAGCCCCCGCCGCTATCCACCTGGGCCAGCCCCGCATCGCGCGTCGCGTCGTAGGGCCAGGCCGTGCGTGGCGTGTTCGAGTGGTAGGTGTCGTAGAAGCCCGCGTTGTTCAGGAAGTAGCTCGAACCGATCCAGGTCACGTCATTCATCTGCTCGTCGGAGAGCGTGGGCCGAGACATGAACAGCTTGGCGCGCGAGGGGCCGTAGCAGTCATGCACGAAGTCGCCGACCTCCTGGGCCAGCACCGGGTCATCGATGCGCGTGGCATCCACGTCCATGCGCATCTGACGCAGATCCGTTCCGCAGGGGATGGCCGCCACCGCGCCGCCCGTCACCGCCTTCGAGATGGCGTGCATGAAGAACCACCACACCGGCACCAGCGCGCTCTGGTTGTTGAGCGTGGTGTAGGCGTTCGACCAGCCCGTGTCGGTGGGCTGCGGGACGCTGACCTGGCATTGCGCGGAGCGCGTCGTGTCGAACTTGATGGTGCTGAGGTCGACCGGAATGAAGGGGATGCCGGCGAACAGGATGACGACGATCGCCACCCACACGCGGTTCTCGATGCGCATCGATGACAGCACCCCCTTGTTGCCCTCGTCCGCACCCTCGGCCCGCGCGCGCAGCCATTCCTGCACCACCATGACCACGAAGGGCAGCGCGAATACGCCGCTGGCCACGAGGATGTTCCAGATGCCGTTGCTGACGATCCACCCGACCAGGGTCAGGTAATACTCCAGGTAGTCCGTTGTGTTGAGCGTCATGGCGTTCTCCAGGGCTCAGCCATTGCGCAGTAGCTGGCTGCCTTCGAGCAGCACGAGGGTGGCGACGGCCGCGATCTCGGCGCGCAGCAGGCGCTGATGGGTCTCGGCCAATGGCTCGCGTTCGCGCAGGCGCCGACGCATCCACCACCAGCCGTAGGCCGTCGCCGCGTAGAGCAGCAGCCGCCAGACGAGGAAGTGGCCCGAGTGCTCGCGCAGCCACTGCTCCCAGCCGTCGATGCTGCCGACGATGTGGAGGCCGACGACGTTCACGCCGACCGCGATGCCCGCCACCAGCAGCACCCACAGCAGCACGATGCCGACGCGGCGGCCGAGCAGCCGTGCCGGCCGCAGCCAGGCCCGGCTGGTCATGGCCCGCTCCGCGGCTTCTGCACTTCCTTGAGCCGGTCGCGCGTCGTGTCGCCCTCGAAGATGCCGCGCGAGCCCGCGGCGCGGGTGCCGTGGCGCTGCACGATCGCCATCGCCGAATTGCCGGCCAGCGTGCGCCGCAGCTCCAGCTCGGTCTTGAGGTTGTTGATCTCCTGCTCCAGCGCGTTGTTCTCCTGATCGACCGCCTTCACGGCCAGCTCGTTGGCGGCGACGTTCGGCTCCTTCTTGCCGGTCAGCAGCGTGCGCTGCAACAGCAGGGCCTTCTCCAGCACGCTCGACAGCGCGGCTTCGGACGCCAGGCGCTTGCCGAGCAGGTCTTGATCGGGCTCGTCGCGCAGCGCCTCGATCACGCCGCGCGTGATCGGCAGCGAGTTGCTGCCGGCGGCTTCGAGGTTTGCCACCGTCATCGGCGTCGAGCCCGTCACGAGGCCCTGCAGTGCCTGCAGCTTGGTCTCGTACTCTTCCTGGATCACCGGCGTCAGGCCGACGCCAGGCGTGGTCTGCGTCTTGGTGCAGGTCTCGCAGGTGCGTTGCTCGCGCTCGCCGAGCACGCGGGTTGCGAAGTCCGCTGCGGCCTGCGGCGAGGACCAAGTTTGGCAGGTCAGCCGGTTGCCGCAGGACGCGCGCGGGATGGATGAGGTGTCGCTGACGCCGCGGCTGTTGAGCAGGTTGTAGCCGGCACGGGTCACGTCGCCGACCACCTTGATGGAACCCTGGCCCGAGCCGCCCGCGTTGCCGCCGCCCACCCAGGGCACGCCGTTGTTGCCCTTGTTCGATTCGGCCTGCTCGACGGCGGACACCGCATCGGTGCTGCTCACCGCATCGCGCAGCGCGAAACCTTCGGCGAGCTGATCCCACCCGGCCTGGCCGCCGGCCATGTCCGCCATCCGGTTGGCCATCGCCTTGCACGTCAACTTGCTGCGGTCGAAATCGAGCCGAGCCTGCAGCACGCCGTTGGTCAGCAGGTTGTAGAGGCCCGGATCGGCGCGCTGGATGATCAGGGCCGGCAGCGACGCCACGGCGCTGGTGGCGCTCTGGATCACCGAGGACATGATCTGCTGAAAGCCATTGGTGAGGCCGTTCAACTGGTTCTGCAGCGTCGTCGTGATGCTCATGTTTCCGCAGATCAGGTTGCTGTTCCAGCCGATGCCCACGCCGATGCTCTGCATGTTCCCGGCGCCGCCCATGGACACGGCCCGGCCGCCGCCGATGCTGTAGAGCACGTCGTCGCCGATGACGCTGCCGCTCACGCCGACGCCGGTGGGGCTGATGCGGGTCTGCGCCCACGCGACGCCGGCTGCGGCCGTGACGGCGCAGGCGAGCGCGATGCTGAGCGCGTAGGGCCTGGCGCGCTGTGCGAAACGGGAGAGAGACGCTTTCATCGGAATACCTCAGAGGAAATCGACGCTGCCGAGGAAGACCTGCCCGCGGCGCTGGCAGCAGGCATAGGGCCGCCACAGCGCCCAGGCGTAGTCGCCTTGCTGGGCCTGCACGCGCGTGTTGGAGTGGGGGAACACGGCGCAGGAGTTGGAGAGGGTCGGCGTCAGCTCCTGCCACTTGCCGGTGGAGGCATCGCTCTCCACCAGGGCGCCGGCCGGCCAATAGCCGTCGCTCGAACTCGCGAGCAGCGGCTGGTAGACGTGCGGCTGCATGCGCCGCGTGACGACATCGCCCGCGCGCTGCGCGACGACGGCGCCGCTCTTGTAGTCGTCGGTCTGATGCAGGAAGCCGCCGCGCGGATAGACGTTGCCCCACAGGTTGAGCGTCGTGCGGCCGCCGATCTCGCGCATGCCGGGGATCACCGCCTCGGGGTACACCATCTCCGGGACGTTGTAGCGCCAGGCCAGCGTGTCGAGGGTGCTCAGCAGGTACGGCATGAAGGCCGTGCCTGCGCCCTGGCAGGCGTAGCCGGACGCGCTGGCGAACTGGCTGAACACCGAACCGCCGGGATGCCCGATCACGTCGGCGTTCTTGAACTTCGCCAGGTTGTTCTCGTTGTCGTGGTTCGTCGTCCCGTCGCCGCCGGCCTGCGCCGTGGGATTGGGCATGCTCATGGCGCGCACCTCGATCCACGGGTTCTCGCCGGTGTTGCTGTAGCTCGACACCACCGCGTCGGGAATGTAGTGGCGCACCTTCACCGAGGTGCGCACCGTGCAGCCCGTCCAGGTGCAGAACAGCCAGTAGCAGATGCCGACGACGCGATATTCCAGGCAGTCGGGCGACAGGGCCGAGGACACGATGGTAGCCGTGTTCAGCGCGAAGCTCGAAGCGGCGCCGCCGAGCAGCACCGAAGCGATGGCAAGGCGGGCCCGGCGCGACGACGCCGACAGCAGGCGGTTCATGGCTGTGCCCTCCGATGTGATTCGATGCGTGCCACGGCGCGCGCGACATCGGGCTCGCCGTAGACCACGTAGCGGCGATCGACCACCACGGCAGGCACCTTGGCCAGCCCCAAGCCCCAGGCATCGGCGACGCCCTGGTAGGCGCTGCCGATGCGGCGCTGTAGTGCCTGGCTGCCATCGCGCAGGCGTTGCTGCACGAGCGCGGCCGCGCGGCCCGGATCGGCAGGCAGGCCCGCGGCCAGTTCGGCCTCGATGCGCTCGGGCAGATCCAGCTCGATCACGCGCGCGCCGGATGCGGACTGCACGGGATGGCGGCTGTCGGTCACGACCAGCACGTCGGCTGCGGATGCGTCCTGGCCGAGCAGGCACAGCAGCAGCCCTCCCGCGCAGGCGATGCGCGTACACCGCAGCCGCGGGATGGGTTTCAAGAAGGGAGCCGTCATGGCGGGCGTCCTGGGAATGAGAGCAAGGCTCTAGTCGAACGCCGAAGGCAGTCCAACCGCGACAAGGAATGCGCACCGCGCGCGCTCCGCTTTGGGCAGACAGGCGAAAGAAAAGCGGCAGCCGAGGCTCCCGCGGGGACCAGGCGGTCAGCGGCGCTACAGCAGGCCGGATTCGGCGAAGGAGTACGGCGTGCCCTTGCCGACGATGAAGTAATCCACCACCCGGACATCGACTATCGCCAGGGCGGCTTTGAGCCGGTCGGTCAGCGCCTGATCGGCGGCCGAAGGCACGGTCATGCCAGATGGATGCTGGTGGGCCAGGATGACCGCCGAGGCGTTGAGGGCCAGGGCGCGCTGCACCAGCACCCGCGGGTACACCGAGGTTTGATCGACCGTGCCCTTGAACATCGGCTCGTAGGCGAGGACTTGGTGCTGAGAGTTGAGGAACACGACGGCGAAGACCTCGTTGGGCTCCGCGACCAGCTTCAGATGCAGGTAGTCGCGCACGGCGGCGGGACTGTTCAGCATCGGGCCGGCCTTGAAGATGCGTTGTTCCAGCAAGGCGATGGCCTGGCGGATGATCCAGTCTTCGTGCTGGGCGGCGATCAGGCTGAGCGACTCGGGACGCGAGTCGGCGACGACATAGGACATGGCGAACCTCCACGGGATGAAGTCGGAGGACGCCTGTCCCGGGAGGGACAAACCCTCCGGGGACGATGAAGAACAAGCGGCAGAAGAGCGGGCATCCGCCACCGCATGCACAGTGGCTGTTCGCGTCCAGGGATGCGCAGCGAACGGGGTCGATCAGCACGGCCAAGCCGCGTCGTAGCCTTGAAGATCGTGGCTACCTGGGCATGTCTCCGAGAGACTCGGCAGGCATTTCCTTCGATGCGGGCTCGGCCGCTGCACTGGCCGCCAGCAGGTCGATCGCGGACAGCAAGGCATCTCCTTCGACCGGGCCGTGCAGCAGCAGCGTCTTGCCGGACTGGCGATCCTGCAGGCGCAGCGTGGGCGTGACCTTGATGCCCTCCTGCGCCGCGCTCGCCGACTGTGCGCGGATCAGCGCATCGGGGCGGTCGCTGTCGAGGCACTGCTGCGCGGCCGGCGTGAGGTCGGGATAGCGCAGGCCCTCGGGCAGGCCCTGACCGTCGCCGCGGGTGTGCGTGTAGACCCACTCGGCGGCCTGCCAGAACGCGGCCTGGCCGCCGGCCTCGCCGACGCACTCCACCAGGCGCGCACCGGCAGACGCGGCCGGCTCGTGCAACGGCAACGGCAGGTGATGCCATTGCCAGCTCACGTCCGGGTGCGCGTCGATCCAGCGCTTGAGCACTGCGAAGTAGGCGCGGCAGAACGGGCATTCGAGGTCGGCGTACTCGACCACCGTGAAGCGCGCATCGGCGCGGCCATAGCGCCAGGGCGGGCCGGCTGGTGCCGTTGCCGGCGCAGGCGTTGCTTCTGCCGAAGGAAAATCGGGTTCGGCGGGCGGCGACTGCGGCCGCAGGCCGAGCCATGCGGCCGTTGTCAGGGCCGCGGCCATCAGCAGCGCGACGACAAGGACGGTGCGGGACGGCGCGAAGCGAGGGATGCGCATCGTGGACTCCCCGTCACGCCAGCGCATCGAGCACCAGCGGCTCGATGCTGCGGGCGCGGTCGATCTTCTCGGCGATCTTGAAAGCGGCGTCCAGTTCGCCGATGCCGTACTGCTGCATCAACTGGAAACGCTCGGCCTTCTCTTCCGGCTCGGTCTGAGCCAGCGCCAGGTACAGGCTGGGCGGCACCGCGCGGAATAGCACTTCCATGCTCTTGGAAAGGATCACGCCCTCGCTGAACTTGCCGGCCTCCTTGCGGGCCGACAGCATCAGCGCCTTCTGCGCCGCGTTCAGCTCGCGAAAGCGCGCGATCTTCTCCACCTCGTCGGGCGGCATCGAGAGGCAGATCCACCACTCGATCATGTTGAGCATGGGCTCGGCGGCCTTGGGCAGGTCGTCGATGTTCTGCGTCGCCAGCCAGTACCAGGCGCCGAGCTTGCGCCACATCTTCGTGATCTTGACGACGTAGGGCGCAAGCAGCGGGTTCTTGGTGATGATGTGCCCCTCGTCCGTCACGTTGATGATCGGCCGGCCGAGGAACTGGTCGCGCTCGGCGATGTTGTTGACCGTGTTGATAAGGCTGATGTAGGCGATGGAAAGCTGCGCGTTGTAGCCCTCGCGTGCGAAGGTCGCCAGATCGACGATGGTGATGTCGGCCTCGGGCCAGGGCGTGCCGGGCCGGTCGAACATCTCGCCGTCCACGCCCTGGCAGAACATATCCATCGCGTCGGCCATTTCCAGCAGCCGCGCGCGCCGCACCTCGGGTAGTGCCGTATCGCGGGCGCGCTCGCGCAGCGCATCGCGCACGTCGCGCGTCAGGACGGTGCGCTGGTTGGCCACGCAACGCTGGGCCGCATCGAGGATGCACTGGCGGATCAGGCTGCGGTCGGCGCGCGTCATGCGCGCCTCTTCCTTGTCCTCGCCGCCGGTGATCATCAGCCGCGCGGTGATTTCCAGTTCCCCCAGCACGTCACGCTGCTCGTCGGCATCCGCTGCCTGTGCCGCTTCGTCGCGGTCCTCGTCCAGGGCGTCGGCATCCAGCGTCTGCACCTGGCTGGGCGTTTCCACCAGCCGGTGGGCGTCGGCGAACGGCGCGAGGCTCACCCCGGCACCGGGGGCCAGCTTAACGCGATGCACCTTCATGCCTAGCCGCGCCGCGAAGTCGCCGAACAGGCCGAAGCTGTTGCCCGCCTCGACGATGAACAGCCGCGGCCGGTAGATCGCCGTCACCTGGTTCAGGATGTTGTTGAGCGTGGCGCTTTTGCCCGAGCCGGTGGGACCGAACAGGAACAGGTGAGCGTTCATCTGCCGGTCGAGCCGGTTCAGCGGGTCGAAGGTGATCGGCCCGCCGCCGCGGTTGAAGAACGTGATGCCCGGATTGCCGGTGCCCTGGCTGCGGCCCCACACCGGCGCGAGGTTCGCCGCGTGCTGCGCGAACATCAGTTGCGTGTACCACTGGCGCTTGTCGGTGGCCGGATCGAACACGCACGGGAGCCAGCGCAGGTAGCTGTTGAGCGGCGCCACCTCGTCTTCCTCGCGCACCGGCTGCAGGCCGGCGTTGAGCATGACGTTGACCAGTTGCAGGCCGCGGGCGTCGAGCTGCGCGAGGTCGCGTCCGCGCAGATAGAAGGCAAGCGCACCGCGGTAGAGCTTGTGCGCGCTGCCGATCAGCCCGCGCGCTTCCTGCACGTCGCGGCGCGTCTGCTCCGAAGCCAGCGTCTCGCCGACCGACTTCTTGCTCAGGTGGTTCAGGTGCCCTTCGAGCACGTCCTGCGGCGTCGCGACGACGGTCAGGCACATCACCGTGTCCTCGGGCATCTGGTCGAACAGCGCGTTGACGGCATCGCCGCCCTTGCGCGTTTCGCCGGTGACGTGGCCGGTCGCAGGCGGCATGCGCAACCGGTCCATCACGATGATCCGGTGCGGCATGCCGTCGAGCAGCCACGTGCCGTTCGCCACGTCCGAGCGCGGCTGGCCGAAGAACAGGCGCTGCGCGAAGTCTCCGCTGGCCAGCTCGATCTCGCCGTCTTCGACTGCCTCGGGGTAGCGCGTGAGCGCATAGAAGCGCTCGCGGTCGTCGGCGCTGGGGCCGAGCAGCGTCGGGTGCGGGTTGAACCAGCGCAGCAGCCAGTCGTGGATGTCGGCCGCCTCCATGCGGCGGGATTTCACGCCCGCGTTGGCGAGGCCGCCCACGAGCCGGTCGCAGATCGTCGTCAACGCCTGCTCGGGGGACTGGCCGCGCCGCGATGCGGTCGTAGCGTTCGCGCGCCGGTAGACCACCATTCGCACGCGCCGGACCTGGCCGCGCCACGGCAGCCGCGTCACCGTGGTGTCCTCGAACAGCCCGCCGGGCTTGGCAATGGCGCGCAGGTGGTGCCCAAAGAAACGCAGGTAGAAGTCCGTGAAGGCGCTGCCCTGGGCGCGCGGCCGCACATAGTCGGCCAGCCCGCGCAGGTAGGTGTCCCAGGTCGATTCGTCCTGGGCGTAGAGCTGCACGACCCACGGGTTCTCGTCGAGTTCGTCGAACGAGTCCTGCAGCGCGTTCTCCAGTGCATCGCGTGCCTGCCACAGCCAGGCCATCTCACGGCCTTCGGTGCCGACCGGGGCCAGTTCGAAGAAGCCCGCAACCGACTGGCCGTCTTCCAGCAACATGCTCTTGGAGCCGGGCAGGTACTCCATCCACGGCAACAGGTCGGCGAAGGACGGTGCCACGCCGTAGAGCGCCTGCAGGTCCGCTTCGGTGGTCGGCGGGCGCGGCTGGCTGCCCATCGCGCTGCCGGGCTCGGGAATGCCGTGCGCGGCCAGCGTCGAGACATGCTGCGACCAGGCGTCATCGGCATCCAGGTCGGGGCCGGCGGGCGTGACGGCCTTGCGTGCCCAGGGCAACGACCAAGCCATCAGTAGTCCTCCAGGCGCTCGCCAGGCATCGCGTACTGCACGCGCTGGTAGAGCGGGAACACGGTGGTGTAGCCGGGCACGGGCACCGGGTCGGTGCCGGCCAGGTGCGGGAACACGTACATCACTAGGTCCGGGTTCGGCAGGCGTCGGAACTGGCGGTAAATCTCGTTGGCCGCGGTGCGCGTGTAGGCGGCAGCGGCGGCGGGCACCGCCTGCACGTCGGCCTCGGTCAGCGGCCGGCGCAAGTCCTGGCGTGCATCGAGCAGTTGCCGCGCTGCTTGCCCACCACCGGCGCTGCCGCCCGTCTCCTGATTCCACACGTCGAGCATGGTGTGATCGCCGTGCGGCAGCAACTTGTCCTTGCTGGTGGCGCAGCCGCCCAGCACCAGGACCGCGCACAGGATCGCGGCCGATTCAATCCAAATCCGACGCATGCTTGCCTCCGATGCGTTGATTGACCCGGCGCCCCTTGGCGTCGTAGTCGATGTTGAGCGGCTGCTCCAGATGCACCGCGACCTTGGCGCCGGGCCGCACGTAGACGGCGGCGAAGGCTTGGCCGTAAAGCTTGTTGACCCAATCGGCCATGTCGCGGACGCCCCCGGCCAGGATGCGGCCCATCGCCTCGTTGCCGCTGATGCCTACCGTGCCAAGCGAGCCGTTGCTGTTAGCGACCACGGCCACGCTGCCGTTGTCCGACTTGATCAGTGAAGCGGCGCCGGCGCCGGCCGCGGTGATGAGGGCTTGCGAACCCAGGTACTGCTGCGCGTTGCTGCGCCGTTCGCCGCTGACGCAGGGGATGCCGTAGGGATCGCTGATCCAGCCCAGGCCGCCTTGCGTCGTGCTGTTTGCACCATTGCCCTGGCCGCCGCCGCTCTGGTTGCGGTTGCCGTCCTCCGGCATCGTGCGCACCGTGCCGTCGTTGAAGACGAACGTCACCGAGCGAATCTGGCCGCGCACGCAGGAAAGCGTCCAGTCGCCCGAGGCCGTGCCGCTGACCACCGCGCCCGCCACGTCGGGAATGTCGATGCCGTTGGCGGTGAGGTTGTCCGGGCCGATCAGCACCTTGAAGGGGTACGGGTCGTTGACCGTGCCGTCGATCGGCACGCGGCCGATCAGCGCGGTCATCGCGATGGAGCCCATCAGCGTCGAGTTCGACGGCACCGTGTAGACCGGCTTGGACGACGTGCCCACGGCGCGGCTGCCTGCATCCGCGACGGTGCTGGCCACGTTGTCGGCCGTGTCGGAAAGCGTCTTCTGCGCCGGCCCGAAGCTGGTCGGAAAGTTCAGGCCGCCGCTGCTGCCGTTCTTCGCCGAAGGCTTCGCATCGTCCGGTTCCACCCAGCGCGTGCCGCTGGTGCTGCGCGCGGCGCCGCCCTGGCTGCCGCTGAAGCCCTTGCCGTCGCCGTCCTCCAGGCCGAGCCCGACCGGCAGATCGGCCTGGCCGCCCTTGCCGGAAAGCCCATCCAGGCGCCGCTGCAGGTCTTGCAGCAGGCCCTGGGTCTGCTGGCGGTCGCCGGCCAACTGCTCGCGGTCCTGCTGCAGGCGGCCGCGTTCACCATCCAGCGCGGACTGGATGCGCTGGTCGATCGCGCTTTCCCGCGCGCGCATACGCTCGTTCTCGCTCTTCTGGTTCTTGTTGTCGTTGAGCGCCGTCTGCAGCTCGTTGCGCAACTGCTTGACCTGGGCCACCAGTGTGGCAACGGTATCGCGCGGCGTGTCGCCCTCGATGCCCAGCGCCTTCATCTCTTCGGGCGTGAGCGAGTTGGCGCTGCCGGCCGGAACGGGCTTGGCGCCGCGATCCCCGGAGAACATCTTGATGCCGACGAACAGCAGCACCAGCGCCATCGGGATCAGCAGCCACTTCAGGAGGGGGTTACTTTTCATGGCGGGCACCTCCTTCGGCCTGGCCGGCCGCCGCGGCCGGCGGCAGGTTCACCGTCGCGTCGATCGGTGAGAGCTTGGGCAGCAGCGACTCGGCCAGGCCGTGGCCACGGGTCACGAGGTAGACCACCGTGGTGTCGGCGGCGCGGCCGGCCGGCGCCAGATTCGGGTGCTGGAAGGTCGCGGCGAGAAAGTCGCCCTGCAGCGCGCGGGGATCGAGGTCGAGCCAGCGCCCGGAGGCGTTGGTGAGCTTCACCGCCGTCACCCACTGGTCTTCGAGCCGCCAAGCGGCCAGCGCCTGCGCACGCACCGGCAGTGTGGGCAGCAAGGTGGAAAGCTCCAGCCCACGGCGCAGATTGACGCGGCCGAGGCCGGGAACGGGCTCCACGGTGCGCAGCGGCGCGTAGAGGTTCTGCGCCGCATAGCGCGTGAGCACAACCGCCACCGGCGTGGCGCGCTTCGCTGCGGGTACGGTGCGCTCCGCATCGTCGTCCGCCGGCTTGGCCGGCTCGCCGTAGCGCGTCGCCGGCACGTCGCCTTCGACGATGCGCACGGGTTCGAGTGCAGGCTGGCCCGCCTTCGCCGGCTCGGCCGCGATGTCCAGCAGGATCAGCGCGCCCGACTCCACGTCCTGCAGTTGCAGCCGTGTGGGCGGGATCGGCGCGCTCGCGCGCAGGTAGATCGCGCCACCAGCGCTCTGCACGCGCAACTGCTCGCCAACCGTGGGCGGCACACCGATGCGCACGTTGCGCTCGATGAACACCACGCGCTCCTGGCCGACCACCAGCGGCACCGCCAGCGGCAGGCGCTCCCAGCGCAGGATTTCGACGGCATGGGCCGCAGGCACGAAGGCCAGGCACAGCAGCAGGCCAGCCAGGGCCGCCGCAGATGAACGCTTCACGAGGGACTTCATGGGGTGTCTCCCTGCAAGTTGGAGCCGGCGCTTGCGGCCCGGCCGGGCGGCGCCGCAGGCGGCGGGGTCTCGATGCGCTCCGGCGCGCGTGCATGGCAGTCCAGCGCCAGGCCGAAGGGGTTGCGCTCGGGGTCCACGTCCATGCGCACAACCTTGAGTGCATAGCGCACGAGCGCGCGCTTGACCTGCTCGGCGCCCAGGTACTCGTCGGCGCTCACGTCCAGCGTGACGATCCAGTTGTTGGCCGACACGGTGCGCACGCGCATGGCCGGCTCGTCGCCGTAGCCGCGGCCGGGAATCTCGTAGATGCCGCGCACGCGCTGGCGTAGCTCGCCGTTGCTGCGCCGGAATTCGTAGTCCTGCTGCAGGAAGGCACGGCAGCTCGGCGTGAAGTACGCAGACAGTGCATGCAGGTTGCGCGGGTAGTCCTGCTCGCCATTGGTCGGCCAGCGCTGGGCCTGCTGCCAAATGTAGAAGGTGAAGGCGTAGACGCTCTCCGGCGGCACGTCCCACCACTTGCGCGTGCTGCCCGAGCGCAGGTCGGGTGGCACGTGGATGGTCAGGCTCTTGGGTGCGCTCCACCAGCCGAAGCCGAGCAGCAGCGCCACGACGAACAGTGCGGCGCCAGCCAGGCGCAAGGTCTTCACATGCGCCTGCAGGTGCGCGACCTCGTTCTTGAATCGGCTCATGGTCTACCTCGACGCAGGGACGGATCGGGCCGCAGGCGCCGCGTGGACCACCAGCCCGACCGGGTGATGAGCTGGCCCCCGCCCGCATGCGCAGCCAGCGCGGGGTAGCGCAGCGCGAGGCGCCACTGGAGCTGGCGGTACAGCCAGGTGTCGGGCCGGCCGCGCTTCCACCGCCGCAGCAGGCCGCCGCCCACGAAGACACCGACACCGATGCCGGCGACGATCAGCGTGGGCACCATCGCGATGCTGTGCGTCAGCCAGGCCAGCGGTACGCCGGCCACGAGACCGGCCGCGCCGGACAGCCCGGCGCAGACCCACAGCTCGTCGGCCGTGAGCCCGCGCACGACCACCGGGTGGCGGTTGAGGCGGTGTGGCAGGAAGGTCACGAGCCCGTCGCGCGACGGACTCTCCAGGGCGCCGGCCATCGTTGCCGGGCCTTACAGGACGCCGGTAGCCTTGGTCAGCAGCCAGATGCCGACGACCAGCAGGATCGCGCCCACCGCGACGGTCAACCCGAACTGCCCCCACGTTGCGCGGCCGGTGTGGATCTCGGCGTAGCGCGTGTAGGCGTGGTAGCAGACGCCGACGAACATCGAGGCGACGACGAGCAGCGCGATCAGCAGCACGATGTCGTAGCCGTAGTTTTGCAGCGTCTGCATGATGCCGCTGCCGGTGCCGCGCGACGGGTCTTCCAGCGTGGGAAGGTCGGCGAACGACGGCAGCGGCGTGGCGGCGATGCCCAGCGGGATCAGCAGCGCGGCGATGCGCGCGGCGGGCCGCGACGTGGGACGGCGAGAAGTAGCGGGAGCGTTCATGGCGAAGTACCTTTCATGGGGTCAGGACAGGAGGAAAAAGCCCAGCACCAGGTACATCGCGACGAAGCGCACGATGACGCCGAGGAACTGGCGTTGGGTCAGGTGGTGCTCGGCCCAGCCGACATAGGCAGTGCGCATCGCCCACACGCCCCACAGCAGCAGGATGGCGAAGACGAAGCCGAGCACGACGGTGGAGACGGCCCCGGGCGCGAAGCCGCCGTTGGCCGTGAAGGCGGCGACCTGATCGGCGGAAGGCGTCATGACGACGGCGCCTCCTTGGGCGACGTCGCAGGCGCCGCGTTACTGCGCGTGTAGTCACCGGCCAGCGGCACGGGATCACGCGGCTGGGCGCGTTGCGGAACGAGGTAGTCGCGCACGCCGGTGCGCACGCGCTCCAGGTCGGCGCGCAGCCGCGCGTAGTCGAAGTGGTAGCGGGCGCGCTCCTGCGGCGCGGTGGTGGCGGCGTGCTCGGCGAGGCGGTCCAGCAGTTCGAGCTGGCGCGTTACCGCGGCGAGCATCTCGCGCTCCGCAGCGTTGTCGGAGGCGTCAGCGGCGATGGCGGGCTGCAATCCGGCAGCGGCAAGCAGCAGCGCGGCAACACGCACGGCCCAGGGTGCCTCGACGGCGAAGCGCCGAACCTGCGCGGGATTGCGAGTGGTTTCCATCGAGCCGTTCTCCGAGGGATGCGGATGGCTCGATGCTCAAACGGCCGGTCTTCCGGCGCCGCAATCAATCGGAACCGGCCAGCCACCGCTTTCCGCGGCAAACTCCGCTGCAGAGGAAGGAATTTCCCCGATGACGTCGTCTTTAATGCACTACCGTCTGAGTGGAGGTGCAAGTCAAGACGATGATGGTTGTTGCGCTAGTGCTCTACTCCACGGGGAAGAATATCGACCCTTCGCCTGATCTCGGCACCAACTCTGCATACAGAGATCTACGCCCGATGATGACAGCGAGCACTGGCCGCTTGTCCCGACGCTGCGCTGCCAACAAAGTCCATTCAGATCTGTCAAGGCTAGAAGGCTGGGGATGGTCTTCCGGGTGGGTATGCCATTCGCCTAAATAGCGGACAGTTCCCTGACTCGCCGTCCATCGCGACAACGCAATAGCCTCATGACCAAACGGCATCCGCTCGAACAGATAGCGAAACCGCTTGTCCCACGCGGTAGGAACCGTCGCCTGCTCAATGAGCAAATGGGCTCCATGTACAGAACCAAGCAAGAGTCCGCCCGCTTCGCAGTCGGTATCACTAGCCTGGATATGCTGACTGAATGTCTCCAGCGTCTGGGTCGAAAAATGCAGCAACCTGCTCTTGTCGCCAGTTGCCCAGGACCCTAGGAATTGCATAGAGGGCAATCATGATCTCGCAGAGGATCGCAGTCAGGCGTGGCCAGATGATGGGTCTGGTCGATCAGCCGGGTCCGCAATGCAGGAGAGTGGACGCCCTTGACCCAATCAAGGGCCATCTCAGCACCCAAGCTGGCTGCCTGCACCGACACCGAAGCCGGAAATGGCACATACAAGCCCTCGCACCCGTGGCCTGCCAAGATGTTAGGCAGAGCATCAATGGTCGAGCGAAGTTCGCCTCTTCTGTGGCTCTGCCATAGGCATCGGTAGCACGCACCCGATGCGTTCGTTCTCAGGAGCGCACGCACAGCCGTTCCCGGCCCTTCGATCCAAACAGAAAGCATGGGCGTGGGAGCCCTGTAGCGGCCGCACAGCCAATGCCCGAGGGATTCTTCGCCGGTGGCATCGATGAGTAGGTCCAGCTTTCCCAGTTGGGCCTGTCTCACGTCCACGGGGAGCGCATGAACCTCGACGCCTGGCGACAAGCGCTTGAGTTCCTTCGCCATCGCCTCAGCCTTGTTCGACAACAGGTCCGGGAAGCCGAGCCGATGCCGTCCGATGTTCTGTGGAAGGAGGCCATCAAAATCCACCAGCGTGAGTTTCCCTCCGCATGATCCTGCCCCGGCCTTGACCAGCATGTCCGAGAGGTATCCGCCGATCGTGCCGCAACCCACAAGTGCGATTCGTTTCCCCGCCAACGTTTTCGACTTGGGGATGTTGCGCTGGGCCAGATACCGGTCATCGATCCTGATCACTGAGACGGGCATTACCTTCAGCCCAAAACTCGAATCCCTGCGATCAGCAAGCTTGGTCTTTTGACTCACTTGGTGGTCAAAGAGCACGGCAAAGCCGTAGGTCATCAGTGGCGATTCGATGATGATCAGGACGCCATTTGCTTTTTTGCTTTGCCCTTCCTTGATTCGTTCGTGAATCTTGCGCCGACACCGTGGGTCCAGGGTGCTTTGCCAAGCCAAGACGTCCCCCACCGTTTCGGGGGGCCAGTGGCTGGTTAGTGGGCGGGGTTGCGCGGTGGTCTTGACCCGGTATGTCAGCACCGTTTTATCAGTGACCTGGTAGCCGAGTGAATGCAACTTTCTTGTTGTTCGATCTTCGTTGTCGGTGATGAACCAGAGTGGATTCCCATTGGCTTGCGCAACGATACAGTTTTGTCGCCCCAGATCTTCGCCTTGCATGTCCACAAAACAAAGCCAGCCGTTCCAGTAGGCAAAGAACTCTTCGGCGAGATCTTCGATCATCTCGCCCTTCAAGATCTGCCCGAGCACCGCTGCCGCCCGTTGCAGGCACGCCAAGGACTGCCCTACAGGATCGTAGATGTCCAGCACGACAGTTCCCTTGGCCAGATAGCAAAGGCCGCCCTCCGCGCCAAGATGAGGAACTGCATTGGGCAGTTCAGGCGGAATTTCGAGCAGCCGAATGCGAGGCAGGTCGAAGAAGGTAGGGTCGAGCTGAACCTCACATGGAATGCCATCGTCCGCGCCGCACGGGATCAACGGCCCCCTCAGCTTGAACCAGCCGTCGTCCGTCTTGCCGACAAACTCGAAGCCTTGCAGCCTGAAGGCTTCGACCACATCGGAGACCACGGCGACGCTGCTCATCCGGCCTTCGTGCGCCCGACCAATTCGCTCGGACCAGCCGTAGCCGGCGCTGCGGCAATGGTGGCGACAACGGATACCACCTTGACCCGGTCCGGCTCGTTCGGAAAACGCGGACCGAATTCGCCTTGCATCCAGACGCAGGCCTGTGAAGGGCTGCCGGCGTTGGTGGCTCCGCGCAGCACTTTTTCGAATGCTTCGAACGCTTTCGCAGCCTCTTCGACGCCCTCTTTACCAAGGCGTGCAGTAAGCGACTCCGACTCATCAACGGGGTTGTTCACCCCCGCGCGCAGCCGGGCCGGCAATGCCGCGACGACATCCAGCAACGCCAGGTCGTCGCGCCGATCCCGCTTCTCGAATAGCGGAGCCGCAGCGGCCATCAACAGAATCGAAGCCGGTCCACCGCTCGACCACCGCCAATCGCGAAACGCCTTCAAGTAGCGAATCACGCGGCGGAACTGTTCGCCCTTGGCCTCCACCTCGCCCAAAAACCATTCCTTCACAGGCCTGGGGTCGGAGGGCATCCAGTTGCACTCGCGGTGAGCCAGGAGCACTTTATCAGCGGGCAATGCCGTCCAGGCATCCCGCTCTGCCATGTTCACCGCCTCCGTCAGCGAGTCATAGCCGTATCGCTCCATCGAGGCTTTCGCGAGCGTGACGAATTCTTCGTCGGGGATGGCGTACAACGGAATGTCGATGTGGGCATAGGCCGCAATGACAATCCGGATGCATGTCGGCTTGTCGGTGACAAGCTTCCAGTGCTTCTCCTCGACCAACAGCCTCAAGGCTTCTTCAGCAGCTGCAAAGAACACCGTTGTGGCCCTGCTGGGACGCTTCGTCTGCGAGACAAAACTCAACGGCAGATAGCAACCATCATCGACATCCGCCTGCTGGGGCCGTTGTGCCGGGCCGTTCAAGGTCTTGTACGCCCACGATCCTTGCGTGAAGAAGCGTGGCTGCGGCACGTCGTCCGTGTACCTGCGTTCGCGCAGCACGCGCGGAATTCCGGTGCGAAGGCAGTTCCTGACATCATTTCGGGCGCTGGCGATCCAGGCTCGTTGCTCGGGCGACAGATCCAGCTCGTCATGCATGCAGGATTCGTCATCGACGGTGGTAAAGAAAAGCGGGCTCAGGTTCAGCATTCGGCCTCCGGCACATTCTTGTTGGGGCCGTGATAGAAGGTGGGTGCGCCGGCCTGGTGCGCTCGAAACGGTTGGAAAAGAGGGTCGCCAAGCGCGCGCTGCGCTGCATGATTGCCGCGGTCCTTCAGCGTATTCGTGGCGCCGATGGAAACCCGGTCCAGCGACTTTACGTCCTTGCTTTGATCGGGCGTGGCCTTGTCGTCGATCTGGAAGTAGTTGCTACCCAACGACTGGCGCAGCATGTAGTCCACCGACGACTCCTGGGCAGAGATCACCAGATCGAACAGCCCTCCGCGCCACTTGCCGAATCCGCGGTCGAGGCTGGCGCCGCCACGGACGGTTGCACCGATCGTCATCGTGCCGATGGACAGCACCCGGACCAGTGCATTCTGTTTCGGCGCGAGGAACGTATTGACCTCGTGCAGCCCGAACAGTCCTGGCGCATTGCCGACCAGTCCTCCATCCGCAAAGACGCCACGATCGTTGCGCGCTAGCGGAAAGTAAACGGGCGCAGCGGCGGTCGCCAACGCCACATCCACGATCCTCATGCGGTGGTCCATCTCAAATGAGGGATGGTGAGGCGTTTTGAAGAACTGGCCGCGCCCCGTCGAGTAGTTGACGGCTGGCACGAGAACGCGGTGCTTCAAGTTGCCGATCGTGGCGTCTTGAAAGCGCTCGGTCAGCACGCCCCGCAACCCTGCGGAGTCGTGCTTGGCGGTCAACCAGAAGCCCAGAAGGCGCCGAGCGAGACTTCGGCAACCAAAGATGCGGGAGCCCTGTCGTTCGAACAAGGCTTTGAGTTCAATGGCGGGGATTTCCGCGGCCAGCCCCAAGGCCAGCATCCCGCCTGCAGAGGTGCCGCAGATCAGGTCGAAGTGCGAAGCGATGGGGCGGCCTAGCACGGCTTCAAGCTCGGCAAGAACCGTCGCTGTGTACAAGCCGCGATAGCCGCCCCCAGACAGGGCGAGCACATGGTAGGTGGGCACGCCCATCATGGCACTCAGCCCTTCGGCGGGAAGGAGTCGTTACCGTGGCTGTCCTTGTCACGGATGCGACCGTCCGGACGGTGGATGACCAGTTCGGACTGCTGGTTGCGTGCGATGTCCCGCGCCGCGTCAATGGCCTGCTGCTGCGTATCGTGCACGGAGGTTGCCCGTTGATTGCCGGCACCCTTGACGGCCCAACCGTCCTGGTGAGGAACTACATGCTGATTTTTGCCTGTCATGGCGAATTTCCTAAAGTTGAACCATCGAGACCCCGGCCAGCCGGCCGGGTTGCCAATGACCACCGGTTGAAGCAAAATTCGTTGCTCTTGCAGACAACGGGCGAGTCAAGCCAAATCAACTTGCTGCAGTCGTAGAACTCACTTCTGTTGTCTGGCTGGACAACAATGTATCAGACTTGGTGCCAAGCTGCAAATGGTGGGCTTGGTGCCGCAGAACGCAACTGCTTCGGACCGGACACACACCGTTGTCCGCCGCAGCCACAAGGAACGGAACGGATGTCACAAACAGGCCTGGGCGTCGCCCTCAAGACGCTACGCGAGCGCAGAACCCTCTCATTGCGCGAAATCGGTCAACTGTCTTCGGTGGACCATGCCTATGTCCACCGGCTGGAGTCCGGCGAAAAGACAAATCCGTCAGTGGACTTAGTCGAGAAGCTGCTGAAGGTTCTCAAACCAGGTGAAAGAGATGCTGCGCTGGTGATGTGGCTTGTCGACCATGCGGAGGCCGATCCCCGCCTTGTTGAATTCGTGCTGAACGATCCTTCCATCAGCATCGACATCTTTTCGGCTGCAGCAGGCGTGAGGCATCGTGGAAATACAAGGCCCGATCCCGCGACACTGATCGCCCGGATACAGCGAGCATTCGAGGACGAGGATGACTGAATATGGATGAAGCGGATGTCACACAGAAAGCACGGGCCTTTGTTGCGAAGGTTGATGTGTCCGGCATCCGAGAAGACCTGACGCCCTATGTGGTCGCGGCCAACGCCAAAGTCAAGAAAGAGGAGCTTAGTGAGGGGGAGTCCGGCTACACGATCACCAAGCCGAATGGCAAGCACGTGATCACGGTGAATTCGCTGGAGACAGAAGAACGCCAACGCTTCACCATCTGCCACGAAATTGCGCATATCGTCCTTGCGCTGGAATCGAGCCACGAAGAGGTGCCGTCCTGGTCCTATGCGAAGCGGCATCCGAACGAAATCGCATGCGACACTTTCGCCGCCGAGTTGCTGATGCCGTATCAGCAATGGCTATCGCTTGTGCCCAAGGAAGAACCTTCGCTGGAGCTGATCCAGGGCATGGCGGCGCTTTTCAGCACATCATTTCCCGCCGCTGCGTCGCGGTTCGCCTCCCTCAGCGACATCCCTTGCGCCTTCGTCACCATGGAGCGCGGTGCAGTGCGCTACGCGGCACGCTCCACCAGTTTGCGACAGGCTGGGGCTTGGATATCTCCCAGGTCTGCCATTCCTGTCGGCTCTGTGGCTCACCGTCTCCGTTCTTCAGGCAGCAGTGCTGCCGACACAGATGAGGTTGCACAAGACATCTGGTTCGACAACTGGGAAAAGGGCCTCGATCTCTGGGAACTCTCCAGGCACTACGCACGTACTGACACCACGACCTCGCTGCTCTGGTTCGACAGCGACGATTTACCTGAGGTCGAAGTGAACCGCTTCGGTGTACGCGTCGAGGACGACGGTGGCTTGGCTGAACTCACTGGGCAGCTACCGTGGCCGGGACGCAGCAGGCGCCGCTGAGGCCATTTGCGTTCGTGTGTCTGAGTGGCCACATGGCCTCGAAGATGTAGGGTGGATGCAGTGTCAAAGGTCAAAGGATGTTTGGTGTCGATGAGTCGCCATGAAGAGTGAGACGGAGATTATCTTGAACCGCTTTCACAGATACTTCTTGAACGTCGCCGACGCGATGCACACCGCGACGCCGAGCAGCGCCGCGCTGGGCAGCAGGATCAGCAGCGGATGCACGCTGACCGGCAGCGCGAGGTAAGTGACCCAGGGCAGCACCGCCAGCGGCATCAGGCTGGCTCTCGCCCGGTGGTAGACGAAGCCCGATTCGCGGCCGGCGCCGAAGCCACGCACGTCGCGGCGCACGAGCCCGTCCACCAGGCCGGTGAAGGCCGCCATCAGGAACAGCGGCAAGGTCAGGGCCAGCACCAGCAGCCGCACGAGGAACACCAGCACTGTGTACGCCGAGGCGATCAGGTAGCTCTCGACATGCACGTAGAGCTGACCGATGTAGTAGCGGAAGTCCTGCGCCTGGCTGCGCGCGCCGGCACGCGATTGCGCCGCCGCGTCGCGTATCCAGTCCAGCAGGCCCGTTTTCACGAACAGTCCTTGGTAGGCCCACTCGACGAGCTGGAGGGCGCTGCGCCCCGGCTCCTGCACCAGCACGCTTTGCGTGAAATGCTCCGAGACCTGCGACAGCTCGTAGTTCAGCATGCCCTGCGCATGGCGCCAGCCCTGCTCGGGCCAGAAGAAGTGCATGCCGATGCACTCGATCGCGATGCACAGCACCAGCGAACCGGCCAACACCCCGAACAGCCGGAACGGCAGCGTGATGAGGCCTGCGATCAGGCCCTGCTGGCGAACCTGCTGGCGCTGGACGGCGACGGCGGGGTCGCTCATGCCGTGGCCCCTTCATCCGCGCTGGCCATCTGCTTGAAGTCGGCGAGCAAGTCGTCGGGCAGTGCTTGGTCCTGCAGTCCGGGAAGCCCATTGTTGTCCCACCAATCGCCGGCCTCAACGTAGTGCTGGCGCATGTAGCCGGCCAGCTCCTGCAAATCCTTGGGCATGGCCTCGTCGGGGTCGGGCGCCGGCAAGGGCATGCGCACCTTCCAGAGGTGCCCGCCCTCGATCAGTGCAAAGCACTGGCCCTTGGGCAGCCCGACCACGTGCGCCGGTTCAATCAGCGGCACGCTGTTGCTGCTGATGCGGTCCTGCGTGTTGGAGGTGAAGGCGGTGTTGCCGGTCGGGTCCGAGCTGTCGGTGGCGCCGCTCATCACCGTCGTCGTGTAGACCTCGACCTTGGGCAGTTGCCGCGTCAGCAGTTCGGCCGTGGCGGTCTCGCGCACGCGCAGCATGAACAGGTTGTTGAAGTTGCCCACCACCTGGCCCGCCTTCGCGCGGTTGCCGATGCGTGCCTCGATGTCCGAGAGGGTCTGCGTGTAGGCCGTGACCTGGACGCCCGCGCCGCCGCCCTTGTTGACCATGGGTATGAACTCGTCGCCCATGAGTTCGTTGAACTCGTCGGCATGGACGTTGATGGGCACCTTGATGCCCGTCGCGGCACCCGGCAGGCCGTCGTCGATGCCGAACTTGTAGATGTGACCCGCGACGGATACGAGGTCGGAGAACATCGAATTGCCGACCGCCGCCGCGACTTCCGCGTCCGACAGTGCATCGAGGCCGACATAGACCACGGCCCGCTTCCTGATGATCTGCATCCAGTCGAAGATCGGGCGTGGGTCGGCGAGGTCCGAATAGTTCGGCGCCAGCAACTGCGCGATCTTGCCGGTGGTCAGCTTCTCCAGCAGCGGTAGGAGCGATGCGACGATCTTGTCGAAGTACGTCCTGTCGTAGCGCACCGCGCTGCGCAGGCCGTCGAGCACAGGGTCGTAGATGCGCACCTGCGACAGGTACTGCTCCAGCGCGACGACGCGCTTCTCGCGGCCGATCATGTTGCGCGGGATGTTCTTGTCGTTCAGCTTGGCTTCGAGCTGGACGATGACCTCCCAGGCCTTGGGCTCGTTCCGGGCGAAGTAGTGCTGGGCGTACTCGATGAACAGCGCATCGATGTTGATGACATGGCGCTGGATCAGCAGGTAGTCGGGCCGCTGCCCCAGCTCGACCAACGCCCGCGCGATGATGTTGACGAAGCGCCAGGCGAACTCGCGGAACGCCGCGCTGTTGCCTTCACCGGAAAGCTGGCCGGCGATGCGCGTGGCAACTTCCGAGATGCGTCCGAAGCGGCCCACCGCGTTGTAGCGGGCGCTGATGTCCGGCCAGCCCAGGTGGAAAACGTAGAACTCGCCTTCGCGTCCGGCGCGCTTGGCCTCCACGTACATGCGCTTCAACAGATCCGCATCGCCCTTGGGATCGAAGACGATCACGACCTCGTGCTGTCCATTGACCTTGCGCCGGATGTCCTGCGTGATGAACAGCTCGGCCAGGCGGGTCTTGCCGACGCGCGTGGTGCCTAACACCAAGCTGTGGCCGACGCGCTCGGCCAACGGCAGGGTGACGTCGACCTCGTGCGGCTCGATGCCGTGCAGCCGCGGCAGGCCGCCCACCGGCGGCAGCGGCCGCGCCGGGTTCAGCGGGCTGTCCCAGGCCAGGGCCTTCGCCATCTTGGACAACGGGTACGGCGCGAACTCCAGGCGCTCTTCCATGCGCCGTGCCATCCGATAGATTGCCGTCGGCTCCACGTAGCGACGGAACTCCGACCGATACGTCTGCATCAGTCGGTGCGTGTGACGCTGGTCCCAGTGGAAGCCCCGGCCGACGAACAGCCGCTGCTGGCTGACCGGCACGTCGCGGCTGGTCATCACGTAGCGCGGCAGGCGCCGGATGTTGCGCCGGTAGCGCAGGATGGCCCAGGCGTCGCGAAAGCGCAGCGCGCCGAAGGTGAGGAAAGCGAGCGCGCTGCCCAGGCCCAGCAAGGGACTCAGCGCGAGCGACCACGGGGCCACCAGGCACAGAAACGCGGCGCCCGCACAGACCGCGACGGTGTATAGCTCCACCGCTGGCCGCAGCAAGACTTCGACGGCTTGGGACTGGGGCATGGCGGGTGCTTCACGTCACGTCAGGGCTCGATGCCGGTGGCGGTGATCAGCACCGGGTAGTGCTTGAGCCCCAAGCGCTGCGCCAGCTCGTCGCCCGAGGCCGGCGACAGCATCAAGCCCGGTGCGAGGCGACGCAGCGCGGCCAGGGCTTCGGGCGTCGCCACGTTGACCACCAAGCCCACGGCGCGTAGCGCCTGCAAGTCCTTGCCCCGTCGTTGGAGCCAGGCTCGTGAGCGGTCGTCGTCGCCGATCAGGAACAGCGGCGTCAGGCCCGGCGCGCGGATCACGCGGCGCGGCTCGTCGCCGGGTGTCAGCCGCATCGAGCGCACCGGCAGCATGGCCGCCTCGGCTTCGGCCGGGCCGCCAATGCGCGGCTTGGTTTGCGGCGTGGCTGGCTGACCGGGCTGCGCATCCTGCGGATTCAAGGCCCGGTAGTACGGCAGCGCCGAGGTGCCGCCTTTGTCCTCGACCACGATCAGCGGCGGGGAACTGTTCTTGGTAACGGGGCCGCGGTCCTGCGCGTCTGCGGTGGTGGCCAGCAGCGCCGCAGTCGCGGCGACGAGGATGCGGTTCATGGCATGGGACTCCGGGCAGAGGGAAGTGAGGCTCCCGGCCCGAGCACGCGGGTCAGGTGCTGGTGGACGCTGCGGCGGTAACGGGCGGCGGGCGCCCCGCCCGCGGGGCGGTGGTAGCGGCCGATGGCGACCAGCCAGTCCTCGCCCGGCGTGTGCTGCTCCTGCAGGATTTCCGCGGCGATGGCGAGGTTGCGGTATGGGTCGAGCAGCTCGCAGGGATGCGCGTAGCGGTGCGCGTGGTAGCCGAGGTTGACCTGGCCGAGGCCGGCGTCGATGCGGTTGACCGGCGTGCGGGCGAGCGCCCGGCGGATGCCGGCGCAGGCCTCGGCCCGCGTGGCATAGCGTTCGGCGCGGCCGGCGACGTTGAGCGTCCACGGCCACGGGATCAGCCGGCCGCGCAGCCGGGCGCCGCTCTCCTGCAGCGCCACCGCATACAGCACCGGCGACGGCACGCCCGCCTGCTGGGCGGCGAGCTGGTAGGCGGGTGGTGGCACCTCCTGGCCGAAGACGATGGCGGCATGGGCGCTGAGGCCGAGGACCAAGGCCGCGCAGCCTGCACGGCGGGTTACTGCCGCTGCCATTGGCCGTTGACCTCGCGCACCACGGCGGGCAGATCGCCGGGCAGGCCGAGCGACAGCCAGCGCCCGGCGTCATGGTTGAGCGTGATGGTGCGGGAGCGCACGCGGCCGGCGTCGATGCCGGCCTGCGTCGCCCACTGGCGGATGCGGGCGTCCTCCTGGCGGCTGCCGACCATGTAGAGGTCGAAGGCGGTGCCGGCCACCTGCAGCTGGCGCACGCGCTGCTCGCACGACGGGCACTCGGCCTTCACGAAAACCGCCAGCCGGCCCGAGCCCCGGTTGCCGGCGCCCGGCGCCTTCGCACCCGGCATGTTCACGCGCTGCTGTCCCGGATAGAGCCGCTTCCACGCCGCGTCGTAGGCCCGCTGGTAGGCCAGCGTCTTGCCCACGCGCTTCGATTCCGCCTGCACCTGCAGCTCCGCATAGCGGTTGCGTTCCTCGTCGCTGCGCGCCTCGATGCCCAGCGCCGTGAGCGGATCGAGGTTCGGGGAATAGATGCCCAGCGGCCCCTGCATCAGTTGGCGGTAGCGCGCCCACTCATCGGAGCGCAGGCCCCAATCGCGCGCCAGCCGTTCGTCCAGCGCGGCGTCGCTGCTGTTCTGAATCTGGGCGGGCACCGTGCGCGAGGACGCGACCGGCGCCGACTGTGCCGAGGCCGTGCCTGCCGTTCCTGCGACAGCGGCGAGGATGGCGGCGAAGCAGATCGCGGCGTGCTTCATGGCCGGCTCCTACGGCAGCGCGAGGCGCTGGGTCTGTCCATCCACGCGGAACACGGCGGCGCGCGCCTCGATCGCCAGCAGATGCCACGCGCCCACGGCATCGCCTTCGCGCAGCAGCCACACGTCCAGCACCGACGACGCCTTGGGTGCCGCCACCGACAGGAAGCGCTCGCCGCCGCGCAGCTCCACGCCCACGACGTTGAACGGCGGTTCGGGCACCTTGGGCTTGGCCGGCTCGGCGGTGCGCCGGGGTGCCGCGGCAGGCGCGGCGGTTCGCTTCATGCGAGCTTCGAGGTCGCCCATGCGCGCCTGCAGCGCCTGCAAGTCGCCGGCATGGGCGTCTGCGCCCTGGGTGTGCTCCACCTGTGCCAGGCGTTCGTCCAGCAACTTGCGGGCGGCCTCGAAGTCGGGTTGGGTGACGGGCTTGGGCTGGTTCTTCGAGGCCGCCGCCTGCTGTTCGAGTTCGGCGACGCGCGTGTTGAGCGCCTGCACGTGGGCATCCTGGGCGCTGGCCTGGCTTTGCTCGCTCAGGCGCGACAGGCCCACGCTGTTGACCACGGCCAGGATGCTCACGAGCAGCAGCCATGCGGCCGCTGTGATCTTCAACCAGCGCGCGCGGCCGGCGTTCTCGTCGGGAAGCTGCGGGATGGTCATGGCTGGGCCTCCTGGGGCACGTGGGAATCGGCGGGTTCGGCGGCCGGCGCGCTCGGTGCCGGAGCCGCGGGAATCGGGCTTGCGCTCGGC
>NZ_CYTY01000012.1:147698-176890 GCF_001298995.1 Achromobacter sp. 2789STDY5608615
GTGCCGGTTCCGGCACCATCTCGACCAGCGTGTAGCGCCCGTAGCGGGCCACCGGGATCAGGCCCGGCTCGGGCTCCGGGGCGATGGTTCTGACCAACACCGCAGGCTCGGGGAGCGAGTCATGGACAGTGGGAGGGCTCGTCGTGCCCGTGGCGGCGCAGCCGGTGATGAGCACGCAGCCGGCCAGCAAGGCAGGCACAGCCAAGCGGTGAGCGACGCAGGTGAGTGGTTGCATGGGGCAATTCCCTGGAACACGGAGCCCTCACCATCGCCGCCGCGAAGCGTTCGGGCAGCAAACAAAGGGAACTGGCAGGCGCCCGACTTCATCGCGCGCCATCGATGCACGGAAAAAAGAAGCCGGCGCCCCGAAGGGCAGCCGGCGTGGGTGGGTGGATCAGGCCGCGACGAGTTGCCGGGCCAGTGCCACCTCGACGGAATCACCGTCCTGGTTCAGCACGTCCAATCCCGACTCGGGCACGTCTCCCGACGTGCTCTGCGAGACCATGATCTTTCGCGCCATCAGCCCCAGGCAGGTCATCTGCGAGGAAGCCGCGTAGCCGAGGTAGATCACGCGAACCGGCAGCTTCTGGCCGATGCGCCATGAGCGCCGGGCCGCCTGCTGCAGGCTGTAGACGTTGTAGCCCGACTGCATGAACACGATCGTCGGAAACTCCAACAGGTCCAGGCCGGTTTTCACCAGCTCGGGGTTCGTGATCAGCACGTCGATGCCGCGGTCCAACTGCTCGGCGATCCAGTCCTCGCGGCGGGAGGCATCCACGCTTGCGCGCAGCACCGCCACCTTGAAGCCTTCCTGCTCCAGCAGCACCTTCAAGCGCGACGTGGTGTCGCGCGTGCCGGTGTAGACCGAATAGACCAGCGTCTTGCGACCCGCAGCCTTCTCCTGCTTGCAGATCTCGATCAGCTCGCGCTCCTTGGGCATCACCTCCAGCTCGTTGAACTGAGCCGGAACGAAGGCCAAGGTCTGGCGTGTGCGCGGGTGCACCACCGTCTCCGACCGGAAGCAGCAATCCGGCCAGGCCAGCAGCACGTTGAGGACCACACCGAGCAGCGTCGTGTCGCGCTTGGCCAGCGCCTGTTTCAGCGCCGAGGTCAGACGAAACGACAGATCGCGATAAGCCGCGGCTTGCGCCGTGTCCATCGCCACCTCGCGGAACTCCTCGTCGTAGGACGGCAGCACGTTGCCGCCGATGTCCTTCAACTTGAGGAATACCGTGAACGGCAGGACGCAACGCAGCACGCCCTTCGGGCCGAAGCCCGGCGCCTTGACCGTGCGCACCGAGACCTTGCTGCCCTTGGCCGTCTTGTGCGCCGTGCCCGTGCTCTCGGAATAGATGTCCTTGAGGATGCCGTGATCCCTCATGAACGCCATCGCGGCCGAGGTCATGCTGCCGCTCTTGGTCGGGCGGTAGCCGTCTTCGATCATTCGCCCAGGCAGGGCTCGGAACAGCAGGTGGAACAGGTCGTCGCCGTAGCCGCCCATCAGCGTGCCAGTGAGCAGCAAGGCCTTGCGCGCCTTCGCTGCGAGCACGCCCATGGCCTGGCCTTGGGCGCTACCGCCGTTCTTGTACTCATGCGCCTCGTCGGCGATGAGCAGGTCGAACGTGCCTTGCGGCAAGTACCTTTTGATGAATTCGCTGGGCTGATACCCGCCCTCGCCGAAGCCGAACTCCATGTTCGCCATCGCCCGCTCCATGCGGTGCGCCTGACGATCCGAGAACACCAGCTCACCGTTGGCATCCATGAGGTTGATGAACTCGTGGATGTTGTCGCCCAGCATTGAGGCCAGGAAGCCGTCGCCGAACTTCTTCATCAGCTTATGCGCCGTGACCTCTCCGATGGTCGGGATGCGCTGCAAGGCTTTGAAGACGGCCGTGGACTGGTCGCTGGCGGACAGGCTCCGCGGTCGCATCAGCGTCCACAGCGGTGCGGCGCAATGGCTGCACCGGCGGCGGTAGTCCTCGGCTTCGAGTTCGACCGGGTTGATCGGCTCGCCGTCGAGATTGGTGATGACCTGGCCGCAGTCCGGGCATGCGCCCACTTCGCCGTGCCGCGTGCGCCGCACGTTGAAGACGGGCTTCCAGTGGAAACCCATGCGCATCCGCACGCGACCGAGAACGTAGAACTCCTGGCCGCGTACCGGCACGCCCAATTGCTCGCGCAGTTTGATGAGCTTGACCAGCGTGTCCGGGCCATTGAGCACCCAGACCTTGGCGCCGGCCACCGTCTCCTGGATTTCCCGGCGCCATTTGTAGACCAGGTGAGGCGGCGAGAGGATCAGCGTGCGGCGATAGCCTTCGGCGTGCAGCACGGCCGCCGTGGCGATGCCGACCGTGGTCTTGCCGCAGCCCATCTCGCCATTGACGATCGCGGCGCGTTCGCCGCGGTCGGCCAGCAGCTCGGTAACGGCATGCACCACCTCGGCCTGCGCGCCGAACAGCTTGCGCTTGAGACTGGCCAGCACGAGCTGGCGATGCGGCCGGGCCTGGCCGGTGTAGACGGGAGGGTTGGCGCGGTTGAGCGAGTCCAGCAGCTCGTCGCCGAATTCGGCAACGAAATCCTGAAGGCTCATCGCCAGGGGAGAAGCAGTCGCTTCGAGCACGTCGCTCTGGACGGGCGTGCCATCAGCGGCGGGAACGACTTCGGTATCGAGGGACATGGTGATGCTCCAAAGAAGATGGGGCATGCACCTCCCCCTGCGGGGCGATGGCATGCCCCGGGGTGGGAAGAGAAGAACGGCGCGAAGCCGCAGTGGAAGAACAGATCGACGGCGACCGTCAGGGAACAGCGATCAGCGGATGGTCAACACCTCGCCGCAGGTCGGCGAGCCTGGTGTCATGTCCCAGGCACGGATGACCGGCACGAACTTGTCGGTCAGGATGCGCGTCTCGGCCACGGAACCGTCGTCGCGCTCGGTGTACTCCGTGTGCAAGGTCTTCTCCTTGTGGGTGTCGCCTTTGACGACGAGCACGCGGCCCGTCTTGGACTTCACCACTCCGGAGATCGCACCTGCGGCGAGTGCCAAGGCGAGATGCCAATGCGATAAACCTCGCGCCGGGGACCGCAGCGACTGCTGCGCGGCGCCCAGGTGCGTGTCGAGCGTCGGCCAGAGCCCTTGCAGTCGGCCGACTTCCTCGGCGAACTGCTCGGGCTCCATCGTCACGCGGTAGAAGTGCTCCGGCTCGGCCGTGGCAGGCACCGTGTAGGGCAGGAACGGCCATTCGACTGGCAGCTCTTCCGCTTCGGCGTCGCCAAGACCTATCTGCAGCAGCAGCGCGCGCGTGGCCTTGACAGACTCCGATGCCTGGTCGCGCTGGCGAACCTTGCGACCGAAGATCACGACCTGCTTGAACTGCGTGTCCACCGCGCGGTAGATGCGCAACTCGGCGAAGTGCCGGGTCAGCCATCCGACCAGCTCGGCGTCGAGCACGTAGTGCGGGACGATGTAGATCAGCACGCCGCCGTACTGCAACAGCGGCAGCGCCTTCTGATAGAACAGCTTTTCCAGCCGAGCGCGGCCCTGGCCCTGGTAGCCGACGTTGCCGTTGGTGTCCTTGGACAGGTCGCCATACGGCGGGTTGAGCCACAGCAGGCCGAAGCTCTGCCGGCTGATCAGTGTGTCCATCAGGTCGCCGTGGATGCAGCGATCGACCAGTTGCCGGGCATGGCGTGCGCGCTCGGCCTCGTACTCGACGGCGAAGGCCTGGACCTGCTCGCGCCCGAGGGCGTGCGCGGCTTCGGCGATCGCCACGCCTTCGCCGGCGCAGGGATCGAGGATGCACAGCGGCCCGGCCGAGGCCTCGGCGGGCGCCAGTGCGGTGAGTGCTCTTTCGAGCGTGGGTTCATCCGTGGGGAAGTGCCCGTTCTTGACGAAGTTGCGGGCGAGCCGCGGGAACATGAGGGCCATGGGAATCTCCTGGCATTGAAGATGAAGGGATGCGGACATGCGCGCGTGCATGTCCGGTGAAGGAACCTCAAGCCACCGCTTCGAGCGGTTGCGCCGAGGGGGTGCGGCTGGCGGGTGCGCCGCCGACGAGCGCGCCGCTGCGGATCAGGCCGCCCAGCACCTCGGTCAGCGTCGGCACGTCGATGGCGAGCCGATGGCCTTCCAGAGGCCCGAGGGCGAACGGCAGGCGCGTCAGCATCGACTTCGCCTGCAGCAGTTCCAGTACGCTGTCGCGCCAGGGATCGAGAAGCGGCAGCGGGCACGTGTCCCGCACCAGCGTCCACAGCCGGTCGAGCCGGTGCGTGGAATCGCGAGGCAGGAGCGCCAGTGCGCTGGCGTTGGCCTTGTCGGGTTTGACGCAGCGCCGATCGAACAGCCAGATGTTGGTCAGCGAGCCGAACAGCGTGCGCCGGTAGGCGCGTGCGCTGCGTTTCTCCAGGTTCTCGACGTTGCCGACGAAGACCGGGATGCTGGCGCCCTGCTCGGTGATGACGTGGAACTGATCCAGTCCCTGTTCGTCCCGGCCCAGGGTGAGGCGGGCCAGGAATTCCTGGACGGCGGTGTCGCGCGCCCAGAGGGAGATGAAGACCAGGTTGCCGTTCTCGTCACCGACGACGCCATCGGCCATCAGGTCGGGGCATTCGTCGATGCGATAGAGCGTCTTGGGGGAAGAAGGTGCAGGCATGGTGATGTCCTCGAAGTGAGCGGAGACAGCACCAACCGCGAGGGCAGTCACTGCCCCAGGGGGATGGAAGAAGACGCGGTGAGCGTCGTGGTGAAGAATCAGACCGTGCGTCGCAACGCACCGTAGCCTTGAAGGTCTGGACTACCTGGGCATGTTGTCGGCAACGCCGACGGACATGGGACATAGCCTGCGCCAAGGTGCGCCTACAGCGGGAGCGGAAAACCGACCCAGCGTCCAACCCTGTTTGCGCTGGCGCATCGCCCGCGGCCTGGAAGGACGGCCATAAAAGAAAACCGCCCCGGGAACACCGAGGCGGCAAAGATGACTGCTTGGCTCAGGGAGGAAAAGCCAGGGAGGTATGCAGTCGAACCGCAATTTTCGCGGCGGCAGCGAATTGCCGCATTAGGGTTACACCGAACCAAACTGAACGTGGTGCGCTGGCAGCACAGCGCCGCCAAAGAAAAAGCGGACCATGCCGCGAGGCACGATCCGCTTGTGGGTCAGGCTTTGAGCTGACGCAGGCCATCCGCGAGCAGCCAAAGCGCCCGGTTGAGCCGGACGTTCTGGTCGATGCCCTGAACGGGTCGCGTGCGCTGCTGGCGCCCGTTGGCGGCACGGCCAGTCAGGCCGCCCTTGACCAGGTTCTCCTGAACCCGGTTGAAGACCGACCAAAGATCGGCACGGTTGTCGTCGAAACGACGAGGCCGCAGGATCTGCGTCTCCGTGATGGGCAAGGCCTTGCCCGACTCGTCGTACTTCAAGGTCAGCGCCGACCTGGCGAAGACTTCGGCCTCGCCGTCGTCGAGGGTGATGACGCGCATGGCGTCGCGCGAGTCCTGCACGCGCTCGAAGCCGTGCAGCACCTCGTAGGCGCCTTCGATCACGTGATCGGTGACGTTGCCCTTGTGGGGCACGCGCACGTCGGCGAAGGTGTCGCCGCACACCAGGCCGTTGTGGCAGACGAATCTGAACATGCCCGCGAGCATCTGGTAGCTGCTGGTGCCGTCGTGCGAGTTGAGCAGGATGATCTCGTTCGCCTCGGCGCCGTTGATCTGGCTGGCGTGGCGAAGGCGCAGCATGTGCTTGGTGTAGTCGCGGCGATCCTCGTGTCGCACGCGGGTCTGGCGCACCATGAACGGCTGGAAACCTTCTCTGCGCAGTTCGGTCAGCACAGCCGCCGTGGGGATGTAACTGTACCGTTCGGAGCGGCTTTCGTGCGGGGTGTCCGCGAAGATGGATGGGGCCACGGTGCGAATCTGATCGTCCGACAACGGATGGTCGGCGCGCAGCACCGGGGAACGAGGGGCGAAGCGAGATGCGAGTTGCATGATGATCTCCTTGCGGAATGGAGCAATCGGCATCCAGCGGCCGAGGCCGGATGCGTGCGATTGCGTAGGACGAAGAAAAGCCCTGCTGAACAGGGCCTGATGAAAGGGATGAAGAAGTGCGCCGCGTGAAGGCCGGCCTATGGGTTCGGAACCGGCTCCCAGCCGCGGCTGTGCGGGTTGAAGCAAAGCGCTTCCTGGCCTTTGAGGATCGGCGTGAAGCCGTCGAGAAAGACGTGTCGCAGGTACAGCGCGCGGTAGGTCAGTGCCTGCCACGCCTGTTCTTCGCTCAGGCCGTTGGCGATGAAGTGCTCGCGCAGTTCGTCGTCGTCGGAAACCTCGTTGTTGGCCAACTGGTCTTCGACGAAGCGAAGCAGCTCGGGCCGCAAGGACGACATGAGGGTGTCCATGTTCGCCTCAGTCGGTGGCTGCATCGCCGGCCGCTTTGCGCGTCGGCTGCTGGTGGAAGGCATGCACCCTTGCGCGCCAGGTGGCGCAGCGCTGCGGCGCCATGTCGAGATAGCGCAGCGGGCACGAGTAGTAGTACGGGTGCTCGGCCTCGACCAGGAACTTGTAGCCCCATTCGCGGCCCTCGCTTTCCAGCAGATGGCAGCCGATCAAGGTGGCCGACTCGCCGGGTGCGAGACCCAGGACGCCGGCCTGCTTGGCGGTGACGCGCGCCACCGTCCACAGCACGTTGCCGACCAGCGTGTGGTCGATGACCTCACTGCGCGACCGCTCGGTTTCCTCGGTTGCGGTCAGCTCGCGGATCAACTGATCGCGCGTCAATCGAACGAATGTCCAGCCCATGGAATGACTCCTGTGAGAAAGGGCCGGAGTCCTCCCGCCGGGGAAGGAGCCCCGGCGGGTGGTGGAAAGCCGCAGGCATGCGGCGCGAAATGGCGATGGGATCAGACCCTGGTGAGGTGCCAGTCCTGGGACAGCGGAGCGAACTCGTAGCCCAGGTCGCCGAGGCGGTCGCGCTGCTGACGCAGCACGCGCCGATCCACGGTGGCATCGAGCTTGACGACATCGCCCAGCGGCCAGAGTGTGCCGAACAGCGCCGCGTCGCCGTCGTCGTCCGCATGGGCCGTAGCCTCGGCAGACGCAGCAGCCGGCTCGCTGCCGAACGGCGTGGTATCGACCAGCGGGTCGCGCGAGCTGCGCGCCTTCTTCCGGCCGGCCGCCTTGGGGGCGGTCGTCGGCGTCGGCGTGGCGGTCTGCGCTTCCTCGTCGATCGGATCGACTTCCTGCGGACTCAGCCGGCGGGCGTCGTCACGGCTCAGGGCGTCGATGTTGGACAAAGTCATCCCACCCAGGAGGGCGCGGATCTCAATGACCATGCGGCCGTTGGCGGTGTACGTGGACGGGCGAATCTCCGCGATGGCGAAATCGCCCTCGTACTTGCCTTCGGCGTACTGGTCGAGTTCGGCGTTCTTCACGACGAACTCGCCGATGGAGGTCGCAAGGCGCCCGACGTTGAAGTCGCCGTTACGGCCGTGGATGGTCTTGATGGCCAATTGGCCGGGAATGGTGATCATGAAGAACTCCTGCGGACGAAGCTGCGATCACGCACACGGCCGTCATGGCGACGGTCGCATGCGCACGCGAGTGGGAGAAGACAAGGCCCCGGACTCAATTCAGAGTCGGGGCCTTGCGGATCAGAACGACTCGGCAACTTCCAATGCAGGCGCATCGGCAGTGGCTTCGTCGGCAGCTTCGGCGGCGGGCCTGGCGGGCTCGAACGCAGCGGCTTGCGGCTCAGCGAACGTCGCGGGGACATCCGTGTTACGCACGTCGCGTTCGTCGCGCTGGTCGGCATCGGTCGGCTTGGGCTCGGCCTTGTAGACGAGCTTGCCGTCGACCTTGATCCAACTGACGAACAGCAGGCGGGCCTTGAAGCTCACCCCCTGCTCGCCGGCACGCTTGCCCTTGGAGTAGGTGAAGGTGTCGGCCCACAGGTCGCCCAGACGGAAGCCGATCATCACTTTCTTCTCGGCATCGACCGCTTGGATGCAGCGGCGCACGAGGTGCTGCGCTTCGGAGCCCGAGACGCGCGTGTCGAAACGCACGTAGGCCACGTCATCGCTGGGGCCGTTGAGCGCCGCGATGTCGCAGGCCAGGAACGCATCGCCTTTCTTGGGCTTCACTTCGCGGATGCGATTGAGATACCCGAGTCCGGTGATGTGCAGGTCGAAGTAGGACTTGTCGGTGGAAGTGGTCATGGTGAATCTCCTGAGAACAATGAGGCGGAGACACACCCGACCCAAGGCGGGGAAGGTGTGGAACCCCCGCGTGGGTTGAAGGAACAGCTTGGGTGGCATCACCATCGGGAGAACCGATGGCTGTTCGCGCTGGGATGCCGGAGCGAACTGGTTGATCAACGCGGTCGGAACCGCGTCGCAGTCTTGAAGATCGAGACTGCCTGGGCATGCTGCTGACGGGCGTCAGCGGAACATGGCGGCAGCGTGGCGCCAGGCGCGCGCCCGCGCGAGCGGCAATCGGCACCGGCGGCTGTCCGCATTAGTGGCACCCTCTCGCCACCGGGTTGGGCAGGTACTGCCGCTTGCGGACCAGCATCTCGAAGGGCTCGCCCGCGCGGCTGGCGGTATCGAAGTCCACCACCACGAAGCCCGGTTCGATGGGCCGGTACTCCAGCCAGTGGATCGGCACTTGCCAGTGCTCGGCGCAGTCGCGCACGAAGCGCAAGGTGGCTTCCACTTCTTTTCCGGTGTTGGCGAAGCAGACGACGGCATCTGCGGGCAGGCCGCCGTTGGCTTGCAGCACGCGCCAGAGCATGTACGCGCTGGTGCGGCCGCCGCTGAAGCTGATGCAGGTCGGTTGCTCGATCTTGAACGGGTCTCGCATGCAGGCGTCACCAGGCGGTGGCACCGGCAGATGCCGGCGTGAGCGGCCCGAGCCGGACTGGAGACGAGCGCGTGCGATGCGGCCATGGGCCGCGGCACGAGATAAAGAGAAGCCCCCGTGAAGGGGGCTGGGAAGCAGTACGGTCAGTGGCCGGCCGGTGCAGCGGATACCGCCTGCATCGACAGGTGCGTGACCGTGGCCGACACTTCGAGGTCGTCCTCGCTGTGCAGGATACGGGTGAGGACCCGTTCCTGCAGGGCGAAGAACTCGCCGAAGTCGTCGCCGCCGAATTCGGCGCGCGCCAGTTCCCACCAGTCGTCGAACGCATCGACATCGGGGTTGCAGCCCACGGCGTAGGCGATGGTCTTGCGCCGCCCATCGGGCCGGCTCTCGCCGTGCTCGGCCATGAAATACACGCCCTGGTCCTTGACCAGGATGACGCGGCACTGGTTGGCCGCCGCCTCGGCAAGCACGGGCCGAAGCTCGGTGCCTTTGAATCGAACAGTCATGGAAGTGGTCTCCAACGGTGAAGGAAGAAGGTTTCCCGCCGCGAGGACGGGAAGCCGCTTGGGGACGTGAGGGGATCAGTGCTGGACGGGCTTGCGACCGGACAGGCGCTGTACGCGGATGAGGCGCCAGCTCCCGTCGTCGATCAGCCGCTCCAGCACCTGGCCCAAGGTGTCGAAGAACACTTCATCGACCCGCTCGACCAGCTCGCCTTCGCGATGCAGCTCCACCGCGTAGGTGTCGAGGCCGCGTTCGTAGAGCACGGTGACGCGCCCCTGGAACTTCGCCGAAGCGACGGTGAAGCCGATGGCCGGCGGCGTGGCGATGATGTTGCTGGGGCTCGGATCGACCACCGTGAAGTCCCGCGCGCCGGCATCCACCAGCAGGTGCGTGATGCGGCGGAATCCATCGGGCGCGGGCAACTGCTCCAGTTGGTGGATCAGCTCCTGCAGCTCGGGGCACTGCGGCTCGGGGATCGGCAGCTTGGCCGGCGCGGAACCCAGGATGAGCCGCTTCACCGTGTACGGCTGGCCGTCGGCGGTGAACTCAGTGCTCTCCTCGGGCGTATCCGCGCGCAAGCCGTCGAAGCGGCGCCGCGCATACGGTTCGACCTGCACCTTGGCGCCTTCGTCGGGCACGTCGGTGACGAGGGCCTTGTCGAGCACCGCGAACTCGGCCCGCCCCGTCTTGACGACGATGGCCTCGTCGGTGGTGGCGATGACCTTGCCCTCGAAGGGCTTGGGATCAACGTGGAAGCCCAGCGTCGAAACCTTGGGCTGGCCGTCGAAGATGTTGAACTTGAAGCTGCGGACGTTGGAAGGCACGTGGCCGCGAACCAGCGTCGGCATCTGTGCGCGGATGGCTTGGGTATCCATGGAAGACTCCTTGTGGCAACCAAGGGACTTCCGCCCGCAAGGGAGGTGTGTCCCTTGGGGGTGAGGTGGATGGACGCGACATGCGCCCGGAGAAGGAATAGCAACCAGCACGGCGAACCGTGCCGCAGCCTCGAAGGTCTCGACTGCCTGGGCATGCTTGCCGGCAACGCCAGCGAACATGCGAGCAGCGTGCGTCAGGCGTGGGCCAGCGACGCGGGGGAATCGGCACTGCGCGTCCACCGGCTTCGTCCAGAAAGAATACGAGCCCCGCGTGGGGGCTCGAAAGGTGGTGTCAGTCGTCGTAGATCGGCAGGCCGTCCAGCACCTGCGCATCGGCATCGAAGACCAGCATGCGCACGTCGGCGAGCGCGGCCAGGTGCAGCACGTGCATGAGGGATTCCGGCATGCCCTTCTTGCGATGCTCCTGCATCAGCCGCTTGGCCGTGATGCCTTCGACCGCGCGCAGGTTCTCGTCGGTCCAGGGCGTGGCGATCAGCTTCAACCCGATGGCCGGGCCGTACGGGATGCGGAAGGCGACGAACAGGAACAGCGTCGGCGTGGCGATGTCCGCCAGTTCGGCGAGGAAGCGGTGTGCGTCGGCGTCGAGGTGCGCGCTGCTGATTTCCCAGCACCGGCTGTAGTAGCCGGTTTCATAGCGCAGGCGCCGCACGACTTCCCGCGCCGCTTCTTCGGAGTAAGTGTCGCCCACGTGCAGTGGCTTGCCGTCTTCCTCGGCCATCACGGCATAGACCACGTTGCGGGCGAGCCCGTGGCTGCGGCATTGCGCCTGCAACTCGTTGGGGACCACCTGGTCCTCGGTGATCAGCACGAAGTCGTCCGAGAAGATGCAGGCCCGCCGTTCGACCTGGCTGTCCGGCAGATTCGACTGCGAAGGATGCAGCGGCAGGTAGGTCAGCGGGCAGTCGTCGTCGTAGGAGATGGCGAGCAGCCGCTGGACGGACAGGCCGTCGTAGCCGCGGACAAAGGGATTGTTGTTCGAGTAGGACATGGGATTTCTCCAGCAGGGGATGGCCGAGGCAATCCCCTGCTGGGGATTGAACCCCAGCGGGTGGATGAAGTGGCAGCCGGTCAGCCGGCAGCGGTAGAGGACGGGTCGCCCAGCGCCTTCAACAGGTCGAGCAGGCCGCCATTCGCAAGCTGGTACAGGCGGTTGTAGTCGTCGCCGGTCGGCGCCTGCTCCAGGCGATCCAGCCGCGCATCCAGGTTGAGGGTGCTCTGGTGCACGTTGCGGGCGATGCTCAGCGCGGAAGGTTTTCCGGCCGGCTTAGGTGCATCGAGCACCGAAAGGACTTCAGCGGGCGATGGGTAGCGGCAGTCGGGTCCGTACTCGACCGGGAACACCTCGCGCCCGGTCAATCCGGTATTCGGGGTTCCGCTGCTGACATGCAGCACATACTCGTCGGGCACATCATTGCCGGCGTAGTCGAACACCACGATGCGCGGCTTGCGCACGTCGGCCGGCCAGCCTTCAAGGATGACCGCATCGATGTCGTCGTCGGTCACGAGCAGACCGATGGAAAAGTCAGGGGACATGAATCACTCCTTTCAAGAAAAGGAGGGACATGGCCCCATGCAGGGACGCATGTCCCTCGTGGGGTGGGAAGAAAAGAAGAACGTCGGCAGGCCGCAGCGCGGCTCACCAGCCGTTGTAGTTCAGCGTCAGGTCGGCGACGACCTTGCGCCGTTCCAGGTCGAGGCCGCCCAGGTCGGACAGACCCTCGAAGCCGCAACGCTTGAGCATCGCACCGCCCTCGCGGGCGTTGTAGAAGCTCACCATCGCGGACAGGAACATCCGCTGGCCGCTGCTCAGGACGCCGAGGGCATCGTTGAGCATCAGCAGCTTCGGCCGCAGATCCCACTTGGTGGTGGCACGCTGCAGGCCTTCGCGGGTGCCGTCGCCGAACCATTCGGCTCCGGCGATGTCGACGCCGCGTTTCCACGCCTCGAAGAAGGCTTGGGGCGCGGCGGCGAAGTGCTGGTGTTCCAGCTCGATCTGATCAAGTACCTCTTGAGGCAGGGCACGGTTCATGACATGGGCTCCTGGTGGTTGGACATCACGGGTGGAGGCGCTGCTGCCAGCGGCCCGTTTGCAGGGCGTGCTCGGCGGCGTGGTGCGAGCGGAAGTAGCTGACCGACTCCCGCGAGACCGGGCCGTCCGCATCGGCGGTGCCGATGTAGTGGCCGGCTGCGCTGCACAGCACTTGCAGGGGCAGGCGCTTGCCGACGCAGGCCAGGGCCTGGTAGCCGATGGATTCGGCTCGGGCCTGTTCAGCACTCAAAGGTGCCGATGCGAGCGCAAGGGACATGGTTTTCTCCTGTTGGTTGAAGACCGGGAGCACCACGCCCTGACGGGAGCGGATACCTCCCGAAGGGTTGAACATGAAAAGCACCCGCGTCGTGGCGACGCGCGTCCGCGGCGGTCGGTGCGAAGCGGACTGGATCGGTCAACGCGGCGAACCGCGTTGCAGCCTTGAGGACCGGGGCTGCCAGGGCATGGTGCTGACGACCGTCAGCGACACATGCGGGAAGAATGAAAGCGCGGCGGCCCTCCGTCGCTGATCAAACGGAACCGAACGCCGTCCAGTTTGGGCCGAGCGCTGGCAAGAGCAGCGATGCACGATTCCGTTCGCCCACGACAAAGGCGCCGAAGCCTCGCAAGGCTTCGGCTGGAGAGAAATCAATCCACCTGTGGGCTGCAAGCAGGCCAGGCCATCGTCAAAGCCATTCGCTGCGTCAGCAATCTCACCCGGCCCGTTTCGTGGCTGGGGGCCGGAATCCTCTGGCGTGCATCCACACACAAAGGGAGCCCGTTGTTCCGCCGGCGGGCACCGGCACCGAATACCGTCGACCGCAAGCGGTCTCCTGGCGCCTCGCAGTTTTGCACACCAAGGCGTCAGGAGACCGCTCGCGTATCGGCGGAAGCACCTCGATCAGGGGAACCGCGGCGAACGCGATCCGGGGAGAAATGACCTTCTCGCCCAGCAGGCCGTGATGGGCCTGCAGGACGCGCACACCGTTGCAGAAGGGAACGCGCGCTGGGGAGTCCCGCGGGGTGCGGGAGGTTTGCCCCGCCGTCGGCAGCAGCCGGCGTGGCAGAGGGAAACGTGGGCGTCAGCTCGCCTTCGGAGACCGACGCCGCGGGCTTGGCGCTGCGGGCTTGCCTGTCGCGGTTTCGACCGGCTCCGTGCCCTTGCAGTCCGGGTAGCGGCTGCACGACCAGAACGCGCCGTTCTTGCCAGTGCGCTGGCGCATCGGGGCGCCGCACTGCGGGCAGCTCGGCGCGGGCGGCAGCTTGAGGGGGGGGCGTTGCGCCGCGGTACTGCTGCACGAGCTGGGCGACCCAGGCCGATTGCTTGGCGATGAAGGTGTCCAGCGTCATCTGGCCGGCCTCGATCATGTCCAGCGCCTGCTCCCACACCGCCGTCGTGCCCGGATCGGCGATGGCCGCCGGCACCGCGTCGATCAGCGTGAAAGCCGCATCCGATGCGCGGATGGCACGGCCCTTCTTCACAAGATAGCCGCGTGCCAGTAAGGCGCTGATGACGTTGGCGCGCGTGGCCTCGGTGCCGATGCCCGTGGTGTCCTTGAGCTTCTGCTTCAGGCGTGGGTCGGTCACGAGCTTGGCGACGCCCTTCATGGCTTTGACCAGCTCGCCCTGCGTGTAGGGCTTGGGCGGCAGCGTCTTCAACGCCTTCAGATCGACCTGGCCGACCTGGCAGGAAGCTCCAGCACGCAGCGCCGGCAGCACCTGGCCGCGCCGCGCTTCCTCGCCGTCCGCGTCGTCGGGCTCCGGCGCCGCCAGTACCTGGCGCCATCCGGCCACCGCGATCTGCTTACCGACCGCGACCAGCGACTGCCCGCCGCACGTAAGCTGCGCCACCGTCCGGTCGAATTCGTGGTGCGGCAGGAACTGCGCGAGGTAGTGGGCGCGGATCAGCCTGTAGACGGCCAGCTCCTTGTCGCTCATCGCCGAGAGGTTCGCCGGTTCCAGCGTGGGAATGATGCCGTGGTGCGCCGTGACCTTGCCGTCGTTCCAGGCCCGCGAACGCTGCTGGCGATCCAGGCGGTCGATCAGCGGGCGCAGGCCGGGGTCGGTCTTGAGCAGGCTGTCGAGTACGGTGGGCACCTCGGCCAACATGCTCTCGGGCAGGTAGCCTGAGTCCGAGCGCGGATAGGTGGTCGCCTTGTGCGTCTCGTACAGCGCCTGGGCAATGTCCAGCGTCTCCTGCACGTCCAGACCCAACTGCTTCGAGCACACCTCCTGCAGCGTGCCGAGGTCGAACGGCAGCGGCGGCCCTTCGCGCACGCGCTCTGTTTCCACCGACAGCACCTGGGCGGCACCGGCCGCGCGCAGGCGCTCGGCAGCCTGCTGCGCCACCGGCTGTTGCAGGCAGCGGCCGGCGTCGTCGGTGCTGCCCTGCGGCGGCGTCCAGCTTGCGACGAAGGACTGGCCCGCATGTGAGAGTGCAACCTCGATGGCCCAGAACGGCACCGAAACGAAACGCGCGATCTCGCGGTCACGGTCCACCACCAGCTTGAGCGTCGGTGTCTGCACGCGCCCGACCGACAGCACGCCGGTGTAGCCGGCCTGGCGCCCGAGCAACGTGAACAGGCGGCTCAGGTTCATCCCGATCAGCCAGTCGGCACGCGATCGGGCGAGCGCGGAGAAGTAAAGCGGCAGCGTCTCGGCGGACGGCTTGAGCGTGCCCAGGGCCTTGCGGATCGACGCATCGTTGAGCGCCGACAGCCACAGGCGCTGGATCGGGCCGCGGTAGCCGCACAGCTCGATGATCTCGCGGGCAATCATCTCGCCCTCGCGGTCGGCGTCGGTCGCGATCACCAGTTCGCCCGCCTTGGCGACGAGCTGCTGCACGACCTTGAACTGCGCCGCGGTCGCCGCCTTGGGCTCGACACGCCAACGCTCGGGAAGAATAGGCAGTTGCTCGATGCCCCAGCGCTTGTACTGCTCGCCGTAGCCTTCGGGCGGAACCGCTTCGACCAGATGACCGATGCACCAGGTCACGACGACACCCGCACCGCTGTAGCAGCCGTTGCCGCGTTGGCCGGCGCCCAGCACACGGGCGATGTCCTTGCCCTGGGACGGCTTCTCGCACAGGAACACGCGCATGAAGCCTCCTTGGAAGTGTGCGGTCATCGGATGGCCCCAGCTTGGCCGGGCCAGCGGATGACGGCAGCAAGGAAGCCGATTGGCGCAGACACCGCTTTGTGATCGGCAGGCGATGCGTTGCCGCAGCGGCATGCGCGAAGCCGCAACGGCTGGCGCAGCGGGAGCGTCGTTTCGGGAGGGCGGCTGGAACCCGGTGGAACACCCTGGAGCTATCCCCTGGGGATAGCTGGTGCATGGCGGGCGTCTGACGGTTGCTACAGCCGCCCCCTGCGGGGAATCAGCCCTTGGCCTTGGTTTCCTTCGACGCCTTCGTCCCCTTGGTCTCCTTCGGCGGCGGTACTGCGGCCTCGGGTTCCAGCGTCCTGGCGCTGAGGGTCACGGCCTGGATGCGGTACGGCAGAATGCCGATGCGGCGGGCCTCGATCTTGAAGGTCGTGCGCTCGTTGTCGTCGGCGTCCTCCCACTCGTCCTTCACCGTGCGGCCTTCTACCAGCACGCGCATGCCCTTCTGGTACAGGTCTTTCCAGTGGTCGGCGTCGCGGTGCCACAGCTCCACCGGCGCCCAGAAGCCGCCGCGGTCCTCGAATTCACCGTCCTTCTTTGGGATCGGGTTGTCGAAGTAGACGTTCAGGCGCAGCAGCCGGCGCGGCTCGTCGTTGCCGTTAGGGAATTCGCGATAGTCCGGCGCGGAACCGATGTTGCCCTCGCCGACGAAGTGCGTGCTCATGGAGACTCCTTGGGGGTGGTGGATGGAACCGACGCGGCATGCCCGTGGACACGTCGCAGGTAAGCCGCTTCGGCCTGCGCGGCCTTGCTGGCGCACTCCTGGGCCTGGCGGCCCAGCGTGTGAAGGAGGCTGATCTGCATGTTCAAAGCGATGCGCTGCAGCTCCATCGCGTACAGGTCGTCGATCAGCGAGGCCGGCGTCGCCGGGCGGTCGAGCAGCGATTCCCACAGCGCCACGCCCATGGAAGAACGGTCGTGGTTGCGCCAGCGCAGGAAGGTCGTGCCTGCGCCAGTGGTCTGCTGGGCCAGTTGCACGTCGAGCAGCGAGAAGGGGTAGGCCCGCGCCTGTTGCAGCACGCGCCGCTGCGCCAGCCCGATTAAGTCGTCGCGCAGCGCCGTGCACTGGTTGGCCCAGGCCTCCAGACTCCCCTTACCTTTAAAAGGCTGTAAAAGGCCTTTTAGGTAGGAGCCGTGTTCCAGGCGCTGGAAGTCCGCCTGTTCCAGCGGCAGGAAGCGCGCCGGTTGGCCGTTGGAAGACGATGCTGTCATGCCTTCGTGCCTTCGCCGTCATGGTCGTGGTCGTCGTCCGCCACGTCGGCTGCGCCAGCGCTGGGTGCGGCATCCGCGGCTTTACCAGGCTTGCCCGACCGCCGTGCGATCGGTGGCGCAAAGCGCGAGCGGCGCGTGCCTTCGAGCACGTCCTGCGGCAACTCGCCGAACTTCTCCAGCGCCGCCCGCGCCACCGCGTTCTTCGAGGCGAAGTCGTCGCGCGTCGCGCCGGAGTAGCGGTACTGCTGTGCCAGCGAGAACAGGCTGCGCAGCGCATGCGCGCCGTCGTTGAGCCAGCGTTCCAGCGTGCTGCGGTCGATCAGCGCGGTGTGGTGGGCGAGGATCAGCTTGCGGGCCAGGTCGTCGTAGTCGGCCAGCAGGTACACCGCTATGAAGCCGAGCTGCGCATTGACGAACAGCGGCAGCTTCACGGGCTGCACGTTCATGTTCTCGCCCAGCGACAGCGCGGGCGGCACGTCGGCCAGCGCCTGGTCCACCTGCTCACGCAGCGCCTGCAAGCTGTCCTTGGTCTGCGTCAGCTTGTCCTCGATGCGCAGCATCCAGAAATCCGAGTAGGGATCGTCCTGCTCGGCGCCGCGCTTCATCTTGTTCATCACGCTGATGTAGCCGTTCAGGCCGATGATCCCGGGCCGGCCCTCGGCAGGCGCTCGGCCATGCCAGATGCGTGAAGCGTGGTGGGTGTGCAGCGTCAGCGACATCGCGCTGCGCAGCGATCCGAGATTCAACTGCAGGGGCGGCTGGGATTCATTGGCCATGGTGACGACTCGCGGTACGGGAACGAGCCGCCAGCATCGGCATCGCCCGGAAGGGCGTCAGTCAACAAACCGCAGCGGGTGCGCTCCCGGTTGTCGCCCCGGAAGGTCGCGTGTTCCGTCTATCCCCAGGGGATAGGTCCGCGCCGGGCTGCGACCGTGCGACGCATGACAGAACCGAAGCCGATGCCTGGAAGGCTTCGTGTCCCAGCTATCCCCTGGGGATAGCTGCTCAGGAATCGCCCAGGGTTGAACGCAGTTTCGCCAGGTAGGCCCGCGCTGCCTCGCGGCCAGGGCCGTTCGGCGCGGGCGGTGGCGGTGCAGACGGTGCCGGTGCGGCTGGCCGTGGCGGCGGCGCAGGCGGCGTCGATGGCGAACCGCCTTCGCCGGCCCAGGCCTTGAACTCGCCGCGCATCGCCTTCTGGATGATGCCGAACAGATAGCCGGCCGGGTTGCGTACCGCGCTTTTGCGGCAGCGCGCATCCCATTCGTCCAACACCGCCTGCCGCAGCGACTCGTCCACCTGCTGCAAGGCCACCATCGCGCCGCTTTGCTGCTCGTCCTTCAAGCGCAGCAGGCGCTCGGGCAGGCGCAGGTGCTGCAACGACTTCGCGCGCGGTACTGTACGTACTTGATTTATACGATCCATACGTACAGTACGGTCCTCCTTCGGATTCCGAAGTGAGCCGTCTGGCGCGGATTTCAGCCCTGCTTCGGATTCCGAAGACGGGCCTTCGAGATTCCGAAGCAGGCCGTCCTGGCCTTCTTCGGATTCGTGATCCACAGGCGCTTGTGGATAACTCGCGTCCGCCCATTCGTTGCGCGCCATGCGATGCGCCAGCACCTGCAGCCGCGTGGGCAGCGTGCGGCCGTTGAGCATCGGGTCTTCGGCGATCTCGCGCAGGGTGTTCATGCCGACGATCTGCACCGCCTTCGCCGCATGGGTCAGCGCCTGGCTGACCAGGCCGAGGTAGTCGGGGTCGAGCTGCATCGCCTCGAAGGGTGTCAGCGGTTCGTCGTGCAGCACGTAGAGGTTGCTCAGGATGCGCCCGGTCTTCGGGTCGCGGCGCCGTCGCACCAGGCTCAGCCAGCGCGTCAGCCGCAGCAGCGTCAAGGCGCGCGCCACGGTCTCGTGCGAGGCCTGCGCCGCGCAGGGCATCGAGGCGAGGTAGGGGCGAAGCTGGTCGTAGGTCGGGAACGCCGTCACGCCGTCGCTCTGGAGCTGCAGGCGGAGCACCTGCCAGGCGTTGCGCTCCAGCGGCGTCAGGCGCCGGTCGAGGAACAGCGCACGCGGCACGCTCTCGTGCCGGTTGCCGCTGTAGAGGAAGCCGTCGCTGACCGGCGCGGCCGGCAATGCAGCAGCAGCGCCGCGCGGGGCTGGCGGTGTCGGTGGTGCCCGTGGCACCAGTTCCCGCAGCGCGTCGTCGAACAGTGCCGACAGCGCCACGGGGCCATCGCGCCGGGGTGCGCCGCCGGTCGCCATGGCCTACACCAGCCCCTGGTCGATCCAGTTGCGTATCGCCGACCAGATCACCGACATCGGCAGGTTCAAGGTCTCGGCCAGGTCCATGGTCAGCGTCAGCATCGCCACCTCATCGTCCAGCGCGATGCCGCGCTCCATGACGCCGGCCTTCCACTGCTTCCACAGCGCCGTGTCCTGCGCCTCGTCCAGCACCGGATGCCGCCCCTTGCGCTTGGGCAGGCCGAGGATGTCGCGGCGCAGGGCCACCTCCTGGTGCGTAAGCCCGTAGAAGCGGCTGACCATCTCCGTGCTGGCGCCCAGGCGCAGCATGCGGTCGACCGTCGCGATCTCTCGCTCCACGTCGTGCACTTGGCTCAGCAGCCGCTTCAGCACATCGCGGTTCACCGACACCGAACACCACGACACCGTGGCGTTCACCAGCATGCTCACGAGTTCGGGGTGCTTGAGCGCGTCCAGCTCCTCCTCGCCGAAGCCCATCGCCTTGCAGCGCCGCAGTTGCCCATTGCGCAGGTCGTGCAGCGCCTGTGCGATGACGGCCTGGTTGAGCGGATGCGGTGCCGACATGATGGCCTCTGCTCAGGCGCCGTGGCCGGGGTTGCTGGAGGCCGCGCCGGTCTCCAGATCCAGCAGCCGGCGCGCCATGCGCAGCAGCCGGAACAGCTTTACCAGCCCGGCATCGCTCAGGCGCGGATATGCGCCGCCGCCATGCAGCAAGGCCGCTAGGTCGTCGGCCAGCCGGGCGCCATCGAAGCCGGGGGCGGGTCGGGGCGCGGCGCACAGCGCATGCAGCAAGGTCAGCACCGCACACGCGAACGGAGGCAATGCGCGCACCGCCGGGGGCGCCACGCAGACGAAGCCCATGCCGCCTTCGCTGGGTTCGACCTGCCCGGCCACGTCGGCTTCCTCGGCGATCTCGCGCGCGAACTGTGCGATGTGCACCCGCAGCCGATCCGGCACATCCAGGCCGGGCTCGATGTACCAGACATCCGAGATGGGGTAGAGCCCGCCCGCCTGCACAGGGATCGCGCGCAGCGCGTCGGCCTCGAAGTCGGGCAGCTTGTCGCCCATCTGATCGGCCACCATGCGCTGGATGGATTGCAGGCGTTCGGTGGTCGGGGCCGGGGACACGATGTGACCCTGCAGGCGTTCGTCATCCTGCTGCATGCCCTTGTCGCTGGCGGCCGGCGTGGAACCGGCCTGCGCAGCCTGGCCAGGGCCAGGCTCCGACGACTGCACCGAGGGGCCGGGCGGCAGCGAAGGCGGTGACGGTGGTCGCGGTGGCCCGGCCGGCACCGCAGGTCTTGCCGCCTGCAGCGGCGCAGGATCGCTGGTCAATGCGCGCTGCCGGCTCTCGCTGTCGTCGATTTCCAGGCTCAGCGTGTCGTAGTCCGCTTCCAGCAGCTCGGCCATCTGGCCGACCAGCTCGTCCTGCACCCGCTGCGGTGAGAAGTTGTCGGGCTGCGTGTCGAACTGCGCCAGCAGGTCCTGGAACAGCGTAGCGAAGTCCATCGACAGGTTGCGCCTCAGGGCATGCCGCTCCCAGGTGCGTTCGCAGGCCTTGCGCAGCACCGCGAGCCGTTCCACCTGATGCCGGCCGAGCCCGCCGTACAGCAGCATGGGGATCGCCGGGAGCAGGTAGTGCACGGCGTCCTGCATGCGGCTGATGTGCGACTGCGGCAGCGGGAAGCCATCGGCCGTAAGCCGCCGCGCCAGCTCGCTCTGCGACAGCGGCTGGCCGCTGTCCCGCCCCATTTCCTGCTCGTAGAACTCGCGCGCCTTCTCCACGCCCAAGGCCCGCTCGATGAAGCTGAGCCCGCCGCGCAACTCGTTCTCGGCCAGGTGCCCGGTCAGCATCACCACTTCGCCGCGCTGCGGCCACGGGCGGAACAGGCAGGGGATGCGGAAGAACCGTTCGTCTTTCGTCTCGCTCCACAGCTCGCGCAGGATCGCCAGGCGCGTGTTGCCGCCGTTGCGGATGATGTAGTGCGGTTCGCCGGGCCGGCGCGTGATCGCGGGCGGCGCATCGAGCCCGCGTTCGCGGATCGAGGCCTTGATGTCCTCGTAGGCCGGGTTGCGCGTCACGCGCGGGTCGTGGTCGTAGGGGCGCAACTGGTCCAGCGTCACCACCATCGGCGTGTCGGCGATGGGGTCGCTCAGGGCCGCGACCGAAGGGCCGTTGCGCTCGAAGCCCGAGGCCAGCAGATTGGCGGCCATGTCCTGCGGCGTCAGGTCAGCCACGGCCATTCTCCTGAGATGCTGCAACACCCTGGGCCGCCTGTCGGTCGGCGCGGCGAAGCTGCGCACGGGCGTTGCGCTCGGCGCGGTGGTCGCTCGCCGTCGAGCTGGTGTAGATCGGCGCGCAGCCTTGCTTCGTGAACAGCAGGTGCCCGCCGCGGGTGCGCACCACCTTCCAACCTTCTCCCAGGGCGAACTCGATCAGCCCTCGCAGCCGCTTGTGGCCGCGGGCCAGGTCATGTGCGCTGGCCATGGCCGGCCCCTCCCGCGTCGCCTCGGCCGGTGACGAGCGCAAAGCGCTCCTGCCACGCCGGGAACAGCTCGCCGGCCAGCGCGCGCATGGTCTCCAATGCGGCAGGTGCCGTGCGGCCCGCCGGCTGGCGGTATTCCACCCGATGCACCGGCAGTCCGCGCGTCGCGGCGCGCGGATAGGCTTCAATCGCCGGCACGTCGGTGTCCAGCACGCGCACGCCAGGCTGCTCCTGGAATACCTGACGCAGCGCCTGCTGGATCAGCCGCGCATTCGACGACACCGGATGCACGCGGTTGATGAGCAGGTGCAGCGGCGGCGGCTCGATGCCGAGGTGGCGGTACGGCGCGATGTCCTCGATGAGTTGCAGCGTGCCGCGCCGCAGCTCGCGCGCCGCGAGGATTTCCGGCGTCACCGGCGAAAGCGCCAAGTTCGAGGCCAGCACCGCCATCTCCAGCAGCACGCTGCGCGCGCCCTGGGTGTCGATCAGCAGCAGGTCGTAGTGCGGCGCCAGCGTGGGCAGCAGGTGGCGCAGCCGCAATCTGCCATCGGGCGCGTGCAGCAGCAGCGTGTTCAGCTCGCCGCGGTCGTCGTTCGAGAGCACCAGGTCAAGCCGCTCGATCGCGGTGCGCGACACCAGTTGCTCGGCGCGCTGCTCGTTGTAGGCCAGCATCTCGTAGATCCCGGCCGGCGCGCGCTCGGCCAGCGTGAAGTAGCTCGACAGCGTGGGCTGCACGTCCAGGTCCAGCAGCAGCACGCGCAGCCCGGTGTCGGCTGCGAAGCCGCCCAGGTTGGCCGCCGTCGTGGTCTTGCCGACGCCGCCCTTGGTCGAAATGATGGACACCACCTGCATGGGCCTCTCCCGGTTGAATGGCATGTACCGAGGAAAAGCGTCAGGCGCGCTCATCGAGGCGATCGGCGATCCATTGCTCGACCTCCTCCGAGTCCCAGCCCACGGCGCGCACGCCCAAGCGCAGCGCCTTGGGGAACTTGCCTTCTTTCATCAGGCTGTAGATGTGCGCGCGCTTGAAGCCGGTTTTGGCCTCGACTTCGGCGCGACGCAGGATGCGGTGCTCGGCCGGCACTGCCGGCGCGGTGGTCTGCGAAGACATGAGAGACACTCCTTGACGCTCACTGGCGCTGTTCGGAAAGTGCCTCGTATTCAATACACCGCGGTCGCCGAAATCACTGCAATTGCAGAAGCAGCGACTGCAATTGCAGTGCGCCGCATCGGCATCATGCTGGCCGCGTCGTCAGCGCGACGCCTCCAGGTGGTGCCGCGCCTGCGCGAGCTTGCTCCACAGCGTCCGCTCGCTGAGACCCGGCCGCCCCTCATGGTGTGCGATCAGCGCGCTGACCACGGCATCCATGCTGCGGAACGACGAATAGGCCGCGCCTGACGGCGAATTGCCCAGCAGCAGCGTCAGCAGTCCGCCGATGATGTTGAGGTAAGTCGTCTCGCTGCGCAGGCCAGGCTCGCGCGCCTGTTCGTCGTTGGCCGCGCGCGTGGCATGTTCCTTCGCCAGTGCTTCGTGCGCGGTGCGCAGCGTTTCATGCACCAGGGCAAGTTCGGCAAGTTGCGACTTCGCTGCTTCGCGATCGGCCAGCAGAATGTTGAGCGTGTCCACGCTCACCGCCGGATGCACCGCGCGTTCGATGCCGTCAAACAAAAACCCCGGCCGATCGCCGGGGTAGAACTGCGACATCCACGCTTTCAAGTCCACGTGGCGCACGGTCAGCTCGGGGTCGTCGAGCGCCGGCCGCTGCGAGTCCAGCACGATGCCGGCCTTGCCACCGGGCAATTCGCCATGCGTCAGCGCGTCGAAGATGCGCTCGGCATACAGGCGCAGCAGCGGCCAGCGCGGGAATTCGCCGGGCTCCGGCATGGCACGCTGCTCCAGCGCTTCCAGAATACGCTGCTCGAAGCGCAGGAGACCGCACCAGCGGACGGCCGCCTCGATCGGTCGGTAGTACGTCTTTGCGCCAAAGGCGTGGCTGCTCGATTTCGGCATATCGCGCTCTTCCCATCGTCGGATCGACACATGGCAAGCGCGCGCGGCCCACATGGGCGCAGCGATTGCCCAAAGAACCCGATGAAGCGCGAGCCGGTCGGCATCGTGGTGGACGTTGGGTGCGGCGATGTCGCCGAGCGTTACGCAGGGGGCAAACCTCCTTGCGGTGCCCGCTACACCTCAACCATAATGCACCTGCGAAAAATCTTGTTACCGGCGCAACGGTCTGAAAAGCCGCGCATCCAAGTTCGATCAGGAAGGGATGCCGCGCTTTACCGGAAAACCAGGGCAAAGTTTTCGTAGGAATACGGGTGGGGTAAAGCGCCAATGCGACTTCCGGCTGAGCCGGTTTGCATCCAGCAAGGGCTCATGCGTTCTGCGTCACTGCTGTGACCTCGACAGCTTGAAGGTGCCTTGCTTGATGCCGGGTGGATAGGCCCGATTCGCCATCCATGCCCGTGACGCAAAAGGTCGGCCGCCGATGCAATGCGGGTCAAGGTCCAGACCGAAAGGGAATCGTACCGTCCAAAATCCCCGCGTCACATCGGGCGTTGATCGGTGCCTTGCGGGCGTCCGACACGCTCCACGCGGTCGATGAACTGCCGCAGCGGCTCCATGATTTCGCCTTCGGGTCGCAGTAGATAGGTCGTCAGCGAAGCGGTCTCGTCGGCCAGCGGCCGCACGACGACATCGGCCTGATGGCAACCCGCCAGATGCGCCGCGCTCGAAAAGCCCACGCCGTAGCCGGCGGCCACGAGGGCCAGCATCAGGGAATGGGTCTTGACGTACTCGGCTACCGTCGGCTGCGCATCCACCGTGCGGAGCAGCCGTTCGCGCTGCCGGCTGCAACCTTCGCAGACCTGGGGATCGCACAGCACCAGCGGATAGCTCGCCACTTCCTCCAGCGGCACTTCCTTGAAAGCCAGCAGCGGATGCCTGGCGGGCAAAGCCACCACCAGCGGGTCTCGCCACACCGGCATGGCGACGATGCCGGCGTCCATTTCACCAGCCAATGCAAAACCTGCGTCATACAAGTCGTTGCGCAGTCCAGTCACCAACTGCGCCAGTGGCGTTTCAAATATCCGAATGCCGACCTGTGGTGCCTCCTCGCGGCAAAGCGCAAGCAACGCCGACAAGCGGGCCTGCCCCATGTCACCAGATAGTGCGATGCGCAGCGTGTTCCGCTGGTTCGCTGCGGCGCGTGCCTTGGTCTGCGCTTGCTCGAAGGCCAGCAGTACGCGCCGGGCTTCTTCGAGGAAGACCTGTCCCGCCGGTGTGAGACGAACACTGCGTGGCAAGCGGTTGAGCAGCGGCACCCCTAAATCCGCCTCCATCTGGCGGATCGTGCGCGACAGTGGAGACTGTTCGATGTGCAGCCGTCGAGCAGCCCGGCCGAAGTGCAGTTCCTCGGCTACGGCGATGAAGCAGCGAAGATGGCGTAAGTTCATGCTTTCTCCCTACCGATGTGATCAGTCCATATCATCGTAGGGAGCCGAATAGTGCGGAGGATTCACCTCTGTATCGAGATGAGAGCCATCCTGGGGGGTGATGCTCGGATGCTTTTCGCCCATGTCAGCGCCTACGGCGAAGCTCTCGTTCGAGATCGCCCAGCTGCGACGCCTGAAGTTCGGCAAGAAGAGCGAGCAGCTCGATGCCGAACAACGCGCGCTGTTCGACGAGGCTCTGGACGCCGACCTTGCCGCGGCTGAGGCGCAGCTCCAGGAACTGCTGGGCAAGAAGAAGCCGCCGGCTACGCCTGGCGCGATGCCTAAGCGCACCGCCTTGCCGGCGGACCTGCCGCGCGTGGACTGCCACCACGAGCCCGAGAACACTCGCTGCGCGTGCGGCTGTGCGCTCAAGCGCATCAGCGAGAAGCTGGACAACACACCGGGCGTATTCACGGTAGAGTGCCACATCCGCGGCAAGTGGACCTGCGCACAGGTGCCGAACGCTGACCCAGGCGCCAGTCCCGGCGGAGATCATCGCCAAGGGCATCCCCACCTCCGGGCTGCTCACGTAGGTGCTGGTCGCAAAGGACTCCGACCATCTGCGGCTTACATGGTCGTCCCTAGGCAAGCAGGAATCAGCTGCGTGAGTGAATCGGGAGGTTTGCGCAGCTGATGGGTGGTCAGCAGCGTCTGCGCCGGCGTCTTCACCGGCACGAAGCGCATGTGCGGGCGGGTTGCCCATCGGCCGAATCGTTCTTGCGTCCCTTGCCGGCCATGCGGTAGGGCGTGACGAAGTGGCCTGCGATCAGCCGCGCATCCAGCCCATAGCCGCGCAGCTTGCGTGCCCAGTGATGCGCACCGCCGCAGGCCTCCAGGGCCACCAGGCAGCCGGGAGGCAACTGCGCGCACCGGGCCGCAAACTTGTCAGCGGCCAGCGCCTTGGCAACCACCACGCGCGCATCCACCGCATGCACCTAGATAACCCGCTTAGCCAGATCCATCCCGACTCGCGCAATCTCGTTCATGGACTTCCCCTTCACATGGCTACAGATTGACGACTTGGGGAGCACCATCGCGGCGGCAGCCAACATTTGTTTCCTCGCTGCTTACGATTGATTCACATCAATCGGCCAGCAGATCGCTGGATGTTGGCTGTTGACTTTCTGCATGTTAGGTGCATCATCCAGCAAAGTCTTGCAAGAATTTCCTCGAGCGAGGCCGCGTGACGACGGAACTAGTGGGGGTGGTATGACAGCGCGCCAGCAGGCGATCTTCACACTCGACGAGTTGGCTGCCTACTTAAAAGTCGGCAAGCGGACGCTTTACCGGCTCGCCTCGCACGGGGAGATTCCGGCCTTCAAGGTCGGCGGGACGTGGCGGTTTCGTCAAAGTGAAATCGATCGATGGATCAATGATCAGACCCAAGCAGGCAGAAAAAAGGAGGTGATACGTACAGATGAGCAACCGAAGTCAGCGGAATATCCCGTGTCGCCTGGGCGCGCTGTCCATAGCCGCAGGCAAACGGAGTGAGCGAGATTCTTCAATTTTTCTTCTGGAGGTGTGACATGGACATTGATTTCAAGAAATTGGCTCCCTGGAACTGGTTTAAGAAAGAGCATGAAGAACAACAGAGCACTGCCTCGCTGCCCGTGCAGCGCAATGAGCTGCCGGTGGCAGGCGGTCCCGTCAGTCCCATCCTGCAATTGCATCGCGAGATCGACCGCCTCTTTGACGATGCGTTTCGAGGCTTCGGCTTCCCGGCGCTGGCCATGCCGCGATGGCCGTCGGACTGGCCGGGCATGCTGAAGCCGGCACTTGACATCCAGGAAACCGACAAGCAGTACAAGATTTCCTTGGAGGTTCCCGGCGTCGAGGAAAAGGATATCCAGATCACGCTCGACAACGACGTGCTGATGGTACGGGGCGAGAAGCGCCAGGAGCAGGAAAAGAAGGAAGGTGGCTTCCATCGCATCGAACGCTCCTACGGCAGTTTCCAGCGTGCCCTGAACCTGCCTGACAACGCCGACCAGGAATCGATCAAGGCCGCATTCAAGAATGGCGTGCTCACGATCACGATGGACAAGCGCGAGGCCAGTACGCCCAAGCAGGGGCGCTCGATCCCGATCAATGGCTGACGCTGGTCGGCTCGCTTTTCTCAAAACCACAAAAGGATGAGGCTTCGTGATCGGCGGCGTCTCATCAAATCCATCTTTACAGGAGCATCAGCATGGCCAGAAAACAATGCCAAGTCTGCGGCCAGCCCGCCACGGTGCGGGTGGAAGCCAATCTCAATGGTCGCCACAGCACCATGCTGTTGTGTGACGAGCACTATCGCCAATTGGTGCGCCAGCAAAAGCGCACCGTCTCGCCGCTCGAAGCGTTGTTCGGCTCACGTAGCGGCCTGTTCGAAGACTTCCTCGGCAGCGACTTCTTCCGCATCGGTGACGACGCACCGTCCATGGCGGCCGATACCGACGAGGTGGTCGATGCCTCGTTCGGCGAACCCGCCCCGGCTGCTACGGGCACTGCGCGCCGTCGCGGCAGTGGGCTCGCCAGCCGCATCAGCGAACAGTCCGAGGCTTTGTTGCAGGAGGCCGCCAAACATGCCGCCGAATTTGGCCGCCCCGAAGTCGATACCGAACACCTGCTGCTGGCGCTATCCGACAGCGACGTGGTCAAGACCATCCTGGGGCAGTTCAAGATCAAGGTCGATGACCTCAAGCGGCAAATCGAATCCGAAGCCAAGCGTGGCGACAAGCCGTTCGAAGGCGAGATCGGCGTGTCGCCACGTGTCAAGGATGCGCTCAGCCGTGCTTTCGTGGCCTCCAACGAACTCGGCCACTCTTATGTCGGGCCGGAGCATTTCCTGATCGGGCTCGCCGAGGAAGGCGAAGGTTTGGCGGCCAACCTGCTGCGCCGTTACGGCCTCACGCCGCAAGCGCTGCGCCAGCAGGTAAGCAAGGTGGTCGGCAAAGGGGCCGAGGATGGCCGCGCCGAGACGCCGACCAACACGCCGGAACTCGACAAGTATTCGCGCGACCTCACCAAGATGGCGCGCGAGGGCAAGCTCGATCCGGTCATCGGCCGCGCGCAGGAGATCGAGACGACCATCGAAGTGCTGGCCCGGCGCAAGAAGAACAACCCGGTGTTGATCGGTGAGCCCGGCGTCGGCAAGACCGCCATCGTCGAAGGGCTGGCGCAGCGGATGGTCGCCGGCGAAGTGCCCGAGACGCTGCGCGACAAGCGCCTGGTGGAACTCAACATCAATGCCATGGTGGCCGGCGCCAAGTACCGCGGCGAGTTCGAGGAGCGCGTGCAGAAGGTGCTCAAGGAAGTGACCGAGCACCAGGGTGAGCTGATTCTCTTCATCGACGAGGTGCACACCATCGTCGGTGCCGGCCAGGGTGGCGGCGAAGGCGGGCTGGACGTGGCCAACGTGTTCAAGCCGATGATGGCGCGCGGCGAGCTGAACCTGATCGGCGCCACCACGCTCAACGAGTATCAGAAGTACATCGAGAAGGACGCCGCGCTGGAGCGTCGCTTCCAGCCGGTGATGGTGCCCGAGCCGACGGTAGCGCAGACCATGATGATCCTGCGCGGCCTGCGCGACACGTTCGAGGCGCACCACAAGGTCAGTATCACAGAGGACGCGATCATCGCCGCCGCCGAGTTGTCCGACCGCTACATCACCGCCCGCTTTCTGCCCGACAAGGCAATTGACCTGCTCGACCAGGCTGCCGCGCGTGTGAAACTGTCGGCCACGGCCCGCCCAGTGGCCGTACAAGAGCTGGAGTCCGAACTGCACCAGCTGCGGCGTGAGCAGGACTATGTGGCCTCGCGCAAGCAGTACGACAAGGCCGCCGAGCTGGGCAAGCACATCGAGACCAAAGAGGCCGAACTCAAGAAGCTTGTCGAGGAATGGGAACGCGAGCGCGCCTCGGGCAGCGCCGAAGTCAAAGCCGAGCATGTCGCGCAGATCGTCTCGCGCCTGACCGGCATTCCGGTCAACGAGCTGACGGTGGAAGAACGCGAGAAGCTGCTGCATCTGGAGCAGCGGCTGCACGAGCGCCTGGTGGGCCAGGACGAAGCGGTGCGCGCGGTGGCCGATGCCGTGCGTCTGGCGCGCGCGGGCCTGCGCGAAGGCGGCAAGCCAGTGGCCACCTTCCTGTTCCTCGGGCCGACGGGTGTGGGCAAGACCGAACTCGCCAAGGCGCTGGCCGAGTCGATCTATGGCGATGAAGGTGCGCTGCTGCGCATCGACATGTCCGAGTACGGTGAACGCCATACCGTGGCACGCCTGGTGGGCGCGCCTCCGGGCTATGTGGGCTATGACGAGGGGGGGG
>NZ_CYTY01000013.1:0-11740 GCF_001298995.1 Achromobacter sp. 2789STDY5608615
ACACCCCGCCGCCCCACCCCCGCGTATGCAAACTGCGGCCGCCCGCGCGGCCACAGTTTGCGGGCCCCGCAAACTCCCCGCAAGCCACCACCACAGCAGCGCGTCAATTCTCAAAGGCGCCAGCTCGGCGCGCAGGCGGGACGGATGCGGGCGCCGTCGATGCGCCCGAGGGAATCTGAAGGGAAGGCCGCAGGCCTGGACGAAGATGACAACGGGGAAGTCCGGAGCGAACGCTCCGGACCGCAATCGTTGGCGCCCGCATCCGTCCCGCCTGCGCGCCGGGCGACCCAAGAAAAAACCACTACCGCAAAAAACTTCGGGGCGACCCTTACGGCCACCCCGACATCCAACCCAAGCGATTCAAACGCAAACTCAAAGCGCCTCTTCGTCGCTCTCCCCCGTCCGAATCCGGATGGCCTGCTCGACCGGCGTCACGAAAATCTTGCCATCCCCGATCTTCCCGGTCCGAGCCGCCTTCACCACCGCCTCGATCGCCGCCTCGACCTGATCATCCGGCAGCACCACCTCGACGCGGATCTTCGGCAGGAAATCCACCACATATTCCGCCCCGCGATACAGCTCGGTATGCCCTTTCTGGCGCCCGAAGCCCTTCACTTCGGTCACGGTCAGCCCGCTGACGCCGACCTCGGCCAGCGCCTCGCGGACTTCGTCGAGCTTGAAGGGTTTGATGATGGCGGTGACTTGTTTCACGTTGGTCGTCCTGATTGTGCGGTCTGTTGCGGCGCCCGGCCTCGAACACTATCGGACCCAGGCGCAATGATTGAGAGAATACCACCGGCGCCGGGGGCCAACCGGCCCGTCCGCCATTGCCGGGAAAACCCGAATACGGCTCAGCCCGGCGGCGCCTGATCCGGAATCCGGTCGGCGTCGCGCATCCACACCACCGACTCGGAATCGCTCGGCGCGCGCCAGTCGCCGCGCGGCGACAGCGAGCCGCCCGAGCCCACCTTGGGCGCGTTCGGCACGCAGGTGCGCTTGAACTGGCTGAGGCGGAAGAACCGGTCCAGGAAGATCTTCAGGTTGCGCTTGATCGCCGCCAGGTCGTACTGGTTGCGCGCCACGTGGCCGCCCTCCGGCCAGGCGCCGGCATCGCGGTCGCGCCAGGCCGCCAGCGCCAGGAACGCCACCTTGGTCGGCGCGAAGCCATAGCGCAGCGTGTAGTACAGGTTGAAGTCCTGCAGCTCGTAGGGGCCGATCGTGTCTTCGCTTTTCTGGGTCGGCTTGCCGTCATCGCCGCCCGGCACCAGCTCGGGGCTGACGTCCGTGCCCAGCACGTCCAGCAGCACCGCCGCGCCGGTCTCGCCCAGGCGGCCGGACTCGGCCACCCAGCGCACCAGGTGGGTGATCAGCGTCTTGGGCACGCTGGCGTTGACGCTGTAGTGCGACATGTGGTCGCCTACGCCGTAAGTGCACCAGCCCAGCGCCAGCTCGCTCAGGTCGCCCGTGCCGATGACGATGGCGTTGTTGAAATTGGCGATGCGGAACAGGTGGTTGGTGCGCTCGCCGGCCTGCACGTTCTCGAAGGTGATGTCGTACACCGGCTTGCCATCGGCATAGGGATGGCCAAGGTCCTTGAGCATCTGCAGGCAGCTCGGGCGGATGTCGACCTCGGAAGCCGTGCAGCCCACCACCGCCATCAGCTGGCGCGCCTGCTGCAGCGTGCGGCTGCTGGTGGCGAAACCCGGCATGGTCACGGCCAGGATGTTGGCGCGCGGCAGCCCCAGCGTGTCCATGGCCTGGGCGCAGACCAGCAGCGCGTGGGTCGAATCCAGCCCGCCCGAGATGCCGATGACCACCTTGGACATGCCGCTGGCCGACAGGCGCTGCGCCAGCGCCTGCACCTGGATGTTGTAGACCTCCTTGCAGCGCGCGTCGCGGCGCTGGGCGTCGGCCGGCACGTACGGAAAGCGCGGCACGCGCCGCTCCAGCGGCAGCTCGGCGTCCTCCAGCGGCGCCGCGACCGGCACCAGCACCTGGCGGAACTTGCGCACTTCGTCGCGGTGACGTCGCGCCGACTGGCCGAAGGTGGTCTGGTGCATGCGCTCGCGCGACAGGCGGTCCAGGTCCACGTCGGAGAACAGCAGGTGCGATTCGTTCAGGAAGCGCTCGGACTCGCCCAGCAGCTCGCCGTTTTCATAGATCAGCGCCTGGCCGTCCCAGGCCAGGTCGGTGGACGACTCGCCGCGGCCGGCCGACGTATACATGTAGGCCGCCAGGCAGCGCGCCGACTGCTGCGCCACCAGCTGGTGGCGGTAGGCCGACTTGCCGACCACGATGTTCGAGGCCGACAGGTTCACCAGCACCGTGGCGCCGGCCAGCGCCGCGAACGAAGACGGCGGGATCGGCACCCAGACGTCTTCGCAGATCTCGACGTGGAACTGGAACAGCGGCAGCTTTTCCATCTGGAACAGCAGCTCGGCGCCGAACGGCACGGTCTGCTCCAGCAGGCGGATCTCGGTGGCGACGGCGCAATCGGCCGCGCTGAACTGGCGCGCTTCGTAGAATTCGCCGTAGTTGGGCAGGTAGCTCTTGGGCACCACGCCCAGGATGCGGCCGCCGGCCGCCACCACCGCGCAGTTGTACAACTGGTGCGCCACCCGCAACGGCGCGCCGACGACGACGGCGATGTCCAATTCGGCGGTAGCGCGCACCACCTGGTCCAGCGCCGCCTCGCAGGCGTCCAGCAGGGCCTTCTGGTGGAACAGGTCGTCGCAGGTGTAGGCCGACAGGCCAAGCTCGGGGAACGCCACCAGCACGGCGCCGCCCTGGGCCGCCTGCTGCGCCAGCGCGATGGTCTGCGCGGCGTTGAAGGCCGGATCCGCGACCCGGCATTCGGGCACGCCCACGGCGACCCGGGCGAAGCCGTGGGAATACAGGTTGAAAAACGGGTTCGACATCGGATCCATCGCCTGGGGCGCCTTGATACGGAACTGCACGGAACGGGCCTGCTTCAGGCCGGGACATCCAACCGGGCCATTATCTCACGGCGTCATGCGCCGGACGGCGGCGCCAGGCGCTCCGGATCGCCCCGGTGATGCCCGCCCTCGGCCGCCAGCGCGGCCTGCAGCGCGCCCTCGCGCAGCGAACTGCCCATGGCGCCGATGTCGGCGCCGGACGGCTGCTGGTACAGGCGCAGGCCCAGTTCCGGCAGGATCGCCAGCAGATGATCGAAGATGTCGCCCTGGATGCGCTCGTACTCGACCCAGGCGGTGACGGCCGTGAAGCAGTAGACCTCGACCGGGATGCCGTCGGCGGTGGGTTCCATCATGCGCACCATCATCGCCATGTCCTGGCGCACCTCGGGGTTCTGCTTCAGGTAGGCCAGGCCGTAGGCGCGGAAGGTGCCGATATTGGTCAGGCGGCGGCGGTTGGCCGGCACGCTGGCCAGCTCGCCCATGGTCTGGTTGGCCTGGGCGATATCCTGGGTCTTGACCCGCAGGTAGTCGTGCAGCAACCGGAAGCGCATCAGGCGCTGGGCCTCGTCATCGGTCAGGAAGCGCACGCTGCTGGCGTCGATGCGCAGGGTGCGCTTGATGCGCCGGCCGCCCGACTCGAACATGTGGCGGTAGTTGCGGTAGCTTTCCGAGAACAGCTTGTAGGTCGGCACCGTGGTGACGGTGTTGTCCCAGTTCTGCACCTTGACCGTGTGCAGGGCGATGTCCTTGACGAAGCCGTCGGCGTTGGACTGCGGCATCTCGATCCAGTCGCCGATGCGCAGCATGTCGTTGCTGGTGAGCTGGGTGCTGGCCACCAGCGACAGCAGCGTGTCCTTGAACACCAGCAGCAGCACCGCCGACAGCGCGCCCAGGCCGGAGATCATCCACAGCGGCGAGCGGTCGATCAGGATCGACAGCACCAACACGGTGCACACCGCCATCAGGATCAGCTTGCTGATCTGGATATAGCCCTTGATCGAGCGGGTCTGCGCCCGCGTGGTGGCCGAATAGGTGTCCTGCCAGGCGCTCAGCACTCCGGAAAACGCCACGAACACGCAGATCCAGGCGCCGGCGTGGGCCAGCCGCCCCACCAGCGTGGCGGCCTTCTCGACGTGCGGCACCAGGTCGATGCCCACCGACACCACCGCGAACGGCACCGCGTACCAGAGGTTCTGGTACGCCCGACGGCGCTGCAGGGCCTTGTCCCAGTCCTCGTGGCCGCTGACCACCAGCAGCCGGTGCGCCAGCAGCAGCACCACCCGCGCGACCACCCACTGGACAAACAGCGCCGTCAGGATCAGCACGCCGATGCCGACCAGCGTCTGCGCCCACGGCTGGTGCGGCATATAGGTATCGAGTTCGGTGGCCAGCTGTTCCCATTCCATGGGCATAGGTCGTGTGCTCTCTTTCGGGTGGCAGGGGGGGGACGGCGCGCCGGCCGCCGCCGGGACGGGCCCGGTGAACCGCCGGATGCGACCCTGAATTATCCGACAACTCGCGCCGCCGCAAGTTTCCAGCCGCAACAGCGGGCATCCCGCCCATGGCGCCAGGATTCGTCAGCCGCCCAAGGCAGGCCCTATAATCCCCGCCATCATGGCAAACACTCCCTCCCCCGATCAAAACCAGTTCGCCAACAAGGCGCAGGCCTGGTCCGCCCGGTTCTCGGAACCGGTTTCCGAACTCGTCAAACGCTACACGGCGTCCGTGGACTTCGACAAGCGCCTGGCGCGCGTCGACATCCAGGGTTCGCTGGCGCACGCCGACATGCTGGCGGCCCAGGGCATCATCGGCGCCCAGGACCTGGCCGACATCCAGCGCGGCATGACCCAGATCCTGTCCGAAATCGACGCCGGCAGCTTCCAGTGGCTGCTCGACCTCGAAGACGTGCACCTGAACATCGAGAAGCGCCTGGTCGAGCTGGTCGGCGATGCCGGCAAGCGCCTGCACACCGGCCGTTCGCGCAACGACCAGGTGGCCACCGACATCCGCCTGTGGCTGCGCGGCGAAATCGACACCCTGATCGACCTGCTGCGCCAGCTGCGCCACGCGCTGGCCACGGTGGCGCTGGACAACGCCGCCACCATCATGCCGGGCTTCACCCACCTGCAGGTGGCCCAGCCCGTCACCTTCGGCCATCACCTGCTGGCCTACGCCGAGATGTTCGGCCGCGACGCCGAGCGCCTGGCCGACTGCCGCCGCCGCGTCAACCGCCTGCCGCTGGGCGCCGCCGCCCTGGCCGGCACCTCGTTCCCGATCGACCGCGAACGCGTCGCCAAGACCCTGGGCTTTGACGGCGTCTGCCGCAATTCGCTGGACGCCGTCTCCGACCGCGACTTCGCCATCGAGTTCTGCGCCGCCGGCGCGCTGATCATGACGCACGTCTCGCGCCTGTCCGAAGAACTGGTGCTGTGGATGAGCCCGCGCGTCGGCTTCATCGACCTGGCCGACCGCTTCTGCACCGGCAGCTCGATCATGCCGCAGAAAAAGAACCCCGACGTGCCCGAACTGGCGCGTGGCAAGACCGGCCGCGTCAACGGCAACCTGGTCGCCCTGCTGACCCTGATGAAGGGCCAGCCCCTGGCCTACAACAAGGACAACCAGGAAGACAAGGAAGGCCTGTTCGACACCGTCGACACCGTGCGCGACACGCTGACGATCTTCGCCGACATGGCCGCCGGCATCAAGGTCAAGGCCGACAACATGCGCGCCGCCGCGCTGCAGGGCTTCGCCACCGCCACCGACCTGGCCGACTACCTGGTCAAGCGCGGCGTGCCGTTCCGCGACGCCCACGAAGTGGTGGCCCACGCCGTGCGCGACTGCGAACAGCGCGGCTGCGACCTGGCCGACCTGTCGCTGGACGAGCTCAAGGCCTACCACGCCACCATCGGCGACGACGTGCACCAGGTGCTGACGCTGGAAGGCTCGGTCGCCGCGCGCAAGCACGTGGGCGGCACCGCCCCCGAGCGCGTGGCCGAGGAAGCCCGCCGCGTGCTGCAGGAAACGGCGGCGCAGTAAGCCCGCGGTTCCCTCGCTCGAAAACAGGCGGCCCCGGATTTCCGGGGCCGTTTTTCATGGATCGCCGCCGTGTGCGCCAACGGGGCGTCAGACGAGCGAAACCTCCAAGCGCCGTCCAAGCTGCTCCAGCGCCGACTCGACCTGATCGATCCGGGAGGCGTGCCGCACATCCAGCAGGCGATCCACTTGTGGCATGTGCACGCCCATGCGGCGAGCCAACTCCGCCTTGCGCACCCCTTGCTGGATCATCTCGTTGGACAGGAACACTTTGCTGGTCATCAGCGCCGGCAAGGTCACCGACGCCTGCCCCGCCAGCACGGGCGACGGCAGGGGAATGGGCCGGCGCGCGTCGAAGTAGATTTCCAGCGCAGCCTCAAGCGCTTCCCGGGCGTTGATCGCAGCCTCTTGCTGATCATCACCCACTGTCAACGCTTCCGGAATATCTGGAAATCGGACGAACCAGGTGCGATTGGAATCAAGCGTCAGGGTGAACGGATAGGTCAGCATATAAGCCTCCCGGTTACCGGACTGGGTGGAAAGTGAAGAGCACAGGGAATGACCGTCGACTGCATTGAATCCGCCGTCTCATTTCAATCCGAGTTGCTTCTTGATTTCATGTTCAAGGTGCTTACCCATTTCCCTGGAGCCACGGTACGGAAAGATCGTCGTGATGCCGTTCAACGTGACTCGAAAGTGACTGCTTCCGGCACGATGTGCGACAAAAACCGCCCCTTGCCGCTCGAGCCATTTTTTGAATTCGCTGTATTTCATGGCCGTGCGCATTACAGACAAGCTTAAACAATAAAGTTGTCTAAGAAAACATAAATGTTGTCCTCACCAACTGCTGTCATGACGGACTTTCGGAGCGTATCCGCTGGTTGGGCATGCCAGTGAATTGGGCTACGTTTACCGGAACAAATTACCTGTCACGGCGTGTCATTCCTCGTTTCCGATCTCGCACGAGCGGCGGGGACAGGTTCGCTATGATGGGCGCTTTTCCACTCGCCCCCTCCCCCCATGCCAGCCCTGCGCGCGTCCTGGTTCCCGTCGCCCCTGTCCCGTCCGGCCGTTCTGACCGCCGCCTGCCTGCTGGCGCTTGCCGCCCTCCCCGCCGCCCAGGCGCAGACCGCGCGCAAGCCGTCGCCGTACGAAAACGTGATCGAGCCCGTCAAGGCCCGCCCGCTGACGCCCGAGGAAATCGCGGCGCGCAAGGCCGAGGATGCGCGCCGCGGCGGCCCGGCCTTCATGGCCCGGATCGAGAACGAGGCCGCGTTCCGCCAGCTGGCGCGCGTCTACAACGCCGGCACGCCGCTGGAAATCCCGCACGTGCTGTTCGTAATCGACCGTCAGCGCGGCGACCGCATCTACTACCTGGACACGCCGCGCTACGGCCTGCACGAGACCTTCGCGCGCGAACGGCGCCTGCTGCCGGGCAAGGCCAAAGCCGTGCTGACCGCGCAGTACAAGGATCCCGACCGCCGCCTGCTGTTCGGCACCCTGAGCTGGCAGCGCGACCTGCCCGGCTACACCTACGAATTCTGGGAAGGCGACCGCCTCACGCCCGAACTGCTGAAGCTGGCCGACGATGTGGTCGCCAAGAGCTTCTACGCCCCGATCCGCTTCAAGACCAACTCGACCCTGCACGAGCAGGCCGCCGCCACCGCCGGACTGCGCTTCGTGACGCAAGAGGCGCTGCTGCGCGAACAGGCCTTCCTGCCGCTGAACCCCGGCGCCGCGCAGGGCCGGCTGCGCATCGTCGCCTCGGTCGACGCCACGCCCGACCTTCAGCGCGACGACATCGTGGTGCTCGACGAAGTGCCGATCGCCATCCCGCCCGTGGCCGGCCTGATCACGCAGCGGCCGTCCACGCTGCTGTCGCACGTCAACCTGCTGGCCAAGGGCTGGGGCATCCCCAACGCCTACGTGCGCGACGCCACCAACGTCCTGCGCCAGTACGACGGCCAGTGGGTCACGCTGACCGTCAGCGGCAACGACTACCGGGTGCAACCCGCCGACAAGCCCGCCACCCGACCGCCGGCGACGCCGCCCAAGCCGCGCGCGCAGCTGCCCAAGCCGGACCTGACGGTGCAGGCGCTCAAGCCGCTCGATGCCCTGGCCGTGCGCGACAGCCGCCATTGCGGCGTCAAGGCCGCCAACCTGGGCGCGCTCCGCTCCGCCCTGCCGCCGGCCGCCAGCGTGCCCGACGGCTTCTGCATCCCGTTCGCGCAATACGCCGCCTTCATGCAGCGGCTGAACGTGGCGCAACGGGTGGCGGCGCTGGAGCAGCGCCCCGATTTCATGGCCGACGCCGAGGTGCGGCGCAAGGAACTGGCGGCCCTGCGCCAGGACATCATGCAGGCCGCGCCCGACGCGGCGCAGGCCGAGTCCTGGCGCGCGCTGTGGCAATCGCGCCTGAAGGGCGCGGGCGTGTTCGTGCGCAGTTCATCGAACTCCGAGGACCTGCCCGGCTTCAGCGGCGCCGGCCTGTACACCACCGTGCCCAACGTCACCCAGCCGGACGCGCTGGCCAAGGCGGTGCAGACCGTGTGGGCCTCGGTCTACAACTTCGACGCCTACGAGGCGCGGCGCGCGGCCGGGATTCCCCAGGACGCGGTGGTGATGGCCGTGCTGGTGCAGCTGGCGGCGCCGTCCGACAGTTCCGGCGTCATGATCACGCGCGATCCGTTCGACGCCAGCCGCCGCTACGTGACCTACATCTCGGCCAAGCGCGGCCTGGGCATCAAGGTGGTGGAAGGCAAGCGCCAGGCCGAGCAGGTGATGTATTCGAGCTGGTCCAAGGCGGTGCAGGTGCTGAGCCGCTCGGCCGAGGACACGCAGTTGGTGGCCGACGTCGCCGGCGGCGTGCGCGAAGTGCCGATCGCGCCGGACGCGCGCCAGGTGCTGAACGACGCGCTGGTGGCACGGCTGGCCGCCGTCGGCCGGCAGGTCAAGCAGCGCCTGGGCAAGGTCGACCAGGACATCGAATGGGCGGTGGTCGGCGACAAGATCATCATCCTGCAGGCGCGGCCCTACATCGACGCGCGCCGCTAGCGGACCTTTTTTCCTTGGGGCGGCCCGGCGGCAAAAATAGCCCCCACGCTCCGCCGCTACGCGGGTCGCTACCCCCCAAGGGGGCGTTTTTGCCTTGGGGCGGCCCGGCGGCAAAAATAGCCCCCACGCTCCGCCGCTACGCGGGTCGCTGCCCCCCCCCCAAGGGGGCGTTTTTGCCTTGGGGCGGCCCGGCGGCAAAAATAGCCCCCACGCTCCGCCGCTGCGCGGGTCGCTGCCCCCCAAGGGGGCGTTTTTTCCTTGGGGCGGCCCGGCGGCAAAAAAAACCGCGGTGGCGGGCATAATGCCCGCCACCGCGGCTTCGGATCCTCCGTAGCGGATCAGATGTGCAGCGCGTGCCCCAGCGCCTTGAGCGCGGCTTCCTGCACCGCTTCGCCCAGGGTCGGGTGGGCATGGATCGTGCCCGCCACGTCCTCCAGCGTCGCGCCCATTTCGAGCGACTGGCCGAACGCCGTCGACAGTTCCGACACGCCCCGGCCCACCGCCTGCCAGCCCACGATCAGGTGGTTGTCGCGGCGCGCCACCACCCGCACGAAACCGTCGGTGGACTCCAGCGTCATCGCACGGCCGTTGGCGGCGAACGGGAACGACGCCGCCAGGCAGTCCAGCCCGGCCGCTTCGGCCTCGGCCGGCGACAGCCCGGCCACCACGACTTCCGGATCGGTGAAGCACACCGCCGGGATCGCGGCCGGCTGGAAGTGGCGGCGCTTGCCCGCCACCAGCTCGGCCACCATCTCGCCCTGCGCCATGGCGCGGTGCGCCAGCATCGGCTCGCCGGCGATGTCGCCGATGGCCCAGACGTCGCGCATGGAGGTGCGGCACTGGTCGTCGATGCGCAGCGCGTTGCCCTTGCGGTCCAGCTGCAGGTTTTCCAGGCCCCAGCCCTGCGTGCGCGGACGCCGGCCGACGGCGATCAGCACCCGGTCGGCGGGCAGCGCGGTCTCGGCGCCGCTGGCGTCCTGGATCCGCACCGCGGTGCCGGCGCCGTTCAGCCCCAGCACCTTGCGGCCCAGGTGCAGCTCGACGCCCAGCTTGGCAAGGGCCGCGGCCACCGGTTTGGTGAGTTCCGCGTCGTAGGTCGGCAGGATGCGGTCCTGCGCCTCGACCACGGCCACCTCGGCGCCCAGCTTGCGGTACACCGTGCCCAGCTCCAGGCCGATGTAGCCGCCGCCCACCACCACCAGCTTCTTCGGGATGTCGGCCGGCGACAGCGCCTCGGTCGAGGACACCACCATGCCGCCGAACGGCACCGACGGCAGCGGCGTCGGCTCGGAGCCGGCCGCCAGCAGCAGGTGCTCGCACTGGATGCGCTGGCGGCTGCCGTCGGCGCTCTCGACCTCGACGGTCTTGCCGTCCAGCAGGCTGGCCCAGCCCTGCACCACCTGCACGCCGTTCTTCTTGAGCAGCGCGCCGACGCCGCCGGTCAGCTTGCCGACGATGCCGTCCTTCCAGGCCACGGTGCGGCCGATGTCGATGGCGGGCGCCGACACCGAGATGCCCAGCGCCGACTGGCCGGCGTAATGGCGCGCCTTGTCGAATTCCTCGGCCGCGTGGATCAGCGCCTTGGACGGAATGCAGCCGATGTTCAGGCAGGTGCCGCCCAGCCGGTCGCCCTCGACCAGGATGGTGGGCACGCCCAGTTGCCCGGCGCGGATCGCGGCCACATAGCCGCCGGGCCCGCCGCCGATCACCAGCAGGGTTGTCGTCTTGGTAGTCTGGCTCATGCTTACTCCACGAAAAGCAGCGCGGGTTGTTCCAGCAGCGCGCGCACGGCCTGGATGAAGCGGGCCGCGTCCATGCCGTCGACCACGCGGTGGTCGAACGAGGACGACAGGTTCATCAGCTTGCGCGCCACCACGGCGCCATTGCGGAAGGCGGGCCGCTCGACGATGCGGTTCACGCCCACGATGCCGACCTCGGGATGGTTGATGACCGGCGTGGTGACGATGCCGCCCAGCGGGCCCAGGCTGGTGATGGTGATGGTCGAGCCGGACAGCTCGTCGCGCCCGGCGCCGCCGGACCGCACCGCCTGCGCCAGCCGGCCGATCTCGGCCGCCATCGACCACAGGTCGCGGGTTTCGGCGTGGCGCATCACCGGCACCATCAGGCCGCCGTCGCTCTGCGTGGCGATGCCGATGTGCACGGCGCCGTAGCGCGTCACCTGGCCGGCCTCGTCGTCATAGCGGGCGTTGATCTGCGGGAAGTCGCGCAGCGCGATCACCATGGCGCGCGCCAGCAGCGGCAGCAGCGTCAGCTTGCCGCGCGACTCGCCGAACTTCGCGTTCAGGCTGACGCGCAGGTCCTCGAGCTCGGTGACGTCGATTTCCTCCACGTAGCTGAAGTGCGGAATGCGGCGCTTGGACTCGGCCATCTTCTGCGCGATCTTGCGGCGCAGGCCGATCACGGGCACCTGCTCTTCGTCATTGCGCTCGGCATAGGCCGGGCCGCGCGCGGCGCTGCCGCCGCCCTGCCCTTGCAGGTAGGCGTCCAGGTCCTCGTGCATGACGCGGCCGGCCGGGCCGCTGCCGTGCACATAGCGCAGCTCGATGCCCAGGTCCCAGGCGCGCTTGCGCACCGCCGGCGAGGCCAGCGGCTTCTCGCCGGGTTGACGCGTCGCGGCGGGCGCCTGGCGCGCGGCGGCCGCCCGGCTGGGCGGCGCGGATGGCGCATGCGGCGCGGCGGCGGACGATTGCAGCGAC
>NZ_CYTY01000013.1:12027-67089 GCF_001298995.1 Achromobacter sp. 2789STDY5608615
CGGTCATGACGTCGGCCAGCGGCTGGTCCTCGGCGACGGTGTCGCCCACCTTGACGTGCCAGCCCACCAGTTCGACCTCGGCAATGCCTTCGCCGATGTCGGGCATCTTGATGACATGAATCCCCATCTCACACCTCCATCGCGCGTTTGAACGCTTCGCCGACCCGGCGCGGGCCGGGGAAATACGCCCATTCCTGCGCGTGCGAGTAGGGCGTATCCCAACCGGTCACGCGCTCGACGGGCGCTTCGAGGTGATGGAAGCAGTGTTCTTGCACCAGCGAGATCAGCTCGGCGCCATAGCCGCAGGTGCGCGTGGCTTCGTGCACCACGACGCAGCGGCCGGTCTTCTTGACCGAGTTGACGATGGTCTCCAGGTCCAGCGGCCACAGGCTGCGCAGGTCGATGACCTCGGCGTCGATGCCAGTTTCCTCGGCCGCGGTCAGCGACACGTGCACCGTGGTGCCATAGGTCAGCACCGTCAGCGCGTTGCCGGGCCGCACGATGGCGGCGGAGTCCAGCGGCACGGTGTAGTAGCCGGTCGGCACCACGCTGCCCGGGCGGCCGGTCCACGGCGTCACGGGACGGTCGTGGTGGCCGTCGAACGGGCCGTTGTACAGGCGCTTGGGTTCCAGGAAGATGACCGGATCGTCGTTCTCGATGGACGCGATCAGCAGGCCCTTGGCGTCGTAGGGGTTGGACGGCATCACCGTGCGCAGCCCGCAGACCTGGGTGAACATCGCCTCGGGGCTCTGGCTGTGCGTCTGGCCGCCGTAGATGCCGCCGCCGCAGGGCATGCGGATGGTCATGGGCGCGATGAATTCGCCCACCGAGCGGTAGCGCAGGCGCGCCGCCTCGGACACGATCTGGTCGGAGGCCGGGTAGAAATAGTCGGCGAACTGGATCTCGCACACCGGCCGCAGGCCGTAGGCGCCCATGCCCACCGCCACGCCGACGATGCCGCCCTCGGAGATCGGCGTGTCGAACACGCGCGAGCTGCCGTACTTGGCCTGCAGGCCCTCGGTGCAGCGGAACACGCCGCCGAAATAGCCCACGTCCTGGCCGAACACCACCACGTTGCCGTCACGCTCCAGCATCACATCCATGGCCGAGCGCAAAGCCTGGATCATGGTCATCGGCGCGGACGCCGGACCCCCATTGTTATCGATAGCCATGACTCACACTCCGAGCTGCTGACGTTGCCGGCGCAGGTGCTCCGGCATGTCCTTGTAGACGTCTTCAAAGATGCTGGCGGCGCTGGGGACGTGGCCGTCCACCAGGGTGCCGTAGCTTTCCGCTTCCTTCTGCGCCGCCTGGATCTCGGCGTCGAGCTCGGCGCGCACCGCGTCGTGCTCGGCCTCGGACCAGATGCCACGCAGGATCAGGTGCTTCTTGAAGCGCTCGATCGGGTCGCCCAGCGGGAAGTGGCTCCAGTCGTCGCCGGGGCGGTACTTGGAGGGGTCGTCGGAGGTGGAGTGCGGGCCCGCGCGATAGGTCACCCATTCGATCAGGGTGGGGCCGAGATTGCTGCGCGCGCGTTCGGCGGCCCAGCGCGAGGCGGCGTAGACCGCCAGGAAATCGTTGCCATCGACTCGCAGCGAGGCGATGCCGCAGCCCACGCCACGGCCGGCGAAGGTGGCGCCCTCGCCCCCGGCGATGGCCTGGAAGGTCGAGATCGCCCACTGGTTGTTGACCACGTTCAGGATCACCGGCGCGCGGTACACGTGGGCGAAGGTCAGCGCGGTGTGGAAGTCCGCCTCGGCGGTGGCGCCGTCGCCGATCCAGCCGGACGCGATGCGGGTATCGCCCTTGATGGCCGAGGCCATGCCCCAGCCCACCGCCTGGATGAACTGCGTGGCCAGGTTGCCCGAAATGGTGAAGAAGCCGTTCTCGCGGTCGGAATACATGACCGGCAGCTGGCGCCCCTTGAGCGGGTCGCGCTCGTTGGACATGAGCTGGCACATCATGGTCACCAGCGACACGTCGCGCGCCAGCAGGATGCTCTGCTGGCGGTAGGTCGGGAAGCACATGTCGCCCTGCTCCAGCGCCAGCGCATGGGCCGAGCCGATGGCCTCTTCGCCCAGGCTCTGCATGTAGAAGGAGATCTTCTTCTTGCGCTGGGCGGTCAGCATGCGGCCGTCGAAGATGCGCGTCTTGAGCATGGTGCGCATGCCACGGCGCAGCAGCTCGTCGCTGATCTCCGGCGCCCACGGGCCGACGGCGCGGCCGTCGTCGTCGATGACCCGCACCAGGCTGTAGGCCAGGCTGCCGGTGTCGATCGCGGCGACATCAATGGGGGGTTTGGGCACCTCGCCGGGCGGCGACAGGCGCAGGTAGGAAAAGTCGGTCTTGCAACCCGGACGCCCGGTAGGCTCGGGGACGTGCAACTTCAGCGGCCCATATTGGCTCATGAATTGTCTCCACGCTTGATCGTGTCATGCGCATTCTTCTCACCAAGACACTGCCCGGGGGGGGGTGACCTCGGACATTGCCATCGTCGGCCTGTGCAAAGGGATAAACATGCACGGCCGGGAGCCAGAGTAGCACAGGGCGCGGCCCCGAGACAGGGGCCGCGCCGGGCCTTGCTGGCCGTGCGGTTCGGGGCCGGCCGGCGCGCGCGGCAGGGGGTTGCACGCCCCTGCCCGCCCGCTATCACCAGCGGTAGGTCGCCGTGCCGATCACGCGGCGCGGCTCGCCGTAGAAGCAACCATAGGTGCAGCTGCCGATGTAGGTCTTGTCGGCCAGGTTGGTGGCGTTGAGCGCGAACCGCCAGGGGCCGGTGGTGTAGCTGACCATGGCGTCGAACAGCGTGAAGGACGGCACCTCGACCGCCGTGCCATGCGCCAGGCCGCGCGTGCTGCCGACGTAGCGCACGCCCGCGCCGACCCGCAGCCCCGGCAGGCCGAAGGCGCCGAAGCCGTAGTCGCCCCAGACCGAGAACTGGTTGAACGGCACCGAGTTCAGGCGCTTGCCGACCTCGTCCGGTTGCAGCGGGCTGGCCTTGAGGGTGCGCGCATCGGTGTAGGCATAGGCGGCGATCAGGTTGGCGTGGCGGCCGACGCGGGTGCGCGCCTCCAGCTCCAGCCCGCGGGTGCGCGCCTGGCCGGCCTGGATTTCGTAGTTGGTATCGAACGGGTCGGCCACGTTCACGTTCTTGCGCGTCAGTTGGTACACCGCCGCCGACAGCATGGTGTCCGACCCGGCCGGCTGATAGCGCACGCCCGCTTCGTATTGCTCGCCGGTGGTAGGCTTGAAACGGCTGCCCTGGCGGTCCTGGCCGCTGGTCGGCTCGAACGATTCGCTGTAGCTCAGGAACGGCGCCAGGCCGTTGTCGGCCAGGTAGACGATGCCGGCGCGGCCGGTGAAGGCCTGGCTCTTTTCATTGTCCGCGATCTTTTCGCCGGTGAAGAAATTGCGTTCGTTGACCGTGACCCAATCGTGCCGCCCACCCAGCAGCAGCACCCACTTGTCGGCGATCTTGACCTGATCCTGCAGGTAAACCCCCAGGCGCTTCATGTCGGTTTTCGAGGACGACCACGGGAACGGCGTGGCCGGTCCCAGGGGGACGCCGTAGACCGGGTCATAGAGATCGATGTTGGTGTTGCTGCGCTGGTAGCGCTCGGTCTCGTGCTTGGGCAGCGAGTAGTCCAGGCCCGCCAGCAGCGTGTGGCGCAGCGGGCCGGTGGTGGCGTCGTACTGCAGCGATGTATCGGCCACGACCGCCGAGGACCGGTCCCAGCGCGGCATCGCGCCGCGATCGGCGGTGTGGCGCTGGTCGGGCTGCAGCTGCCAGATGTCGGTGGAGAAATAGGTGCTGTCGGCGTGGAAGTAGCGCACGCTGTTGCGCAGCTTGAGCTGGTCCGTGAACGCGTGTTCGAACAGGTAGCCGATCGAATAGCGCTTCATGATGAATTTGTCGAAGCCAGGTTCACCCGTGAAGCGATTGCGGGGAATCCTGCCGTTGGGATTGGGCAGGACCGTGCCCTGGCCAGGCAGGCCGTAGACGTAGGCCGTGCGGTCCTCCTGGTATTCCGCCAGCAGGGTCAGCGAAGTGGCATCGCTGGGTTGCCACTTGAGGGCCGGGGCCACGTAGGTCCGGTCGTCCGGCACGTGATCGATGAAGGTATCGCTGTCGCGCTTGAGGGCGGTCAGGCGGTAAGACCATTTGCCCTCGTCATCGAGCGCGCCGCCGAAGTCGCCGGAGATCTGCTTGCGGCGGAAGTTGCCCGCCTCGACGTTCAGTTCATGCAGCGGCTCGGTCGTGGGCCGCTTGCTGACCGTGTTGATGACACCGCCCGGCGGCGCCGCGCCGTAGAGCACCGAGGCGGCGCCCTTGAGGAACTCGACCCGTTCCAGCCCGTACAGTTCCTGCCGTCCGTTGTAGATATTCACGGTGTACAGCGTGCCATCGCGATAGTAGTTACCCTGGCTGCCGCGAAAGCCGCGCAGGAACAGGCTGTCGGAGGTGCGATCCTGGCCTTCCGCGCGGCTCACGCCCGCCACGTAGCCCAGCGCGTCCTGCAGGCTCTGCGCCTTGAGCGTCTCGATTTCCTCGGCGCCGACCACCGTGATCGACTGCGGCGTCTCGATGATGGGCGTGTCGGTCTTGGTGCCGGTGGCGCTGACACGGGCGGCGTAGCCATGCAGCGGACCGGAGGGCGATTCGACCGCGCCGGTCACGCGCACCGGCTCCAGCAGGGTGGCGTCGCCCGCCTGCGGCAGGGGCCGCGCGCTGAAGGTGCCATTGGCGGTGATGCGCAACTCCAGGCCGCTGCCGGCCAGCGCCTGGCGCAAGGCCTGCTCGGCGGTGTAGGTGCCGGCCACGGCCGGGGCCTGGCGGCCCGCCACCAGCGCCGGATCGACCGACACCGCGTGGCCGCTCTGGCGCGCGATACGGGTCAGGGTCTCGGCCAGCGGCGCGGCGGGCAGATCGTAGCGCTGCGCCATGGGCGCGCCCGATTGGGCGCCCGCCTGGGCCTGGGCGATGCCGGCCGGCGCGGCCAGGGCGATGAGGAACGCGGCCGCCAGCTGCGGCGCGGGACGAACGGGGAACATGGAATCTCCTGCGACAAGGGGGTGCTTCAGGAGGTATGTCCAGCGAGCCCGCCGCGAGCGATCATTTTTTTTCGGCGGCATCGGCGCGCAGGTCGATGCTGACCAGCCAGCCGCCCAGCGTGGCGACCTCGATCGGCAGCGTCTGGCGCAGGGATTCCAGCACGCGGTCGGTGTCGTCCAGCGGAAACGCGCCCAGCACCCGCAGCCGGGCGGCCTCGGGAGAGATGCGCAAAAAGCCGCGCCGGTATGGCCGCAATGCCGCCACCACCTCGCCCAGCGGCTGGTCGCGCACCACCAGCATGCCGTCGTGCCAGGCGGCGGCCTCGGCCAGCGCGGCGTCCGGCGCGCCGATGCCGTCCGCGCCGAAGCGCGCGCCCTCGCCCGCCGCCAGCGTGCGCCGCTGGCCCGCCGCGCGGATCTCGACACTGTGCTCGATCACACAGGCGACACTGCCCCGCGCATCGCGCGCCACGCCGAACACCGTGCCCAAGGCCTGCACCTCGCCATCGGGACTGGCGACGATGAAGGGCCGCTCGGCGTCCGCCGCCACCCGCACGTAGACCGCGCCCTCGCGCAACCGCAGCACGCGGACGCGGTCATCGAATTGCAGGTCGACGGCGGAGCGCGCGTTCAGGGTGACCACGCTGCCGTCCGGCAGCGGATAGACGTGGCGTTCGCCGGTGCCGGTGCGCAGGTCGGCGGCCAGGGTCCGCAACGGCGTCTGGCGATCGACCAGGGCGGCCAGCCCGCCGGCCGCCAGCGCCAGCATCAAGGCATTGCGCAGCGCCCGGCGGCGCGAGGTCGGCGCCAGCAGCGCCGCGCCGGCCGCCCGGGACGAGGCGCCCTCGCCCAGCGGCGCAAAGGTGCTGTCCAGGGCGCCGGTGACCATGTCCCAGGCGGCGGCGTGGCGCGGGTCGGTCCGATGCCAGGCCTCGAACCGGGCGCGGTCAGCGGCGCTTGCCTCGCCCGACGACAGCAGCACCATCCAGTCGACCGCCGCCTCGACGGCGGCCGGCAGCGCGGGCGCGCTCATGCGGCCAGGCGCGCGGCCACGCACAGCGTGATGGCCTGCTTCATGCCGCGCCGGACGGTGATGGCCGACACGCCGAGCTGTTCGGCGATCTGCGGATAGGTCAGTTCGTGTAACTGGCTCAGGAGGAATATCTGGCGGGTGCGCGCCGGCAGGCGTTGCAGGGCGCGGTCGATCTGCATCAGGGCCTCGACCACCAGCGCGCGCTGTTCTTCGCTGGGCGCGCAGGCCTGCGGCAGGGATTCGAGGCTGTCGAGGTAGGCGCGCTCCAGCTCGCGGCGGCGCCAGAAGGTATACAGCGTGCGCTGCGCCAGCGTGGTCAGGAACGCGCGGGGTTCGTGGATCGGCTCGGTCTGGCGCCCGGCCAGCACCCGCAGGAAGGTATCGTGCGCCAGGTCGGCGGCGTCATGGCGGCAGCCCAGCCGGCGCCGCAGCCATTCCAGCAGCCACGGATGATGGGCCTCGTACAGCTGGGCGGCGGTGTGCGGCGTCGGCTGCGCAGAATGGGACATGGCGGGGAATGGGAGGGCGGGCTAATCAACAATAAGAATTATTGTCATTTATTGATGGCCGCGCAAGCCTGCCCGGTGCAGCCGGATGGCGAGCAACGTCGGCCTGGCCCGGTGTGGTGGCTCGGCGGCTTGGCTCGGTGGCTTGGCTCGGTGGCTTGGCTGGGCGGCTTGGCTTGCTGGACCGCATCTGGCCGACCTCTATACTTGCGGCTTCCGATTCCCCTGGAAACCGACGTGCCTCGATTGACTGCCTCGAAAGGGTTCAGCTGGACCGGCATCGTGTTTGCCGCGCTTTACCTCGCCATCGTCATCCTCTGCATCGCCGGCGCACTGTCCGCCGACGGCGACGACAAGGGCCGCTTCGTGCTGCTCCAATTGCCATTGGCCTTGCAGCTTGCGCTGCTGCACGAACTGAACCTGGACCGGCTGCTCGGTGAGCTGTCCTGGGTCGGCGGCTACCTGCTGATCGGGCTGCCGACGCTGGCCCTCTTCTATTTCGCGGGCTGGGGCCTGGAGAAACTCGTGCGCGCGGCCTTCCGGCCCATCGCGTCACAACGGTAGGCGACACGCAATAAAAAACCGGCCAGCGGCCGGTTTTTCTATCGCGCCACGGCGCGCGTCAGAGCAGGCCGGTCCACTCGGTGACGAACTCGCGGTAGTCCGGGCGGTTGGCCGGCGGCACCGCGCACGCCGGCGTGCCGATGGCCAGGAAGCCGAGGAAGCGGTAGTCGAGCGAATCCAGGCCCAGCGCCGCCTGCACGTCTTCGACGTAGGTGCCGATGCCGGTGCTCCAGAACGCGCCGTAGCCCAGCATGTGGGCGGCGTTCAGGATGTTCATGGTGGCGCAGCCGGTGGCCAGCAGTTGCTCGGCCTCGGGGATCTTGGTGTTGTCGTGGGCGATCTTCTGCGCCACGGCGACGAACAGCGGCACGCTCGCCATCCACTCGCGCACCGACCTTTCCTTTTCCGGCGTCATGCGCGGATCGCCGCTGCGCTTGACGGCCTCCAGCGCCACATCGGCCAGCTTGCCGATGGCCTCGCCCTGGATCACCACGAAGCGCCACGGACGCAGCGCGCCGTGGTCGGGGGCCGACATCGCGGCCTGCAGGATCTGTTCGAGTTCGGCGGGTTTGGGCGCCGGGCCCCGCAGGAACTTCACGGAACGGCGCGAGGTGATGGCGTGCAAGGGCGTGGCGATGGCGGTCTGGGTCATGGAGTGAGGCACAAGTAACGGAATTCTGGCGGCTTCCCAAATGGGAAAGAGAAGGGTTCTCATATTACGCCATGGCCGCGGCGGGGACGGCTATCCCCCTGCCCGGCGCATGGCGACTGGCGGCGTCAACCCAGGTGGGTATGGCGCTCCTGGCGTTCCTCGACCTGCATTTCCGACAGGCCGTGCAGGATGCCGCAATCTTCCGTATCCGGCCGCGCCGACAGGCAGCGCTGGCGCAGATCGGTCAATTGCGTCTTCAACTGGGTCAGTTCGGCGATGCGCTCGTCCACATGGGAAATGTGCTCGTCGAACAGTTCATTAATAGGGCCGCATCCAGTCTGGTGATTGTCCGCCAGCGACAGGATGGCGCGGATCTCGTCCTGGGTCATGTCCAGGGCGCGGCAGTTGCGGATCAGCCGCAGCCGCTCCAGGTGGGTCTGGCCGTAGCTGCGGTAGTTGTTCAGGCCGCGCTCCGGGGCGGGCAGCAGCCCTTCCTTCTCGTAATACCTGACGGTTTCGACCGTGGTGCCGGCCGCCGTGGCCAATTCGCCGATACGCATCATGCCTCCCGGACGCATCCGATGGATTAAGGGGTTGACCCTATAGTAACTCCAAGGTGTGGAATACGGTCAACGGCTTACGAAAAGGCAACCACGATGTCTTGCGCAACGAACAAACACACCGATCCCGCCGCTTCCGGACAACCGGACGCCTGCTGCGGCACGAAGGCCCCGGCTGCGCCCGGCGGGCATGACCACGCCGCCGGCGGATGCTGCGGCCCCGCGCAAGGCAAGGCCGCCGCGGCCGACGGCCATCGCCACGAAGGCGCCGGCCATGACCACGATCACGGCCACGATCACGATCACGGCCACGATCACAACCACAGCCACAGCCACGACCACGACCACGGCCATGCCCACGCGCCGGCGCATGACCACGGCGCCTCGGCCTGCTGCGGCCACGATGCCGGCGACATCCAGATGTCCGCCGGCGGCGCGGCCGTGCTGCAGGCCGGCCCGGGCCAGTTGCTGGCCCGCCTGCGCATCGGCCAGATGGACTGCCCGACCGAGGAAACGCTGATCCGCAAGAAGCTCGACAGCGTCGACGGCGTGCACGCGCTGGACTTCAACCTGATGCAGCGCATCCTGACGGTGGTGCACGCCGAGGGCGCGCTGGACCGCATCACCGCCGCCATCAAGTCGCTGGGCATGACGCCCGAACCGCTGGCCGAAGGCGCCGCGCGCACCCCGGCGCCGGCCGCCGCGCGCGTCAACTGGTGGGCCATCGGCGGCGCCGGCGTGCTTGCCGGCCTGTCGGAAGCCTCGCACTTTGCCAGCATGCACTGGGGCGTCACCGCCGCGCTGGCGGTCGCCGCCATCCTCGCCTGCGGCATCAGCACCTACCGCAAGGGCTGGATCGCCGTGCGCAACGGCAACCTCAACATCAACGCGCTCATGAGCATCGCCGTCACCGGCGCCGTGCTGATCGGACAATGGCCGGAAGCGGCCATGGTGATGTTCCTCTTCAACGTCGCCGAACTGATCGAGGCGCGTTCGCTCGACCGCGCCCGCAACGCCATCCGCGGCCTGCTCGACCTGGCGCCCGAAACCGCCACCGTGCGCCAGGCCGACGGCAGCTGGCAATCGATGCCGGCGGCGCAACTGCAGGTCGACGACGTGGTCCGCGTGCGGCCGGGCGAACGCATCGCCGCCGACGGCATCATCGTCAGCGGCCGTTCGGCGGTGGACCAATCCCCCATCACCGGCGAAAGCCTGCCGGTCGAGAAGGCCGAAGGCGACCCGGTCTACGCCGCCACCGTCAACGCGGCCGGCTCGTTCGACTACCGCGTCACCGCGGCGGCCGGCAACACCACGCTGGCGCGCATCATCCACGCGGTCGAGCAGGCCCGGGGCGCGCGCGCCCCGACCCAGCGCTTCATCGACCGCTTCTCGCGCATCTATACGCCCGTGGTGGTCGGCGTGGCCGTGCTGGTGGCGGTCCTGCCGCCGCTGCTGTGGAGCCAGCCCTGGTTCGACGCGATCTACCGCGCGCTGGCGCTGCTGATCATCGCCTGCCCCTGCGCCCTGGTGATCTCCACGCCGGTCAGCATCGTCAGCGGCCTGACGGCGGCCTCGCGCCGCGGCATCCTGGTCAAGGGCGGCGTGTACCTGGAAGAAGGCCGCAACCTGAAGTGGCTGGCGCTGGACAAGACCGGCACGCTGACCCACGGCAAGCCGGTGCAGACCGACCTGCAGGACTGGGACGTCTCCGACCTGACGCGCCAACCCGCGGCGCTGGTCGCCGCCAGCCTGGCGGCCCGCTCCGACCACCCGGTCTCGCTGGCCGTGGCCAACGCCGCGCGCGACGCCGGCAAGGCGCTGCTGGACGTGGACGACTTCACCGCCCTGCCCGGCCGCGGCGTCAGCGGCAAGGTGGATGGCGTGGCGTTCCAGCTGGGCAACCGCCGCCTGATGCGTGAGCTGGGCGTGTCCAGCCCCAAGCTGGAAGCCCGCCTCGACGAACTGGAACGGCAGGGCAAGAGCGCCATCGCGCTCAGCGACGGCCAGCGCGTGCTGGCGCTGGCGGCGGTGGCCGACACGGTCAAGCCCACCAGCGCGGCCGCCATCGCCGACTTGCACGCGCTGGGCGTGCGCACCCTGATGCTGACGGGCGACAACACGCCCACAGCGCAGGCCATCGCGCGCCAGGTCGGCATCGACGAAGCGCGCGGCGACCAGTTGCCCGAAGACAAGCTGGCCGCGATCGAGAGCAAGCTGGCGCCCGCCGCCAAGGTCGGCATGGTCGGCGACGGCATCAACGACGCCCCGGCCCTGGCCCGCGCCGACATCGGCTTCGCCATGGGCGCGGCCGGCACCGGCACCGCCATCGAAACGGCCGACGTGGCGCTGATGGACGATGACCTGCGCAAGATCGGCACCTTCCTGCGCCTGTCGCGCGCCACCCACAGCGTGCTGATCCAGAACATCGCGCTGGCGCTGGACATCAAGGCCGTGTTCCTGACCCTGGCGATGACCGGCAACGCCACGCTGTGGATGGCGGTGTTCGCCGACGTCGGCGCCAGCCTGCTGGTGGTGGCCAACGGCTTGCGGCTGCTGCGGGCCGCGCCGCAGACGGCCTGAACCGCCGGCGCCATGACGTGAAAACGCCCCCGGGGAGAATTCCCCGGGGGCGTTTTTTCATCGCCATACCATTCGTCAGCCCGTCTGCTCTTCCTGCGGCCAGTCGCGCAGCACCGGCGCGTCCGGCGCGCCCGGGCCGACGTCGCGCAGATGGTCGTGCTGCAGCAGCGCCATGCGGTAGGCGTCGCGATAGGTGCCGTTGGAAAAGAACTCTTCCTTGAGCAGCCCTTCGATCTGGAAGCCGCAGCGCTCGTAGATGTGCACGGCGGCGCGGTTGTCTTTGTCCACCACCAGGTAGACCTTGTGCAGGTTCAGCACGCGGAAGGCGTAGCCCACCGCGATGCGGGTGGCGGCCTTGGCGTAGCCGCGGCCCTGGTAGCTGGGCGCGATGATGATCTGGAATTCGGCGCGACGGTGGATGTAGTCGATTTCCACCAGTTCCACCAGGCCGGCCGGCTGGCCGGTGTCGTGCTCGATGATGAAGCGCCGCTCGTTCTGGTCGTGCAAGTGGCGGTCATAGAGGGCGACCAGTTCGTCGTAGGCCTCGTAAGGCTCTTCGAACCAATAACGCATGATGACGTCGTTATTGTTGATCTTGTGCACGAAGTGCAGGTCGCCGCGCTCCAGGGGGCGTATTTTGATATCGGATATTACCGACATAGAAACCTCCGAAAGTGCTGCCATTGTAGCTGACATTGCCCTGAAACGCCCGTTACATGGCGATTCCATGGGAAGAATGGCTTGTTCATTGACCTACAGCAGAAAAATGCCTGAAAAAGCGCATGAATGCTGAAACTTCAAAGAATCATCCGGCGCCATTCGTAACGAAATCCGCCCTTAGCCGGGCCCGGCCGGCATTGCCCGCCGCCCCTTGCGGACACATGCCGCCATCAGGGCGCCGCGAACGCCGGCAGGCGCTGTTCGATGCGCCGCGCCACCTCGTTGGCCGCCGACGACAACGGCCGCCCCAGCCGCAGCAGCATCTGGCACTCGGGCGCGCTCAGGATCGGATGCGCGATCGGCAGCGCCACCAGTTCGCCGCTGGCCAGTTCGTGGTGCACGCCCAGGTTCGGCATCAGCGTCACGCCGGCGCCGCTGATCGCGTATTGCTTGAGCACGCGCAGCGAGTTGGTGGTCAGGCTGGGCGTGAGATGGATGCGTTCGGTGAATTCCAGCAGGTCGACCGCCTGGCGCAAGCCATAGGGCGCGGACATCAGCGCGAACGGATACGGCAGGATGTCGGCAATCGTCAGCGGCGCGCGGCGCCGCGCCAGCGCGTGATCCGGCAGCGCCAGCAGGCAGACCGGATGCTTGCGGCTGGCGCGGCAGCGCAGCCGCGGATCGACCGGCGGGTTGTAGGCCAGGCCGATGTGCGCGGCATCCGTGGCCACCGCCTCGACCACCTCGTTGACCGAGCCGACATTGACGCTGACGTTGATGCGCGGATGCTCGATGCAGAACGGCCCGACCACGTGCTCCATCAGGCTGTCGATGAAGCCCTCGCTGATCATCAGGTGGACGTTGCCGCGCCGCATGCCGCGCAGCTCCTGCAGGCGCGTGTTCAGGTGCTCCTGCTGCGCGCGGCAGGCGCGGTGGTATTCGAGCAGCATGTCGGCGGCCTCGGTCGGCGTCAGCCCGCGCGCGCGGCGCTCGAACAGCGCAACGCCCAGTTCCTTTTCCAGCAGCTGGATCTGGCGGCTGATGACCGACGGCGCGGTGCCGAGCTTGTCGGCCGCGCCGCGGATCGAGCCACAGGCCACGACCTCATTGAAGTACTTCAGCCGCGTCTGGCTGATTTCGGCCATCGCTCCCCCTTTGTTTTCCGTTGCCCTGAAGGCAACGATAATTTATCACCCAGGTCATTGTTTCGAACACTGCGTGCTCGCAATATGGACGCCGCGCGGACCCACCCCGGGGACCGCCGCCATCCCAACCACCGCGGCGGGCGCAGACCCGCCCGCGAGGAGACAACGCAATGCCCCATCAGGCCACGCCAGGCGCCGATCCGCGCCTGGCTCCGCTTTATCGCAAGATCACCTGGCGCCTGCTGCCGTTCCTGCTGCTCTGTTATGTGTTCGCCTACCTGGACCGCATCAACATCGGCTTCGCCAAGCTGCAGATGCAGCAGGACATCGGCATCTCGGATGCCGTCTACGGCCTGGGCGCGGGCATCTTCTTTCTCGGCTACGTGATGTTCGAGGTGCCCAGCAACCTGCTGCTGACGCGCATCGGCGCGCGCCGCACCATCAGCCGCATCATGGTGCTGTGGGGCCTGACCTCGGCCTCGATGCTGTTCGTGCAGGGCGAATGGAGCTTCTACGTCCTGCGCTTCATGCTGGGCGTGTTCGAGGCCGGCTTCGCCCCCGGCATGATCTTCTACCTGACCTACTGGTACTCGCAATCGCGCATGGCCGGCGTCATGGCGGTGGTGATGCTGGCCGGCCCGATCGGCGGCATCGTCGGCGGCCCGGTCTCGGCCTGGATCATGACGGCCTTCTCCGGCGCGCACGGGCTGGACGGCTGGCAATGGATGTTCCTGCTCGAAGGCCTGCCCTGTGTGCTGCTGGGCGTCATCGCCTTCCGCTACCTGGACGACAAGCCGGCCGAGGCGCGCTGGCTCAGCGCCGAGGAAAAGGCGCTGCTGGCCGCCGACCTGGACAGCCGCGGCGCGCACAAGAAGCACGCCTTCGCCCAGGTGCTGCGCGACCCGGCCATCTACGGCATGGCGCTGACCTACTTCTGCCTGATCTGCGGCATCTACGCGGTCAGCTTCTGGCTGCCGACGCTGCTCAAGCTGGCGGGGGTGCAGGACACCATGCAGATCGGCCTGTACTCGGCGATCCCATACGTGGCCGCGGCGGTCTTCATGCTGGGGTTCGCGCGCAGCTCCGACCGCCTGCGCGAGCGCCGCTGGCACACGCTGGTGCCGGCGCTGCTGGCCGGCGTGGCGCTGTGCATCGCCACCGCGGCGCCGACGCAATTCGCGCTATCCCTGACGGCCATCACGCTCGCCACGGGCTTCATGTGGGCCGCCTACACGGTATTCTGGGCGATTCCGTCGCAGTACCTGCAAGGGGAAGCCGCGGCGGGCGGCATCGCGCTGATCAACAGCATCGGCCTGCTGGGCGGTTTCCTCAGTCCGTCCATCATCGGCTGGATCAAGGAATCCACCGGCAGCCTGGCCGGCGGCCTGTACGCGATCTCCGCCCTGCTGGTGGCCGGCGCCCTGCTGCTGCTGGTGAACCGTCCTCCCCAATCCGCGCCCGCGCGCGCCTGACGCTCCAAGGAATCGATCATGCACATTCTGGTGGCTGGCTTCCAGCACGAGACCAATACCTTCGCGCCGTCCAAGGCGGCCTATGAGAACTTCGTGCGCGGCGAGGGCTTTCCCGCCATGGTGCGCGGCGAGGACATGCTGGCGCTGCGCGAGGTCAACATCCCCGCCGGCGGCTTCATCAACGCCGCGCTGGCGCAGGGCCACACCGTGCGCACGGTGATCTGGGCCGGCGCCAGCCCGTCGGCCCACGTCACCCGCGACGCCTACGAACGCATCGCCGGCGAGATCGTCGACGCGGCGCGCGCCGGCGGCTTCGACGCCATCTACCTGGACCTGCACGGCGCCATGGTGGCCGAGCATCTGGACGACGGCGAAGGCGAACTGCTGGCGCGGGTGCGCGCCCTGGTCGGCCCCGGCGTGCCGGTGGTCGGCAGCCTGGACCTGCACGCCAACGTCACCGCGCGGATGCTGCGCGAGGCCGACGGCCTGGCCGCTTTCCGCACCTACCCGCACGTGGACATGGCGGTGACCGGCGAGCATGCCGCGCGCCTGCTGGCCGCGCGCATCGCGGCCGGCGACAAGTGGGTGCGGGCCGAACGCCGCCTGCCCTTCCTGATCCCCATCAACGGCATGTGCACGATGCTGCAGCCGTCACAGGGCGTGTACGAAGAACTGGAACGCCTGGAGCAGACGCCGGGCGTGGCCTCGATCTCGTTCGCGCCGGGCTTTCCGGCGGCCGATTTCCCCGAATGCGGCCCGGTGGTGTGGGCCTATGGCACCGACGCCGACGCGGTCGAGCGCGTGACCGAGGCGCTGTACCAGCGCGTGCTGGAACTGGAACCGCAATGGTCGCCCGACTTCCTGGCGCCGGCCGATGCGGTCAAGCGGGCCCAGGCGCTCGCGGCCGGCGCCTCGCGCCCCGTGGTCATCGCCGACACCCAGGACAATCCGGGCGCGGGCGGCGACGCCAACACCACCGGCATGCTGCGCGCGCTGGTCCAGGCCGACGCGCAGAACGCCGCGCTGGGCCTGTTCTATGACCCCGAGGCGGTGCGCCAGGCCACCGCCGCCGGACTCGGCAGCACGGTGCGGCTGCGGTTGGGCGGGCAGTCCGGCGTGGCCGGCGACGCGCCGTTCGAAGGCGACTTCGTGGTCGAGACGCTGTCGTCCGGCAAGCTGCGCTTTGACGGCCCGATGATGAACGGCATGGACGTGGACCTGGAGGCGGTGGCCGGGCTGCGGCTGGGCGGCGTGCGCGTGGTGGTCAGCGCCACCAAGTCGCAGATGCTGGACCGCAACCTGTTCCGCGTCGGCGGCGTGCAGCCCGAGGAGATGGCGATTTTGGTGGTGAAAAGCTCGGTGCACTTCCGCGCCGACTTCCAGCCGATCGCGCACGAGGTGCTGGTGGCCAAGGCCCCCGGCCCGATGCAGGCCGATCCCGCCGACCTGCCCTGGACCCGGCTGCAACCGGGCATCCGCATCAAGCCGCTGGGGCCGGCGTTCTCGTTCTGACGGCAGCGCGCCGCCCGCACTGACGCGGCTCGGCGCGCGGCGGGTCCGGACACGAACGGGAAGCGGACGGGGCGCGGACGGCCCCGGCTTACTTGAGCTTGCCCTGCGGGCTGACGAAATCTTCCAGCGTCAGCCCTTTTTCCTTGAGGATGGCTTCCAGCAGCGGCTGCAGCTTGCCCAGGCTTTCCTGGACCGTCTCGCGTACCGTGTCCACCACCACCTGGGTGCTGCGCTCGATCTCGATGTTGACGTGGTCGCCCACCTGCTTGTCCTCGAACACCGTCATGCGGCGGGTCTCGGGGATCAGCCAGACTTCGAACCAGCCTTCGGCGCGGTTGACCTCGGACACGGTCAGGCTGGCGCCGTTGATGGCGATGTAGCCCTTGGCGAACACGTACTTGCGAAAGGCCTCGGGGATGCTGAAGCGCATCAGGCGATTGGTGTCCGACGACTTCACCATCACCACTTCCGAGGTGAAATCGACGTGGCCGGAGAGCGGATGGCCGCCGATCTCGGCGCCATCCTTGGCGGCGCGCTCGACGTTGGCACGGTCGCCTTCCTGGTAGCTGCCAAGCGTGGTGATGGCCAGGCTTTGCAGCATGACATCGAAGGTGGCCTGGTTGGCGTCGAGGATTTCGGTGACCGTCAGGCAGACGCCGTCGGTCGAGACGCTGGCGCCGATCGCCAGGTCCTGGCAGAAGCCCTCGGGAAACGCCAGCGTGAACGTGCGCAGGCCTTCGCGATCCGCGATTTTCGCGATTTTCGCGGTGCCTTGAACAATACCGGTGAACATGCTGATCCTGGATACGGGGCGTGGCGCCCCTGGCAAAACATCAAAGGTAACCGATATTTTGCCACCGGGCGCCCGCCCCTGTCGGGGCGGCACGCCCGGCCGCCGCCGGATCAGTGGCGGATGGCGATGGTCTTCAGGGTGGTGAAGCCGTACAGCGCCTCGAAGCCCTTTTCACGGCCGTAGCCCGACTGGCGCGAACCGCCGAACGGCAGTTCCACGCCGCCGCCGGCGCCGTAATTGTTGACGAACACCTGGCCGGCGCGCAGCTTGCGCGCCAGGCGCAGCTGGCGGCCGCCGTCGCGGGTCCAGACGCCGGCCACCAGGCCGTAGAGCGTGCCGTTGGCGATCTCCAGCGCTTCTTCCTCGGTGTCGAACACCATGGCGGCCAGCACCGGGCCGAACACTTCTTCCTGCGCCAGGCGGCTCTTGGGCGGCACGTCGCGGAACAGCACCGGCGGCTGGTAGAAGCCGCTGTCGGGCGCGCCGTCCTTGAGCTTGCCGCGCGCGGCGACCTTCAGGCCCTCGGCTTCGGCCTCGGCCAGGAAACCGCGCACGCGGTCATGCTGGCGGGCGCTGATCAGCGGACCGACATCCAGGTCCTGCGCGGCCGGGCCGGTGACGGTGGCCGAGAAGGCCTCGCCCAGGCGCGCCAGCACTTTTTCATAGATGCCGCGCTGGATCAGCACGCGGCTGCCGGCCGAGCAGGTCTGGCCGGCGTTCTGGATGATGGCGGCCAGCAGCACCGGCATGGCGGCGTCCAGGTCGGCGTCGTCGAACACGATCTGCGGCGACTTGCCGCCCAGTTCCAGCGTCACCGGCACGTGGTTCTCGGCGGCGGCGTGCGCCACCATCTTGCCGGTCTGCGGCGAGCCGGTGAACGAGATGTGGTCGATGCCCGGGTGCGCCGACAAGGCGGCGCCGGCCTCGTGGCCGTAGCCGGTGCAGATGTTCAGCGCGCCGGCGGGCAGGCCCACCTCGGCGGCGATCTCGGCCACCTTGAGCAGCGACAGGCAGGCGTCCTCGGCCGGCTTGACCACGCAGGCATTGCCCGCGGCCAGCGCGGCGCCGACGCTGCGGCCAAAGATCTGCAGCGGATAGTTCCACGGCACGATGTGGCCGGTGACGCCATGCGCCTCGCGCACGGTCAGCACGGTGAAGCCGGGGGTGTAGGGAATGGTCTCGCCATGCAGCTTGTCGACCGCGCCGGCGTAGAACTCGAAATAGCGGGCCACGGCGGCCGCGTCGGCGCGGGCCTGCTTGATCGGCTTGCCGGCGTCGGCCGATTCCAGCTGCGCCAATTCTTCCTGGCGCTCCAGCAGCGCGAAGGCGATGCGCATGAGCAGGCGGCTGCGGGCGGCGGGCGCCATCCGGCCCCACTCGCCCTCGAAGGCCTCGCGCGCGGCGACCACGGCGCGGTCCACGTCTTCCTCGCCCGAACGCGCGATGGCGTCGAAGGCCTTGCCATCGGACGGGTTCAGGACGGGAATGGTTTCGCCGCTGGCGGCGGGCACCCACTGGTTGGCGATAAAGTTCTTCTGGGTCACGGTGTGCGGAGTAAAGTAGCGGCCGGTTGGCCGGTTGCGGGATGGATCCAAGGTAAGGGAGCCCTCAACAACTTGTCAATTGAATTGACAGCTTTCGTCCCAAGCTTCAGGATATTTTTGGCCGGACTGGGGTTATCCCTAGGCTTTCAAGCCCTTGCATCGCCGTGCGCGCCAGGGCGTCTTGTTCGATTTGTCATGACCGATAACAAACCCGGCGTCCGCGCCGTTGGAGCCCCGCCATGAGCAACGTGCGCGATCCGCAACTGGACAAGCTGCTGAGCGCGGCCACCCGGCCGCGGCCCGAGCTGGACGTGCTGGCCGAAGTGGCGTCCGGCCTGGGCTACGTGCGCGCCGAGCGCTTCGCCGAACGCGTCTACGAAAGCCTGTTCTACGCCATCGCCACCGGCAAGATCGGGCCGGGCGCCAAGCTGCCCACCGAACTGGAGCTGGCGGCGCTGTTCGAGGTGTCGCGCCCGGTGGTGCGGCAGGCGCTGGACCGGCTGCGCGAAGACCAGCTGGTCGAATCCGTGCGCGGCTCCGGCAGCTACGTGCGCGCCAAGCCCGACCTGATGGGCGGCATGCCGGCGGTCGATCCCGCGCGCCGGGTCGGCCATATCCTGGAGGGGCTGGAACTGCGCATGGTGATCGAGCCGGAATGCGCCTACCTGGCCGCCCTGCGCCGCACCGACGACGACCTGCTGGAAATGGACCGCATGCTGGCCGGCTACGAAGCCGCCGACGCCGCCGGCGCCATCGCCCACCATCATGACTATGGCTTTCACCGCGCCATCGCGGCGGCCACCGGCAACCAGCGCTTCGTGCAGGTGCTCAAGTCGCTGGAGTACGACGTCAGCCATGCCGTCAACATGATGCGCCACCTGGTCCACAGCGAACCCTGGAAGCGCACCCGCGCCGCCATCGACGAACACCGCCAGATCTACCGCCTGATCCGCGAACAGGACGCCGAGGGCGCCCGCAACATCATGCGCGCCCATATCGAAAAAGCCCGCAGCCGCATGCTCAACAGCGGCTCGGAACATTGAACGGCTGAACCAGACAGGCCCTGCTTCGCAATAACTCGACGCAATAACGCACGGATACACCGACCTATATAATTCGGCAGCCCCGTCCCCGTGCGCGATCACCGTTTATGCCGCAAGCTGCCGCGCTCGCACCGCGGAAGCCGGGCCGGCCTGCGCGTCGAGAAGCGAAGGATTCCCCTATAGATGCTGTTCAACACCTACGAATTCCTGTTCGCCTTCCTGCCCGTGACCTGCCTGGTCGGCTGGTTCCTGCTGGCGCGCAACGCCACGCGGCTGGCCGTCATCTGGCTGTTTGCCGCGTCGTTGGTGTTCTACGGCAGCTGGAGCGCCGAGGCGATTCCCCTGCTGCTGGCCTCCGCCCTGTTCAACTACGGATCGGGCGCGGCTATCGAGCGCGCCGACCGGCACCGCAAAGCACTGCTCGCCCTCGCGGTCTGCTGCAACCTGCTGCTGCTCGGCTACTTCAAGTACAGCAATTTCCTGATCGACAACCTGGCGCCGCTGCTGGGCCTTGCCACGGGCGCCCGCCTGAATATCGAACTGCCCCCGGGGATCTCGTTCTTCACGTTCACCCAGATCGCCTACCTGGTGGATACCTACCAACGCAAGACGCACGAACGCAGGCCTGAAGCCTATGGACTGTTCGTGACGTTCTTTCCACACCTGATCGCCGGACCCATTCTGCATCACCGGGCCATGATGTCGCAGTTCACGCGTCTGGGCCGACACAGCATCAATACGGAAGTCCTGGCCGTGGCGCTCGGCTTCCTGCTCATCGGCCTGTTCAAGAAGGTCGTGCTGGCCGACGGCATCGCCCCCTATGTCGGGCCGGTGTTCGACGCGGCCCGTGAGGGCAAACCGCTGACCGCTGCGGCCGCGTGGCTCGGCAGCCTGGCCTACACCTTCCAGCTGTATTTCGATTTTTCCGGCTATTCGGACATGGCCATCGGCCTGGCCTATCTCTTCGGCGTGCGCTTCCCGATCAATTTCAATTCCCCCTACCGCGCGCTCAATATCATTGAATTCTGGCGCCGCTGGCATATGACGCTGTCGCGATTCCTGCGCGACTACCTCTATATCCCGCTGGGCGGCAATCGCAAGGGCCCCTGGCGGCGGTCGGTCAATCTGATGCTCACGATGCTGTTGGGCGGCCTCTGGCACGGCGCGGGCTGGACCTTCATCATCTGGGGCGGCCTGCATGGCATCTACCTGCTGATCAACCATGCCTGGCAACGCGCCGGCCTGCGCCTGCCGGGGCTGCTGGCCTGGCCGCTGACGTTCGTGGCCGTGGTCTGCGCCTGGGTGTTTTTCCGCGCCGACAACCTGCTCGCGGCGACCCATCTGCTACGGGCGATGTTCAGTTTCAGCGCGACGCCGGCGGACATCGCCCAGGCGGCGCCCGCTGACGTCGCAATCCGACTGGCCATCCTGGCGACGATCGCCTTCCTGCTGCCCAATACCCAGCAGTTCTTTGGCCGCTTTTATACCCCGGTTGAAACCGAGGGAACGCCACCAGCCGCGGCCGCCCGCTGGTGGACCTGGAGGCCGACAGCGGCCTACGCCCTCGGCATCGCCGTGCTGGGCATTGCCGCCCTGCTGCTGATGGGCCGCGTGTCCGAATTCATCTATTACCAGTTCTGACATGAAAGCGCGCCGCTACCTGATCGTCCAATCGTCGCTCGTGCTGACCGCGCTGGCAGCCGTCGGCGCATTCAATCTGGTCGTCGATCCGTACAGTATCTACAACGTGGTCTCGCGTCCTGGATTCAATGCGGTCAAGCCGGAAGTCACCAAGCACCTGCGCATGGCGAAAGCCAAATCGGTCTCATGGGCCAATCCTGATGCCTTGATCCTGGGCAGTTCGACGGCTGAAACAGGCCTTGATCCGGCCGCGCTGCGCCCGGCCGGCAGCGCCTACAACCTGGGCCTGAGCGGCGCAAACATCTACGAAGTGCGCCGCTACTATCAGCACGCCCGCTCCACGGGCCGGATCCGGCGCGTCGTGCTGGTCGTCGACCTGTTCATGTTCAACGCCAATCTGCCCAACCGGCCCGATTTCGACGAACAGGTGCTGAACGTCAATGCCGACGGCACGCCCAATCGACAGATCAGCAAACTGAACCTGGCGACGCTGTTTTCCCTGGATACGACCCGGGCCAGCTTGGCGACGCTGCGGGGGCAGGACCAACCCAACGCATTCCTGCCCAGCGGCCAACTGGAATGGAACTATCGCAGCAGTCATATCCGGAAATTCGGCTACGGCGGCGCCTTCGCTTATGCCGAGACGTTCATCCGCGACGGCTCCTTTCTCCCTCCCCCCACGCGCGCTTTCAGTTTCACGCGCGTCGACGGCTACGACAGCATCGCCGAACTGGCCAGGATCATGGAAATGGCCCGCCAGGACGGCGCGGACCTGACCGTGGTCATCTCGCCCTCCCATGCACGGCTGCTGGAAAGCATGCAGCAATTGGGGCTATGGGACGTCTTCGAGGACTGGAAGCGGCGGATCGTGAACGCGGCCGACGCTTCGCCGGGTGGCAAGATTACCGTCGTCGATTTCAGCGGCTACAACGCCATCACGACCGAAGCCGTGCCGGCCGTGGATGACAAGGCGTCGGTGATGCACAATTACTGGGACGATTTCCACTTCAAGAAGGAAATCGGCGACCGGATACTGGAGCGTATCGCCCAGCGCTCGGCCGGCGACGACACCTTCGGCGTGACGCTGACGACCGCCAACCTCGACAGCCACCTGGCCCGGGTCCGCGCCGAGCGCGACCGATGGCGCGACAGCCATGGCGACGACATCGCGGGCGTCGCACGCAATCTCGCGCCGCAACCTCAGAACAAGTGATAACGCCATGCCAGCACGCCCCTTGCCTCCCTTGAACCAGCAACTCGTCATCGTCACCGGCGCCAGCCGCGGCCTGGGCGCCGCCATCGCCCGCGCCTTCCTGCGCGAGGGCGCGCGGGTCGTCATCAACTACCTGAACAGCGAAGCTGCGGCCCGCGAGCTGGCGGCAACCGCGCCGGACCGCGCGCTGGCCGTGCAGGCGGACGTGCGCGACGCCGACGCGGTCGCCGCCATGGTGGCGCGCGCCAGCGAGCATTTTGGCCGGCCGGTCGGCACCGTTGTCAACAACGCCCTGCCCGCCTTCCAGTTCGACGGCGACGCCCGCCCCCACGCCGACACGCTCGACTGGGCACGCATGAACGCGCAGCTCGAAGGCAGCGTGCGCGCCGCCCTCAACACCACCCAGGCCGTGCTGCCGTCGATGCGCGCGGCCGGCGGCGGCCGCACCATCAACGTCGGCACCAATTTGGTCCAGAACCCGGTGGTGCCGTACCACGACTACACCGCCGCCAAGGCCGCCCTGCTGGCCTTCACGCGCACGCTGTCGCACGAACTGGGCGCCGACGGCATCAGCGTCAACATGGTGTCCGGCGGCCTGCTGCGCACCACCGACGCTTCGGCCGCCACGCCGGCGGCGGTGTTCGACCTGATCGCCGCCAGCACGCCGCTGCGCGAAGTGACCACGCCGGAACAGTTCGCCGACGCGGTGCTGTTCTTCGCCAGCCCGTGGTCGCGCGCGGTGACGGGGCAGAATCTGATCGTGGATGGGGGGTTGGTGAAGGGGTGACGGGCGCGGCGCGTCGACGAATGTGGTTAATGCGAGGGCGTCTCGCGGCCGACACCAAGGCGCTGGTCCAGGACGCGGAAATAAGGGCGTTGGCTCCAAGCGGCACGATCGCCGATCACATACAGCCGGGCCTTGGCCCGGCTGACCGCCACATTGAGCAGGTTGGGGCTTTGCGCAGCCCAATCCTTAGCCCCCGGGCGCTGAGGATTGCCGCCCAGCACCAAGATAACGACTTCGGCCTCCTTGCCCTGGGTCGTGTGCACCGTCCCGGTCTTGGCAGGATCGAGTCCAAGCATCCTGGCCATCGCGCGCAGTTGCATCGCCGCATCCTTGAACGGCGAGATCAGGAAAATGTCCTTGGGCGCGACCTGGTGCTCAGCCTGTAAAGACCGCAACAGCTTCCTCGCAGCCTCCCCTTCCTCAGGCACCCAATTGCCCGCACTGGTTTGCGCGCGGACGTCGATCCAATGGCAACGCGGCCACGAATGGGCGGACGGCGATTTCCCTTGAACCATCAGCCCGTCATAAGCAATGCCGTTGCTGATGGAGAACATCGGATCATCGCAACGGCGGTGTACACGCAGCGGCGAGCCGACCCAGACTTTCCCGTTCTCCTTGCCTGGCAGCCAGGTCCCCATCGACATGCTCTGATCCGACAGGCGCTGCGCCGATGTGAAGCTGGGCCACCAATCCCGAGGTACGTCATAGTGCCGAGCCAGTGCGCCCTCGACCGCTGCCGGCATGCCCAGTACGGGTTCAAGCTGGTTGGGATCGCCCACCACGACAGTGCGCGCCGCCCGCCAGATGGCACCGGCGGCCTGTTGAGGCAATGCCTGGCCGGCCTCGTCGATCAAAAGCCAGCCGATCGACTCCCGCCCAAGCGAATGGAACATGCGAGGAATCGAGGCGAAGGTCGTGGAGATCACCGGAACCACGAGGGCGAGGCTCCCAAGCGCCACGCGCGCCATGTCTTCGGGCATGCCCTTACCTTGGAGCCAGTTCGAGGCCAAGCCAAGGTTGTCGATGATCTCCTGAGGATGGGATTCGATGAAAGCACGATGCACATCCAATCCGGCCAGAAACAGATCTTGCCGCGCGCGGCGCCAAGCCGGCGTCGACCAGGGCGAGGACAGTTCCCGGACGGCATCATCGGCGCTCGATTGCGGCCAGTACGCCCCCAAGCGCTGCATCGCCTGCCGACATGCATGTCCAGCCGCGTCAAGCCTGTGCAGTGCCTCTTGATGAGCGACCTGCTTTTGCCGCAAGGCAGCCCTCAGCTTCTCGTCCCCACCGGCCGCTTCCTGGTGCGTGGCCTTGGCCTTGTTGCACTCTGCGGCCAGGCCATCGTGATCGGCCCTGGATTGCCTGACTTGGGCATCGATCTGGTTGCGCCTGTTCCACCATTCGCGGTGCGAGCGCCCCCAGGTCGAAAGCCAGATCAGCAATCCTGGCCTGGCCCGATCGTGGCTGGCCAATTCGGCCTGCGCCGCAGCACACTGCTTGAGCACGCCGGCCATCCGCGCTTGCAGATTGTCGACGCGCTCCTGTAGCGTCGGCAGCGCGGCTTGTCGCGTCGCGAGTTCGCCCTGGATAGCTTGCACGCCACGTTCTAGTTCCTCGGCCTGGGCGCGCGCCTTGAGGACAGCCTCCGGAAGTTTCGCACCCGCCTCCAAGGCGCTTCGGCATTGACGTTCGGCCTCCCGCGCCTGTTCGAACCGGGCCACAGCCTGTGTCCAACTCATCTCTGGCTTGCGCCCGCCCTCGATGATCCGGCTCAGGTGATAGCGTAGCCCTTCCCCACCCTCGGCAAAGGGATTGGCGCCCCACCGAGCCAGAAGCGCCGCTTGCGTGGGATCGTCTTGTGCATCCGGCTGATTTTTCCTGGAATGGACGCCAGGTGGATTCTTCCACCAGAAGCTGTTCATGAACGCGCCACGGTTGGCCTTCGATCCCATGCGTGCGGCCAGGAGCCCCCAGGCGGCATTGCCCAGGACGTTGCCGGCCAGGCACTTGTAATAACCATCCGGATGCGCGCTGCGCCCGGTCGTATCGGCAGGTACGGCCTTGATGCCAGGCAGTTCCAGCGAAATGTTCTCCACCGCGCCGTTGTTGGCCGAGGCCACAACGATGGCGAACCCGCTCAGGTCAGCGTGCAACGGTCGATAGTTGCACCAGAATTCACCTAGTTTCTTTTTCGTCCGCCCGGCAAAGGCCTGCCCTCCCAGCCGCGCCAGGTGCGCCGCGCGCGCAGTGACAACCGCCGCTACCACATCGCGTAACAAGGTGGTCTTGCCCGTGCCCGGCGGTCCATTGATCGCAAAGATTCCAGGCTTGGCTTCGAGCTGGCGCCACAGTTCATTGACGGCCAGTTGCTGGCTGAATGCAAGCGGATGATCCGAAGGCCAACTTCCCGCAGGAAAAGCCGCGGGATTCAACGCCGCGAAAGCAGTCGCCACCCCATGCGCCTCGCGCAGATCCACGCGCGCGGGATCCACCCTGGCCACCGCCTGGATATACTCGGCCAGCCCTTTCCCGACATCGCCATTGACCCAGGCACGGCTCAGCGCGTTGAGATCGCCAACAAAGAAACTGTTCAGCAGATCATCTCCCGGCTGGGGATCGGACGCGCCCTGATCGACCGTCGCTTCGGCTCTCTTGACCTGGACGCATTTGGCGGCGTGGGTCGAGGAGATCATCCCCTCGGGCAGTAGACAAAGGGCGGCAACGCGCCCGCTCAACGCATCGACCCAGGCACGGGTGGGCGGCGCCTTTTCCCGTCTGGCCGCGGCAGTAGCATCGACGAGCCACTGGATAAGCCGGCGAACCAGCATGTCAAAGCCCGCATAGCCGCTGTTCGGACTCGGTATCTCCGGATTGGCCTCTGGCAAGCCGGTCGTGACGATCCTGCCGCCGTCTTCCAGCACCGCGATGCCGTCAGGGTAATGCAGGATCTGCCCTGCCGCCCAACACGCCAGGGACAACACGAAATTCTGCGGCAGAGGATAGCCGTCTTCGTCGAAAGCCAAGTCAAAGAGGCGGGCTTGGCCACTGGGACGGCGCTCGTCGAACACATCCTCGTGCGAACCAAGCTTGACTTCCAGCGATGCCGCAAACCGCTCGATATCGTAGAGCCCCGCCTGCAGCGTGTAGCGCCAGGCAAGGCGCGGCGCAATGCGTTTGGCCTGGTGTTTCGGATCGAACCAGGGCAAGGACTCGTCCGCGCGTAATCGGTAGACAGGCTCGGTGAGGTGGGCGGGGTTGGCTTTCTCGGCCTTTTGCGGGACGCACGCCTCGACGGCGCGCCAGAACCGCAATATTAGCGGTGCTTGAGATATTGCAGGCTGCCGGCCCTGCTGTTGTTCTGCCATTGTTTTGTTCTCTTTCAGGACTGCGGAACTTCCGATTGGGGTCGGATATTGGCGTTTTGAAAATTATACAAATTGATAATAATTTATACGAACGCGATGGCTTTCCGGTTCGGATTGAACGCACTTTTGGTTCACACAGATTGCAGAAAGCAGTGAACCATGCGTGAAGCGCTACCCCTCGACGTTTCCCGTAGTTTCGGACACAACGAAGGGTCGACTCGCCAAGCCCTCCTGCCCCCCCCCCTTGCTAGACTGCTGGCACGACACTAATCGCCCGAAGGTTCAACGCCCCGGCCCGCTCATGCGCCGCGCCTTCGAGTGGCACACGACGCATCCGGGCACCACCCGCGAGCATGTTGCATACGTCACGCACCGGCATCACGTCGCCGATCCGCTTGCCGAGAAAGTATCCGATCGAATACACTAATCATGTACCACATAAAGCCGCTGCCAGCGTTCGACGCTTGGTTCGACAGCCTGACAGACCCAGCTACGCGAGCCCGCCTGATCCGCAGGCTTGAAAAGGCCGCGCGAGGTTTGCTGGGCGATGTGAAACCGGTCGGAGAGGGCGTGAGCGAGATGCGCGAGTTCTTTGGCCCTGGCTGGCGCATGTATTACATCGAGCAGAGCGACGTGCTGATCGTCATGCTGGGCGGCGGCACAAAGACCACACAACGCCGTGACGTCAAGCACGCGAAGGAATTGGCGCGGGCCCTGAGAAACGACGAGGAAGACCCATCATGAGCAAGAAGACGATCAAGGTTTCCGAACTGCCCACCTTCGACCCTGCGCGTTACCTGCGCGACGACAAGGACATCGCCGCCTACTTGACGCAGGTGATCGAGGACGGAGACTTCGATGAGCTTGCCCAGGCGCTGGGAGTTGCCGCGCGCGCTCGCGGCATGACGCAAATTGCCGAGACCGCCGGTATTGGCCGGGAATCCCTGTACAAGGCCCTGCGTGCCGGCGCCAGCCCGCGCTTTGACACCATCGCCAAGGTATGCAAGGCACTGGGCGTACGCCTGGTCGTCCAGGCCGAACATCCGGCCTAGGCCCGCATGACGAGCCACGACCGAATCGAAAACCCGAGCCGCGCTGGAACCCAGCCGTCCCCGCAGAGTCGGCGGGAGAGGACCATAAGCACATGTCGATGACACGCGAAACCACGCCATCGCCGGCAAGAAAAAACCTATTCGGTCGATTTTCAAGAAGGTTCGGTAGTCGCCGGGCCAGTAGCCGGAAGCCAAGATTTCCTAGAGAATCCCCCCCAACCCTCTGAAACAACAAACTGCATTCTCCCCATGAAACTCGCCACCTGGAACGTCAACTCCCTCAACGTGCGCCTGCCGCAGGTGCTGGACTGGCTGGCCGCCAATCCCGTCGACGTGCTGTGCATCCAGGAACTGAAGCTGACCGACGACAAGTTCCCCGAGGCCGCCTTCAAGGAAGCCGGCTACCACGCGGTCTGGGCCGGCCAGAAGACCTACAACGGCGTCGCCATCGTGTCGCGCGTGCCGGGCACGTCGATGGTCCGCAACATCCCCAATTACGAAGACCCGCAGCAGCGCGTGCTGGCCCTGACCTTCCCCAGCGCCGATGGCGACGTGCGCGTGGTCTGCGCCTATTGCCCCAATGGCCAGGCGGTCGGCTCCGACAAGTACGCCTACAAGCTCGAATGGTTCGAGGCCATGCGCGCCTGGCTGGCCGACGAGATCAAGCAATACCCGCGCCTGGCGGTGCTGGGCGACTACAACGTCGCCCCGGCCGACGAGGACGTGCACAACCCCGAGAAGTGGGAAGGCCAGGTGCTGGTGTCCGAACCCGAGCGCCACGCGCTACAGCACCTGGTGGACCTGGGCCTGGCCGACTCGTTCCGCCTGTTCGAGCAGCCCGAGAAGTCGTTTTCGTGGTGGGACTACCGCCAGTTCGCATTCCGCCGCAATGCCGGCCTGCGCATCGACCACATCCTGCTGTCGGCGCCGCTGGTCAAGCGCTGCACCGCCTGCGTGATCGACAAGGAACCGCGCCGCAACGAGCAGCCGTCCGACCATGCGCCGGTGGTGGCCACGCTGACGTTCGATTGAGCAAAAAATCTTGCGCGCCAGCTTGCGCGGCGCGCGGGAATTCCTGTATATTTGCGGTCTTGCTTGATTTGGGGCGGTAGCTCAGCTGGGAGAGCGTCGCGTTCGCAATGCGAAGGTCGGGAGTTCGATCCTCCTCCGCTCCACCAATTCAAGCTCCAGCGAAATCTGGAGTAAGTCCAAGACAGCGCCTTAGGGCGCTGTTTTTGTTTGGCGCTGTTTTGTTTGGTTTTGCGGCGGATCGGCCCATGGATTCAAGGCCGCAGCAAGGAGATGCGCGGCTTGCCATACTCCTGCCGGTAACACACGCATAGCAGCACCCTGCCGACCCGCTCGCACCGCGCGACGAATCTCCAGCGGCCAAATACCAGGCCGATCTCTTGCGCCCCACCCTGATCGAGCGGTCGCGCCCAGGTGATGGACAGGCGCGGCAGCGCATGCAGCAGCCCCAGCCCCACGCTTTTCGCGCAAGCCTCGCGGGCGACCCAGCCGGCCAGGAAATCCACGACGACGAGGTCCCGCCGCGCCAGCCAGGCCGCCAGACGGTGTTGGCGGGCGGCCAGATCGGGCCGGTCCAGATGCTCGATGTCAATGCCCACGTACTTGCGATTGGCGTATAGCCGCGCCTGCGTGCCGGAACTGTCGCTCACGCCGAAACCAGCAAGACCGGGAAGGTACGGCTTGCCCAGCCGTGTGCGCCTGGCCCGCCCGGACAGCGCGGGGTCCAGAGCGCCCAACATCACCGTGACGTCAAAGTTCGACGAGGGTACGGTCATGCGAGCCGGTCGCGATCAGGGTGTCGGCCTCGCCCGTCACGGCGCGCGCGCTGAACCGCAGGGAATTGCCGAACATGGCCTCTACCGTGATCGTCAGCCGCACCGCGCTACCCGGATGCGCGGGCGCCACGTGCCGCACACTGACCGCATGCCCGACCGACCCGCAACGCCCGTCGCCCGCCAGCCGGATGCACTCCGTCGCATAAGACTCGATCCAATAGACAATCACCGGGGTGGCCAGCACATCCAGATCTCCGCCATAGCTCAATGCGCTGGCGGCGGCATCGACCACCCAGGTTTTCTGGAACTGCTGGCCTGTCTGGAACAACGCCTGCGCCTGTACGGTCGGATGCCCCATCTAGGCGCGCTCCAGCGCGGCGAGCGCCTGCGCCGCATTGCCGAAACGATCCTTGAACATGGAGATCCAGCGCTCCAAGCCGAACGCGACACAACTGGTGTGCACGAAGTTGCCGGCCAGGCGGATATCGAACTTTTCACCAAAGTAGTTGCGGTGATAGTTCAGCGACGACACGGCGTGACCATCGAACACCAGTTCGCGCTTGGTGGGCGTCAGCGCCGACAGGCGCGCCACGGCGCTGCCTGAATCAAAGAAGGGATCGTTGGCTTCTTCACAACCCGCGCGGATTCCCAGTTGCGCGAACAGGGAGAACAGGCGGTCATAACCGGCTTCCAGGTGCGCCTGCGCGCCCTCCGCCGTGCCCAGGTACACGTATTCCTTCATGGTGAAGTTGAAGGCACGGTAACGATCCAGCGCCTTGTCCTCGTGCCGGAAGCAGCGCGCGATGCAGGATTCCACCCGCGCGCCTTCCAGATGCTGTCCTTGCAGCCCCAGGTAGACCTTGTAGCAGGTCGCCGGCAACAAGGCCACGTCGGCGGACAGCGCCTTGAAATCCTGGTCCAGCTTGCGCTGGCCGCGCGCGAACCCCAGCAGCTCCCCCTCTTCTATCGAGCACATGACGCAGGTCAGGTGCGGGAAATTGCGCACATAGCCCAGCGCATTGATCTCTTCATGGGCCAGCAAGCTGTCGAACTCCGTGGTAGCGTCGGGCGCAATCGAGAATATGTCGTCGAGTTTGCCCTGCAGCACGTTCTTTACCTGATGCCATTGCTTTTCGATGATCACGACAGAATCTCCTGAAAATCCCTGAAAGCACTTAGAAGAATGCGGACACGACCCCGCCTTACGCCGTCAAGTCAGCCAGCACCTGGCGCACGGTTCGGATGGAATGCGTGTCCTTGCAGGACGTTCCGCAATACAACGCCATGTCCTCGATCAGACCCTCGGTGTGGACGGTGGGTACCGCAACGCTGTAACGCAAAATGGGATAACGCTTTCCAAAGTAATTCGCGGAGCCGATGACGCTCGCCGGCAGCGATTCCTTGCAGCTGGCATTGCGGATGACCCGGTGGCGATGGGTATGCCACCCCACGCTGAAGCGGTCGGTGACCACGGTATCGCCGGGCGTGGCGTTCACGATTGCCTGCTTGTAGCGCTCGTGCGCGGCGGACTCCCGGGTTGCCGCGAATACCGTGCCGCACAGGACGCCGGAAAATCCGGCCTGCATCACCTGGCGCAACTCCACCGGGTTGCTGATGCCGCCGCTGAGGAACACCATGCGCTTGTCGACACCATGGCCGGCAGCCTGGTCCAGCGCCTGCGCGCGCGCGGTCGAACCCAGGTGATGGCCGCCCGCCTCCGTCGTCTGCAACACGCCAAAGCGCGCGCCGGCATCGAACGCCGCTTGCAGCTCGTCCCAGGTCCCCGCTTGCACGCCATACTCCATCCCGGCCGGCAAGGCCCGCAGCACGGGGGCGCCGGGCAGACCGAAGAAGGTCACGATCGGCTGCTCCGGACAGTCCGCCAAGAAGGCCAACCGCTCCAGCAACGCGTCCGCGTCCAGCACGAAGGGCACCAGGTTCACGCCAAAGCGCGCCCGGGTCAGCGCGGCGGTCTGCGCAAGCAACAGGCCGATCTCGTCCAGCGTGTGGCGATACAGGCCAATCATTCCGAACGCGCCCGCCTCGCACACGGCGGCCGCCAATTCCGGCTGCGCCACGCCGCCCATGCCGGCCTGCAGGATGGGCAAGCGCGCGCCGAAAAACGCTTTCACCCGGGAACTGCTGGCAATCTGCGCCATGGTGTGCCTCCGCCCTATAGCGCGGCCAGATTCAAGCCCGTCACCAGCCCCTGTTTGGTGAAGTAGGCGGCGCTACGCTTGAACCATTGCTCGTGGACGGCCTTGCGCGCCGGATGCGACCGCAGCGCGTTGCGCATGGCGTTGCCGTTGCGAAATCCCAGCGGCTCGTAGACTTTGGCATCGTCATAGACGGCCGGGTTGTACATCAGGCTGATGAAGTAGCGGAACATATTCGTCACCGTGCGCGCCACCTCCGCGCGCGTCGCGTCAGGATCGCCCCCGCGCTCCAGCGCCATCTGGTACAGGCGCGGCACCATTTCCCGGCCGAAGGACACGTGGCGAGACTCGTCCACATGATGCTGGTAGTTGATCTGCTTGAGGATCTCGGTAATGCCGTCCGTGGTGCCGACCTTATGGTTGTAGTAGTCGACGAACTCTTCAAAGATCAGCGTGCTGGCGAACATGTACAGGTCGTCCAACTCTGGCGTGGGCGCCTGCGCATCGCCCTGCAACTGAATCGACGGGTATATCTTTCCCGCATAATCGAGACAGGCCTTGGCGAAATACCACATATGGAAGTTCTCTTCGCCCATGAAGACATGCAGGTATTCGGATACATCGGCATAGCGCTCTTCATAGATGCAGCGGCTGACAAAGCTCAGCACCCCTTTGATGCCGTGCACGTTGAGGCTGAAAAAATTGACCGCCTCCCATTTGCTGAGCCGTATCCGCTGCGCGGCGTCCAACTGCTCCTGCAAAGGCGTTCCGTAGGTGGTGAGCAAGTCATTGCTGCACCAGGGCTGGTCATCCGGAATATGGGCGGGCCACTCAAAACGCTCGTAGGGATCGTGCGAACGCCCTTTGGATAGCGTCATCAGGCGGCCGATTCTTGAGTAGTCGAATGTCATGATGCCTTCCTTCTCGGGCTAGCGCTGTACCTGGACGAAATTGACGATGGCATCCACCGTGCGCAGGTCGTCGACGGTGATGGCGGTCGAGACATCGCGCCCCACCAGTTCGCCCAGGAACATGATGAAGTCCAGGAACTGCATGCTGTCCAGGATGCGCTCTTCGATCAGGTTCTTCTCTTTGATGCCTTCGACCTGCGCATCGCGGTTTTCCTTCAGCCAGGCGATCACTTCGGCTTCGGTATCGGTGACGGTCTGTGTGGACATATAGGCTCCGGTTCAATAGGTGGATAACGGGTCAGACCTTGACGGCCGACAGCAGGCAGAACCCGCTGCTTTCCTGGCGCAGCACGGCTTGGCGCTCAAACCCGGCCGCCGCGATCTGCGCCTGCATGTCGCCCACCGTCCAACTGCGCCCGCCGTCCCACAGCGCCAGCGCGGACAGGTTGTGCAAGGTGGTGAACAGCGGCGCGCGCCGGTCCTCGGCAAGGAAGTAGCCCTGCACCAGCAATGTCCCGCCCGGACGCAATGCCTGCCTGGCGCGGTCCAGCATCGATCGGCACACCGGCGCGCTCTCCTGATGCAGCACGTTGGAAAAGAGCAGTGCGTCGGCGCCCTCGCCGAAACCGTCTTGCCGATAATCGGCCACCTTGGCGCTCACGCGGTCCGCCAGGCCGGCCGCGCACACGGTTTCGCGCGTGATCTCGACAACCGGCGCCAGATCCAGAACCAGTGCGGTCACCTCGGGCCGCGCCGCGCACAAGGCAATGGAATACGTGCCTGCGCCCCCGCCGACATCCACCAGATGGCGAATGGGCGCCGCTTTCAATGCCTCGGCAAATGCAGCTCCCGAACGGGACGCGAACTGATGCATGCCCAGGATGAAGTCACGCATGAACTGGGGGTCTTCGCCCAGCCATTTGGACTGGTTGTCCACCGCCTCGCCGCGCCGCACCGCCTCGGCCAGTTGCGCCCAAGGCTGCTTCCAGCGCGCCATGACGCGGAGCCAGCACAACAGGGATTCGGGACTGTCCTCGGTGAGAAAGCGCGCACTGAGATCGGTATTGGCGTAGCGCCCGCCGTCGCCCGTCAGGAGTTTTTGCGCGACCGCGCAGTCCAGCAGGCGTTCCAGCGGCTCGGATTCGCAACCGAGTTCCAGCGCCAGCTCGGCGCATGTGCGGGGTTCGGACAAACGCTGGGCAATCCCCAGGTCGGCCAAGGCATACAAGGGCTGCCCCTCCCAATGCCCGAACGCCAACCGGGAAAACGCCATGAAGCTCACATCCATCGATATTCCCTCCTGATTCAGCGGTGATGGCCCGACGGGCCAGACAGGTGAACACGCAACAACCCCGGGACGGGGTTGGAAACCAGCGATCAGGATGGGGCACGCAAAACCGAGGGAGATCCGGCCGCATGCGCCATCCTGGGAGTTGACAGCGATCTTGCGGGGCGGCTAAAAGGCGTCGCCGGAGTTTTTTTGAAGTCCATATAATGGACCATTATTTATTCTTTTATTTTCGAGCATTCTATACCCACGCAGAAAATAGGCAATAATAAATTTCGTCCGATATATAGGCCCAATATAAAGGTCCAATATATGGACCATTATTCCGCTTAACCAAAAAGGTGTGGGTATGGAGTGGAGCATGGCGGCACTGCTGGCCGGCGCGGGCGCGTTAGGCGGCGTCATCAATGCGCTGGCGGGCGGCGCCACACTGATTACTTTTCCCGCGATGGTGGCGGCGGGCCTGCCGCCCGTCATCGCCAATGCCTCCAGCGCGGTAGCCATATCGCCCGGCCATATCCTGGCGGCGCTGGCCGATCGCGAGAATCTGCCCGCTCCCGATCGGCGCTTCTGGCTGCTGTCGATCGGCGCCACCGCGGGCGGCGCGCTGGGCGCATTCATCCTGCTTGCCATCCCGCCCGCCTATTTCATCCTGCCCGTGCCGGCCCTGATCGCATTCGCCACCTTGCTGTTTGCCTTTGCGCCTCAGGTGCAGGCCTGGAGCGCGCGCCGGCGCGGCGGCCAAGCGCAGGAGAGTCGCGCGCGCGGCGTGCTGCCGATCACACTGGCCTCCGTGTATGGGGGTTTTTTTGGCGCCGGGCTGGGCGTGATCCTGACCGCGGTGATTTCAATCACGGATCCCGGAAACCTGCGCGCCATCAAATCGCTGAAGAACCTGCTGGCCACGTTTGTCACCGCCGCGGCGATCGTCATCTTTATCGCGCAGGGCTCGGTCCATTGGCCTGCCACGCTCTGCATGCTGGCCGGCGCGCTGGCGGGCGGCTATCTGGGCGGCCACTTGATACGTGTCCTGCCCGCTTCGGCAGTCCGGGGGTTCGTCATTGTCACGGGCGCCGTCATGACCGTGATCTATGCGGCGAAGTACTGGTTCTGAGTGTGCGCGAATCGCACAACTGCGATACAACGGTAGGCACTTTGCCGTCACCCTGATGGAACGTCGATGTCCACGCCTGCCGCCCCCTCCGCCAGCCCCCCTGCCGCCCCCGCCGACGAACGCCTGCCGCTGCTCCTGAGCCTGAACGGCGGCTACGTCGACACCCTGGGATTCATCGCGCTGCACGGCCTGTTCTCGGCGCACGTGACCGGCAACTTCGTCACCATCGGCTACGCGCTGGGCAATGGCGCCTCGGGCGCCTGGACCAAGCTGGCGGCGCTGCCGGTGTTCTGCCTGGGCGTGTTCCTGGCGCGCCTGTATGGCCAGGCGCGGCGCGACGCCGGCAAGCCGGCCTTCATGCGGCTGCTCACGGTCAAGACGCTGCTGCTGTGCGTGGCGGCGGCGCTGGCCGTGACGCTGGGGCCGTTTCCGATGGGCGACAGCTGGGGACTGTTCGCCACCGGCATGACGCTGGTGCTGGCGATGTCGATCCAGAATGCGGTGCACCGGGTGCACCTGGGCGCCGCGCCGCCGTCGACGCTGATGACGGGCACCACCACGCAGATCATGCTGGACCTGGCGGACACCGTCCGCGGCGAGGCCGACGCGGCCGCTGGCCGCCGCATGCGGCGCATGGGCCGCGCGGTGCTGGCGTTCGCGATCGGTTGCGGCGCGGCGGCCCTGCTGCATGTCGGCATCGGCCTGTGGGCCTTTGCGTTGCCGCCGCTGGTGTCGCTGGCGGGCCAGGCGCTGGCGCGCGCCTACCCCGGCTGACGCGCCTGGTTCGGACGCGGCGCGGCGGACGGATCCTGCTTGTGGACGTCCTGCGGCGGCTGGCCGCGACCGCGCAGCCGCTGCGCGAGGTAGTCGTAGACCAGCACGCCCGGCGTGCGCATCGCCAGGAACAGCAGCGCCCCGAACAACAGGATCAGCAACGCGGCGCGCAGCGAGATCATGGCGCGCTCCCGGCGCGCAGGTGGCGGCGGATGGTGCGCGAGAAGCCGATGGAATCCTCGCCCAGGATCGGCGGGATGCCGACGAAGCCGCGTTCGCGCAGGGTCTGCAGCGGCAGGCTGGTATCGAGGCCGCCCTGGTCGTGCAGGTACTCGGGCAAGTAGCCGGACAACAGGATGCGGTAGTCCAGCGGCAGGCCGGGCACGATGGCCCGCACCATGCGGTAGACCAGCGTGGTGCAGTTGGCGGTGACCGTGTGATAGAAGCGCGGCGTGTCGGCCAGCTCGTTGGCCGTGCGCACGTACGACAGGAACAGCTGGCGCATCGCGTCCGCCGGCATCTTCACCGGATAGAGATAGACGTTCTCGGCGCGCGGACCGGCGCGCACGTAGAGCACGTCGCGCTCGTCGGCCGCCACCACGCTCAGTTCGAACTTCTTGAAAAAGCCGCCCAGTTCCGAGAACTGCTCGCCGCGCTCCTTGCGGATCTCGACCGAGAAGACGACATGGCGGCCGTCGGCGAAGCCGAAGGACACCAGCGTGTGGGCGATGGCCGGACCGTCCCAGTACGACAGGGCCATGTCGACCGATTGCAGCGTGGCGAGGTCGTAGACGCGGGTTTCCCAGCGCGGCGTGTAGTCGGTGTCCGAGCGCCATTTGAAGTCGCGCACGTTGTCCAGCGTGACGATGCTGCCGGCGACGCTGCCGCGCAGCGTCCGGGCGACGTCATCGGCCCAGACCCGGTCATTGGACGGGGCGATGCTCTGCCACCACGCCGCCAGTGCCAGCAATGCCAGCAGGTAGGCCCACAGCGCGGGCCGGCGCCGCAGGCGGCCGGCGCCATGCCACAGCCGCAGCAATGCATACAGCCCCAGGGCGACCCACAGCAGCATCAGCAGCGCCTTGCCCCAGACGGCCGCCGGCCCCTGGTACCAGAACGCCAGGCAGGCCCATGCCATGGAGCACAGCATCAGCAGGCTGAGCGCGCCCCCGGCCCAGCACCCGCAGGCAGCGCCAGGCCCGGCCAGGCCGCGCGGGGTCAGACACCGGCGCCATGCTGGCTCACGATTTCCAGCACGCCGTTGATGACGAACTGCACGCCCATGCACACCAGCAGGAAGCCCATGATGCGCGAGATGGCCTCGACCCCGCCGTTGCCGATGAGGGCGACGATGCGGCCGGCCGAGCGCAGGCAGATCCAGAACAGCAGGCCCAGCAGCGCGAAGACGATGATCGGCGTGACGGCGATGGTCCACGCCGGGTACTGGCTGGCGGTCTCGCTGCCGACGGTCGAGGCGGCGCTGATGATCATGGCGATGGTGCCCGGGCCGGCGGTGCCCGGCAGCGCCAGCGGCACGAAGGCGATGTTGGGCACCTGCCGGTGGACGGCCACGTCGGCGGCCACGTCGGCTTCGCGCTCATCGCTGGCCGCGGCGGTGGCCGACGGAAACAGCATGCTGAAGCCGATGCTGACGACGATCAGGCCGCCTGCGATGCGCAGGCCCGGGATCGAGATGCCGAAGGTAGCCATGATCCAGGCGCCGGCGTAGTACGTGACCAGCATGATGCCCACGACATAACAGGCGGCCTGCCGGATCTGGCGTTCGCGCTCTTTGTAGGGAATGTGCTGCCCCAGGGACAGCAGCATGGTCATGGAGGTCAGGGGATTTGCCAACGGCAGCATCAGCGCCAGGCCCAGGCTGACCAGCTTGCCCAGTTGAACCAGATCATCAATCATCGCGGCGGAGGAAAAAACGGCGGGTCGGGACGGAGGTGCAACGCGCTCGCCCAGGGTCGTCGGCTGCGCTACACCGCACAGTGTAATGTAAGCAAAGGAAAACATCCGTACTTACCCTGTGCCCCGCCCCGGTACGATGCGCCCTTGGCCGCCCGCGGCCCATCCCTGACAGGAATTCTCCGTGACCGTCGTCCGTTTGCGCGGGCTGCCCGCCGCCCTGCTTCTCGCGTTCACTCCCTTCGCCGCGTCCGCGGCGGCCGGCATGGATTGCGGCCAGGCCCGCACGCCCACCGAAAAGACCCTGTGCGCCGACAGCGCGCTGCACCAGCTCGACGCCGAACTGGGCGCGGTCTACGGCAAGCTGCGCGCGGCCCGGCCGCAGCAGGCCGACGCCCTGCGCCAGGCCCAGCGCGGCTGGCTCAAGCAGCGCAACCTGTGCGGCGCCGACGGCGACTGCCTGCGCCAGCGCTACGAGACGCGGCTGGCCGAATTGCAGGGGCAGCTGCGGCGCGCCCAGGGCTACGCGCCCGACGCCACCGACAGGCTGGCGCTGGAAGACCTGCGCCAGGCGGTGGCCGCGGCCCGCCTGAAGGATCCCGAGATGCCGCTGGAGTCCGCGTTGGCGGCGCTCTCGGTCAAGACCGAAGCCACCACTTTCTCCAATGTGCGCGCCGCCGACGGCGATGACCTGGCGCGCCTGCCCGCCGAGCGGCCGGCGGGCGTGACCGAGGACGAATGGCGCGCCGTGCTGGCGTCCGGCCTGGACGGCGACAACGACGCCGAAGGCGGCAACGTCTCGTACACCCTGCTCGACCTGGACGGCGATGGCCAGCGCGACCTGGTGGTCGACACCTACATCGGGGGCACCGGCCTGTTCTCCGACGTCGGCGCGCTGCGCCGCGACGGCGCGCGCTTCGTTCCCGCCGATGCCAACGGCGCGCCGGACGCCGGCGGCTCGCTGTACACGATCAACGGCCGCGGCGCCAACCAGTCGGGCGACTGGATCCGCCTGCGCGGCCGGGTCTACGCCACCTATCGGGTCGGCAACTACGGCGAAGACCGCCTGTATCTATTGAGGCCGCTGTACCGCGTGGGCGATGCGCCGACGCTGACCGTGCGCTATCACTATGACCTGTCGGTGCCGCGGCAGCAGAAGCGCCCGGACACGGGCGCGGTCAGGACGCTGGACGAGACGCTGCACGCGGCGCTGACCCATGCGCTGGCCGGCCTGCCGCCCGGCCCGGCCAAGGGCGACGCCCCTGGCGACAAGCCGCTGTGCCCGGTGCCGGCCGGCACCAGCCTGGACGAGCGCGAGACCTACAACGGCTACGGGCCCGGCCACTACAGCTACGAGACCGTCGGCGACCTGACGGTGCGGGTCGGCCCGCAATGCTACGTGGGCCGGGTGGTGGACTGGTTCGGCGGCTACAGCGCCAAGGCCGGCCTGGCCGCGCAGCTCTGGATCCGCGATCCCGACCCGGGCGGCAAGCAGGACGCGTTCGACCTGCGCGGCAAGCGCCGCGCGGTCGATATCGACACGTCGATCGGCCCGGTGCAGGGCGACAACGGCGTCTAGGGCCGGCGCCAGTGGCGCGCCGCCAGCGCCAGCAGGCGTTCGTCGGCGCCCTCGGCCGCCACCAGTTGCAGCCCCACCGGCAGCCCGTCGACCCAGCCGGCCGGCAGGGCGATGGCGGGCAGGCCCAGCAGGTTCCACGGATTGGTCAGGCCCAGCAGGGTCTCGCGCACCCCGGCGCTGCCGGGGCCGGCCACGCTGCGCTGCTGCAGCGCGGGCGCGGTGATCGCCACCGCCGGCAAGGCCAGCACATCCACCCGTTCGAAGATTCCGGCGAACACCGTGCGCAAATGGGCCCGCGTCTTGAGCGCGCGCACGTACTCCCAGCCTTGCACCGGGCGCGACGCGCGCAGGCGCTCCAGCACTTCGGGATCGTATTTGCCGGGCTCCTGCTCGACCCGTTCGGCGTGCACTTCATAGGCCTCCGAACGCTGCACCGCGCCCAGGGCGGCCTGCAGCGCGCGGGCGTGGCGCGTGACCTCGGCGCCATCCTGCAGCACGCCGCCGAAGCGCTCGGCCGCGGCCCGCGCGCACGCGGTGACCGCCGCGTCGTCGATGGCGAACGGCGCGTTCGGCACCCACATCATGCGCGGCGCCGCCGGGCCGGGATCGGCGCCCAGGCCGATCGCGCCGCCGCTCAGGGCCTGCATGAAGACCTGCGCATCCTCGACGTGATTGGCCAGCACGCCGGCGTCCTCGATGCTGGGCGACAGCGGGAACAAGCCGCGCGCCGAGACCCGGCCGTGGGTCGGCTTGAAGCCCACCAGGCCGCACAACGCCGACGGCACGCGCACCGAGCCGCCGGTGTCGGTGCCCAGCGCCACCGGCACCATGCCGGCCGCGACCGCGGCCGCGCTGCCGGCGCTGGAGCCGCCCGTGATCTGGCTGGTGCGCCAGGGGTTGCGCGAGGCGCCCTGCACGCTGCGGTCGCCGGTGGGACCGTAGGCGAATTCATGCGTCAGGGTCTTGCCGATGACGATGGCGCCGGCCGCGCGCAACAAGGCCACGCACTCGGCGTCGGCCTCGGGCCGGTGGCCGAGGAAGTGCGCCGCGCCCATGGTGGTGGGCATGTCGCCGGTGTCGACGTTGTCCTTGATGGCGACGGGGATGCCGTGCAGCGGTCCGCGCACCTGGCCCCGGGCGCGCTCGGCGTCCAGCGCGCGGGCCGCGGCCAGGCCGGCCTCGACGTCGACATGCACGAAGGCGTTGACGACCGGGTTCAGGCGCTCGATGGCGGCCGCCGCGTGGCGCACCAGCGCCTCGGCGTCCAGCGCGCCCTGGCGCATGGCGTCCTGCAGATCGGCCAGACTGCGGCCGGCGAAGAAGCCGGGTTCCACGGCCAGGGCCGGAGCGGAATTCGATTGGGGGTTCATTGCGCGGCTCCCTGGCGGCTGGCGGGCAGGCGCGGCCCGACGCCCGGGCGCACCTGCAACATGGCGATCATACCGACCGCGGTGGCGACCGAGGCGGCCACGAACATCACCGAGTAACCGTGGCGCACGGCCAGGTAACCGGTCAGGGTCGGCGCCAGGATCGAGGCGATATTGGCGAAAAAATGCATCAGGCCGCTGAAGGTGCCGACGCGGCTCGCGGGCGCGGTGTCGATCACCACGGCCCAGTAGACCGAGTTGGGCATGGCGTTGAGCGCGTTGGCCAGCGTCATCAGCGCGATTACGGCGAACACCGACTGCGCCTGCGACACCAGCAGGAAGCACAGCGTGGTGGCCAGCAGGCAGCCGGCGGCGAACCAGCTGCGGGCGATCTTCAGGTTGCCGGTGCGCCTGGCCAGCATGTCGGAAATGCGGCCGCCCAGCAGCACGGTGACGCAGGCGCCGGTCCAGGGAATCATGCCCATGTACCAGAGCGACGACAGGCTGTAGCCGAAGGTGTCCTGCAGGTACTTGGGGGTCCAGGTCAGCAGCAGGAAGTTGACGTAGTTGAACGAGAAATACCCCAGCGTGTTCAGCAGCAGCGTCTTGCTGCGAAAGAAGCTCCACCACGGCAGCGCCGGCGCGTCGGCGCCCTGCCCGGCCGCCTGCTCGGCGCGCGCCGCCTGGATCTCGCGCAGTTCGGCCGGGGACACGCGCGGGTTGGTGTCGGGCCGGTCGGTGAAGATGCGCATGAACAGCACCAGCACGATCAGGCCGGCCGCGCCCAGGATGTAGAACATGGCGCGCCAGCTGCCGGTCAGGCTCAGCAGGCCCACCGCCACCGGCGCCGTCAACAGCGCGCCCAGCGGCGTGCTGAGCAGGCCGAAGCCGACCACGAAGCCGCGTTCGCGCGGGGTGGCCCAGTTGGCGATGGTCTTGTTGATGATGGAGTACGCCGGGCCCTCGGCCGCGCCGAACAGGATGCGGATGGTGGCGAAGCCCGCCAGCGCCGAGCCGCCCAGGAAGGCCAGGCCGAAGTCGCCGGCCCAGGCGGTGGCGATCTCGAAGATCGACCAGGTCACCCCGGCCACGATCCAGACCTTGCGCGGGCCGAAGCGGTCGGCCAGCATGCCGCCGAACAGCGCGCCGACCATGTAGCCGTAGCCGAAGTAGCCCAGCACGGCGCCCCAGTCGCCGCGGTCCAGGCCGTATTCGCCGGTGATGTGGGCGGCGGCGTAAGACATGGCGCCGCGGTCGATGTAGTTGATCAGTGCCAGCAGCACGACCATGGTGAAAATTCGGTAACGGAACCGCGAGTTCCGGGATTCAAGAGTCATTGCGATCAATCCAGTCGATTTACCCAAACGTTTGGGTTGCGCAATGCTAAGGGGTCGGAAAACAAAAATCGACACCGTGTAAACCCTAGGTTGCCGCGAAAGGCCCTAAGACGGTATTCGGGCGTGTATCCTCCAGCCCCATGAACAAATCCCGCCCTGTCACGCTGCAAAGCCTGGCGCGGCAGCTCGGTCTGAACGTGTCGACCGTGTCCCGCGTCCTCAACGGTTCCGACGACGACGCGCGCGCCGCCGCCGCGCCGGACACGGTCAAGCGGGTCCGGGCGCTGGCCGCCGAACTGCAATATCGGACCAACCCCCACGCGGCCAGCCTCAAGACGCGCCGCAGCCGCACCATCGGGGTGCTGGTGCCGCGCCTGTCCGACATGGTGCTGGCCACCATCTACGAAGGCGTGGACGAGGCCGCCGCCGAGCACGGCTACCTGACCTTCGTCTCCAACACCCAGGACGAGCCCGACAAGCAGCGCAAGCTGATCGACATGGCGCTGGCGCGGCGCGTGGACGGCCTGATCCTGGGCGACGCCCACAGCCACGACGGCGCGGCGCCCAATCCGCTGCTGGCCGAGCTGGCGCAGCGCGACGTGCCGTTCGTGCTGGTCAGCCGCCACGCCGACGACCACTGCGCCGTGACCTGCGACGACATCGAGGGCGGCCGCCTGGCCGCCGAGCACCTGCTGGCCATGGGCCACCGGCGCATCGCGGTGATGGTGGGCGAACCGTTCGCCAGCACCGGCCGCGACCGCTCGGCGGGCTTTTTCGCCGCCTGTGCGCGGCAAGGCGTCGAGGTGCCCGCCGACTGGCGCATCGAGAGCCCATTCGACACCGACGCCGGCCGCCAGGTCGGCGCGCGCCTGCTGGCCGGCCCGGACCGCCCCACCGCCATCTTCGCGGTCAACGACTTCCTCGCGGTGGGCGTGATGGGCGCGGCGCGCGAGCAGGGCCTGGAGGCCGGCCGCGACGTGGCCGTGGTGGGCTACAACGACACGCCGCTGGCGGGCGCCCTGCCCATCGGCCTGACCACCGTCCATTCGCCGATGCACCAGATGGGGCGGCTGGGACTGGAACTGCTGCTGCAGAAGATCGACGGCGGCGCCCCGGCCAGCGTGCGGCTGGCGCCGTCGCTGGTGGTGCGCGGCAGCAGCGACCGGCCGATACCGGGCTGAACGAAGCCCGGAACCTTCCGGCCGTTCCCGTTACTCATTCTCCTGACACCGCCTGACGCCCGTCGGGCGCGGCCCGCCCTGCGGCGCGGCCCCATCCAGGAGAGGCGCATGAATCCCACCGAACGGTTCAAGGAACTGCTGACGGAACTGGCCGGCGTACTGGGCGTGGATGCCCTGCCCCTGTCGGAATCCGATACGTGCACGCTGGTCATCGACAACAACCTGCCCGTGAATCTGGCGATTGACGCGCAAGGACTGGACCTGACGCTGTTCGCGCCATTGGGAATCATCCCGGAACAGCGCCGCGCGGAGCTGTTCAGCCAACTGCTCCGCGCCAATGGCGCGGGCACCTCGCCCTACACGCTGGGCCTGGCGCGTCAGGCGGACGTCGCGATCCTCAGCACCCGCCAGCCGCTGGCCCTCGCCAACGCGCCTGGACTGGCCGAGAGCCTGGCAGCCTTTATCGACATCGCCCTGCGCTGGCGCGCCACGCTCGAAGCGCCAGCGACCGACACGGCAGCGCCGGCCGCGCCCGGCAACTGGCTGCAAGCCTGAGGAGCCCACCATGGGTATCGGTCTCGACCAATTCCAGGGAATCGTCAACACCGCCCCTGCTGCCGACCGGATCATCGTCGGGCATGAAACGCCGGACGACCCCAAACTGCAGAACGCACGCCCCGGCAACAACCTGACGTGGCTGTTTCACGTCACCGTGGAAAAGCTGTCGACCTTCTTCAGCAACCGCGTGGCCCAGCAGAACCAGGAGGTGCTCAACACCTTCCGCGACGCGCTGCAAACCGAGTACGGCCCCAGCTCCGGCATGGCCGCGCTACGCGACGAACCGGTGCAGGCCCTCACCGCGAATCGCATCACCGGCGCCATCCAGGCGGCCCAGGTCCATGCCCAGGATCGGATGGCGGCGCTGAACGCGATCAAGGAGGAAAACCCCTCTGACCTGCAGATCGACGCCGCGCTGAACTATGTCATGGAAGACATCGCGTTGCCGCGCGGCGCCCGCGGTGAAGCGGTGGAACCCGCGCTGAAGGGGGCGATGCGCGCCATCCTGCCGCAACTGATACAGGCCGATGGCACGGAACGGCTGGAGCTCGCCGGCAAGCTGGGCGCGAAACTGGCGCAGCGGCTCGAGGAATACGTGGTCCGCGCGCTTTACCAATTCGACACGCAAAGCCGTACCGGCGGCGGGCGCAACCTCGACAAGCAACCCGTGGCGCCGCTATTGGCCAAACTCGAAGCCGACGGCGGCGTCGACGCGCTGCGACGCATGGTGCCCGCGATGGACGTCCACCTGAATCGGGAGGCGGCGGGCTTCACCACCTGCATGAAGACCCTGCTGGAACGCCTGGAACGCGATCACGGCGCGATCGGCCCCCGCTTCCTCGAGACCGCCAGCGCGGGAAAACTGGTCGGTCTCACGCTGACGGACAGCGATCCGCACAAGCAAGGCAACCGGGTCGCGATCCTGACGTTCGAGGGCGGTGGCAAAGTGGTCTACAAGCCCCGGGACGTGCGCATCGATGAAGCGCTCTCGGGCAAGGATCTGGAGGCGCGCGACGGCCCGCCGCGCCGCAGCCTGCTGGAGATGGCTGGCGCGCAGGACATGACCTATCGCTTCCTGCCGCGGTCCCATGAGGACGTGGACTATGGCTACGTGCAGTTCCTGCCGCACAGCTCGGCCCAGGGTCACGTGATCGACTCCGCAGAGGCCGGACGGGTCTTCGGCGACCTGGGCCGGGCCATCGCCGCGCTGATGCTGGCGGGCGCGAGCGACCTGCACCACGAGAACATCATGGTCAGCCAAGGCCGCTTCTTCTTCACCGACCTCGAATTCGCGCTGGTGCCCGAAGCCATCAAGCACCTGACGACCCTGCTGACGCTCGATCCGCCCCCGCCGAAGTCACCGGAGGCCGGCCCGTCCACCGCGGTCACCGCGCAAGCCGATACGTCCACGGAGGGACTCGCCACCCCGCAACAGGCGCCGAAAACGGAGGATGCGGCAAAGACGTTCGAAAAACTCATGCGGGCCATGATCCTGAACGACACCTTTTCCCGCGCCACCGACAACAATCCGCTGTGCAGTCCCTACAACATCGTGGACGGCGTTTTCCATACCGCCGAACCCACCACCGAAGTCATCGAAAGCCTGATCATCCTGCGCACGCCGGATGATCAGGGCGGCATGACTTACCTGCACAACCGCGTCCCGCCGCAGACCGAAAACGGACCGACCCCCTATTCGCTTTACCACAGCCAGTTTGGCACGGGCGTGACCGCCGGCCTGACCGCCTTGAAAGCCAACGGCGGCCTGGCGGAGTTTCATGCCGCGATTCCCGATTTCCACCTGCGCTACCATCCCATCAGCACGCAGGACCAACGCACCATCCTCGGCGACTTGCGCTATGAGACCTTCCGCAGCACCACGTCCGCGGCGGTGGCAGACTTCTACAACGGCGCCACCGAACTATCGACCTTGAAGCGGCTCCTCGACGGCGTGACGCTCTGCCCGCCAGAAAGCGAAAAACGCGCGCCGTTGCAGGCCGCCATGTACACGGCCTACCAGAGCCATGACATCCCCTACTTCAGCCGGCAGGTCAACAACCGGGCCGTGTATCCCGACGGACTGACCTCCCGCCCGCTGCAATGGGGAGCCGACAACACCACCGACTACTTCGACAGCCGGGCCGATGCGCACGGCGCGGACCTGGAAGCGCGCCTGGCCCAGGCGACGACGCTACAGTTCGCGCACATCGGCACGCTGGCCAGCGAGTGGATGAAGGAACGGGTCCCGTCGGAGGCCTACGTGCTGGATCTGCCCGGCAACCAGACCCGCGCCATGATCGAGGAAATCACCCAGCCACGGACTTGACCGCCCGCGTCGCCAGGAACGTCGGCACGTACCCGTCGATCACGAACCGCGGCCGCGGCTGCCGGTCTTCGTGAAAGCCCGCCAGCAGGAAGCCGGCGTCCAGCTGGCCGCCGATCTGGTCCTGCAGGCTGTGGCCGAACACCAGGGCCTCGCCGCGGTCGCGCTTGGCCTGCAGCGCGGCCGCATCGAGCGCCGTGATGTCCGCGTACGGCAAGGCATACACCGGCCGGATCAGGCCGTCCGCGGCATAGCGCGGGTCGCGGTCGCCGACGAACACCACCGGGTTGTAGAAGCTCGACAGCAGGCTGCCGCCCGGGCGCAGCACGCGAAAACACTCGCGCCACACCGGCCGCACGTCGGGCACGTAGAGGTTGGAGATCGGGTGGAACACCACGTCGAAGGACTGGTCGGCGAAAGCCGACAGGTCGCGCATGTCGCCCTGCACGGCGGTCAGCGCCAGGCCGTCGCGGCGGGCCACGGCGCGGTCCTGTTCCAGCTGGCGCGCGGACAGGTCGAACACGGTGACGTCGGCGCCGGCCGCGGCCAGCACCGGCGCCTGCTGGCCGCCGGCCGAGGCCAGGCAGAGGATGGACAGTCCCTTCACCTGGTCGAGCCAGCCGGCCGGCAAGGGGCCGGGCGTCAGGCGCACGGCCCAAACGCCGCGGCGGGCGGCGGCGATGATGTCGGGGGTGACGGGGCGCGACCACTCGCAGTCCTGCGCGGCGAGTTGGTCCCAGGCGGCCTGGTTGTGGGCGATGAGGTCGAACGGATCGTTTGCGGGCATGAAGCCTCCGGAGTCGTGATGCGGACTGGACCGCGCGGGGCGCGGCTGGCAGGCGGGCACAAGGGCCCGGCGTGGAGACCCGGCATCACGCACGGCGCGGCCCGCTCGTCGGGCTAGGCGGGCGCGTCAGCGGATGGGGTCGCTTCAGGCAGCGAGGATCACGTCGTCATACTCCGGTGGAATGGCGGCCATTCTAGCAGCCCCGGCCGCCAAGGCGCTGCGCGGGCCGCGATATCATGATCGCCCCAAGACTACACCTCCCGATCCAGGCAGCCACGCCATGAGCACGCCATCCCCCACGCTCGTCGACATCGGCGGCAAGCGCGTCCTGCAATTCGACGCGGCCGGCCCCGCCCTGGCCACCGGCCAGGACACCAACGACCTGATCAGCGCCGCCTGGGAGCACGAGGCCGAATGGCTGGCGCTGCCCGCCGCGCGCGTGCATCCCGATTTCTACCGCCTGGAAACGCGCATCGCCGGCGAGCTGATCCAGAAGTTCGTCAACTACCGTTTGCAGTGCGCGGTGGTGGGCGACATTTCGGCCTATCTGGCGGACAGCAAGTCGCTGCGCGACTTTGCCTACGAGACCAACCGCGGCCGCGTGTTCTGGATGCTGGATGACATGGCGGCGCTGACCGCGCGATTGACGGCAAGCCAGGGCTGAACGCGGCGGCGCCGGCTACCCCATCGTCCGCTCGGCCTCCAGCGGATGGAAACAGGCCACGACCCGCTCGCCCTGCCCCATCAGCGCCGGCACCTGCTGCCTGCAATCGGCCTGCGCCCGCGCGCAGCGCGGATGGAAGGCGCAGCCCGGCGGCAGGTGCGTGGGCGCGGGAATCTCGCCCTCGATGCGCGCCAGCCGGATGCGCGCCCGCGGGTCGGGCACCGGCGAGGAGTCGCGCAGCACCCGGCTGTAGGGATGCTGCGGCCGGTCCAGCACCTGCGCGGTCGGCCCGCGTTCGATGATGCGGCCCAGGTACATGACGCAGACCGTGTCGCAGAAGTGGCGCACCACGCCCAGGTCGTGCGAGACGAACACGAACGACAGGCCGCGGTCGCGCTTGAGCCGTTCCAGCAGTTGCAGGATCTGCGCCTGCACCGATACGTCCAGGGCCGATACCGGCTCGTCGGCCACGATCAGCTCCGGGTCCAGCACCAGCGCGCGGGCGATGCCGATGCGCTGGCGCTGGCCGCCGGAGAACTCGTGTGGATAGCGGTCCAGCGCCGACAGCGGCAGGCCCACTTCCTGGATGGTCTGCTCGACCTTGGCGCGGATCCAGGCGGCGTCGCCGCGGCGGTGCACGCGCAGCGGCTCGGCCAGCGCCTGGCGCACCGTGCGGCGCGGGTTGAGCGAGGCGTAGGGATCCTGGAACACGATCTGGATGCGCTGGCGCAGCGCCCGCAACGCGGCCGCGCCGGCCTGGCGGATGTCATGGCCGTCGAACACGATGCCGCCCTCGTCCGGCTCGATCAGCCGCAGCAGGGTGCGCGCCACCGTCGACTTGCCGCAGCCGGACTCGCCCACCAGCCCCAGCGACTGGCCGCGCGCGACGCTGAACGACACGTCGTTGACCGCCCGCACCGTCTGCCGGGGCCCGCCCAGCCAGCCGCCGCCGCTGTCGAAGCGCTTGACCAGATTGCTAACCTGCAACAGCTCGCTCATGCCACGTCCTTGTACGGTTCGGCGCGCACCACACAGCGCACTTGGTGTCCCGGGCCGATGGCGGCCAGCGGCGGGCGGCTGCTCTCACAGCGCGCCTCTTTCAGGCGGCAGCGCGGCGCGAAGGCGCAGCCGGCGGGCATGGCCGTGATCGCCGGCACGCCGCCGGGGATGGATTCCAGTTCCTGGTTGTCGGCGTCCACCCGCGGCATGGCGCGCAGCAGCGCCTCGGTGTAGGGGTGGGTGGGCCGCGCGAACAGCGTGTCGACGTCGGCGGTCTCGACCACCTCGCCGGCGTACATCACGGCGACGCGATCGGCGATCTGCGCCACCACGCCCAGGTTGTGGGTGATGAACAGCACGGCCATGCCGTGCGCCTCTTTCAGATCCGACAGCAGGCTCAGGATCTGCGCCTGGATGGTCACGTCGAGCGCCGTGGTGGGCTCGTCGGCCAGCAGCACGCGCGGCTTGCAGGCCAGCGCCATGGCGATCATGACGCGCTGGCGCATGCCGCCCGAGAACTGGTGCGGATAGTCGTCGAAACGGCGCGCGGCGGCGGGGATCTTGACCTCTTCCAGCACCGCCAGCGCCTGGCGCCGCGCCTCCTTCCACGACACGCGCCGATGCAGCCGGATGGCCTCGGCGATCTGGTCGCCCACCGTCATGGTGGGGTTCAGGGACGTCATCGGCTCCTGGAAGATCATGGCGATGGCCTCGCCGCGCAGCTTGCTCATCTGCTTTTCGGACAGGGCGGTCAGGTCCTGGCCATCCAGCAGCACCTGGCCGCCGCCGTGGCGCGCGCCGGCGCCGGGCAACAGGCGCAGCACCGACAGCGCGGTCACGCTCTTGCCGCTGCCGGATTCGCCGACCACCGCCAGGGTTTCATTGCGGCCGACGCTGAGCGACACGTCGCGCACCGCGGCGTGCCAGGCGCCGCCAGCGCGGAATTCGGTGCGCAGCGCGCGCAGTTCCAATACGGGAGCTTGGGTCTGGGGGTTCATGAACGCTCCGAACGCAGCTTGGGATCGATGGCGTCGCGCAGCGCGTCGCCCAGCAGATTCAGGGCCAGCACGGTCAGCAGGATCGCGACGCTGGGGAACACCGTCAGCCACCAGGCGTCCAGGATGTTCTCGAAGCCCTCGCGAATCATGCCGCCCCAGGTGGCCGCCGGTGGCGGCACGCCCAGGCCGATGAAGCTGAGCGAGGCCTCGGTGCGGATGGCCGAGGCCATCCACAGCGAGCCCAGCACCACCACGTCGGACACCATGTTGGGCAGGATGTGCACGCCCATCAGGCGCAGCGGACCGTAGCCCAGCGCCCTGCCCGCCTCGACGAAATCGCGTTGCTTGAGCGCGATGGTGGGCGCGCGCGCCACCCGCACGAACGGCGCGATCTCGGTGATGGCGATGGCGATGATCAGGTTCTCCAGGCTGGCGCCCAGCATCGCGGCCACCATCAGGCCCAGCAGCAGCGTGGGAAACGACAGCAGCACGTCGACCAGGCCCATGATCAGCTGGTCCACCAGCCCGCCGACGTAGCCGGCCAGGATGCCGAGCGCCGAGCCGATGCACATGGCGATCAGGATGGCGACGAACCCCACCAGCAGCGACACGCGGGCGCCGTAGATCAGGCGCGACAGCACGTCGCGGCCGTAGCTGTCGGTGCCCAGCCAGAACTCGGCCGAGGGCGGCTCCAGGCGGTAGGCGATGTTCTGCTGCAGCGGATCGTGCGGCGCCAGCCAGGGCGCCAGCACGGCGGCCAGCACGATCAGCAGCAGCAGGCCGATGCCGACCCACGACAGGCGGTTGCGGGACAGCGCCTGCCACAAGGCATTGGGGCGCGCGGGAGAAGCGGCGGCGATGGCGCTCATTGGTATTTCACCCTAGGATCGACCAGCCCGTACACCAGGTCGGTCAGCAGATTGACGACGATCACGCACGACGCGAACACCACCATCAGCCCCTGCAGCAGCGTGTAGTCGCGGCTGTTCAGGGCGCCCAGGATCAGCTTGCCCAGGCCGGGGCGGTTGAACACGATCTCGGTCAGCACCGAGTTGCCGATCAGCGTGCCGAAATACAGCCCCACCACGGTGACGATGGGGATCAGCGCGTTGCGCAGGCCGTGCCGCACCACCAGGCGCCAGGGCCGCACGCCCTTGGCGCGGGCGGTGCGCACGTAGTCCTCGCCCATCACGCCCAGCATCGACGAGCGCGTCACGCGCATGACATAGGCCATCATGATCAGGCCCAGGTTGAAGGCCGGCAGCACCAGGTTGCGCAGCTGCGTGCCCCAGTCGCTGCCGCCGCCGCTGCCGATCACCGGGAACCAGCGCAGCTGGATGGCGAACACTAGCAGCATCAGGATGGCCGACACGAAAGCGGGAAACGACAGCCCGGTCAGCGACAGCAGCCGGCCCAGGTAATCGGGCCAGGCGTTGCGGCGCAGCGCGGCCCAGATGCCCAGCGGCAGGCCGAAGGCCACGCCGATCAGGATGGCGGCGGCGGTCAGCTGCAGGGTCCACGGCAGCACCAGCGCCACTTCCTGCAGCACGGTGCGGCCGCTGGCCATGGAGACGCCGAAGTTGCCGGTCAGCATGTCGCCCAGGAAGCGGCCGTATTGCACGTAGGTCGGCAGGTCCAGGCCCAGCCGCAGGCGCAGCGCGGCCAGGGCCTCGGCGCTGGCCTGGTCGCCCAGCATGACGGCGGCCGGATCGCCCGGCACCAGCCGCACCAGGATGAAGACCGCGGTCAGCATCGCCAGCAGCGTGGGGATCGCCAGCAGCAGGCGCTTGATGGCGTAGCGCATCATGATGATTGCTCCTTGGCCGGCGGCGACATCAGCCGCTCGGCCCGCAGGTTGCCGATGGCGCGCGCGGTGTGCCCGCGCAGCGCCAGGTCCGCCAGCGCCGCGCCCACCACCGGCACCAGCTCGAAACCGTGGCCCGAGAAGCCGAAGGCGTGCAGCACGCCAGGCGCGTTGGGCGACGGGCCGATCACCGGCAGCATGTCGTCGGTCTTGGCTTCCAGCCCGGCCCAGACCCGCACGATGCGGATGTTGCGCACCGACGGGAACAGATCGGTGGCGGCGTGCGCGCCCTTGGCCAGCACCCGCATGCGGGCGGTGGAGGTCTCGCGGTCCAGGTCGGGAATGCCCTGCAGGCCGCCGCCGATCACCAGCGTGCCCTGGTCCGACTGCTTGAACGACAGCGAGCGGCCCATGATGGCCACCACCGGCTTGATGAAGGGCCGCAGCCGTTCGCTCACCATCATCATCGACGACTTGGTCGCCAGCGGAATGTCGTCGCCCGCCATCGCCGCGATGCGCGCCGACCAGGCGCCGGCGGCGTTGATGACGCAGGGCGCGATCCACGGGCCGGCCTCGGTCAGCACGCGCCAGTCCTGGCCCTGCCGTTCCAGGCCGGTGACGCCGCAGTGCTCGATGATGGTCACGCCGGCCTGCTCGGCGCTGGCGCGGAAGGCGCGCAGCGCCCGATGCGGATCGGCCGCGCCGTCGCGCCGCGCGATCGACGCGCCCAGGCAGTGCGGGCTCAGGTCCGGCAGCAGGCGGCGCAGTTCGTCGGGGCCGATCAGCTCTTCGTGGGTGTAGCCGCGGGCGCGCAGGTCGGCGACGCGCGCCTCCAGCCTGGCCAGCGCCGCCGGCGTCTCGGCCACGCAGATCTGGCCGTTGGCGTGGAAGCCGCAGTCGTCGCCCACCAGCGAGGCCATGGCGTGCCACATGTCCATGGCCTCCAGCGACAGGTCCAGTTCGCCCAGGTCGCGGTTCAGCGTGCGCACCCCGGCGGCGGTGGCGCCGGACGCGTGCCGGCCGACCCAGTGTTTCTCGATCACGACCACCCGCCGGCCCTCGCGCGCCACATGCAGCGCGGCCGACAGGCCATGCAGGCCGCCGCCGATCACGATCACATCGCAATGCCGTGCGCTCATGCCTGTTCTTCCTCGATGTCCAGCGATGCCAGCTCGCCCAGCGTCAAGGGCTTGAGCGGCGGGCGGATGCGGTAGAAGCCGACCTCGGCCACCGGCCGTTGCTGTTCGGCGGCGACGATGTGGGCGATGGTGTAGCCGCACTGGCGGCCCTGGCACGGGCCCATGCCGGCGCGGGTGTACGACTTGATCTGGTTGGGGCCGGGCTGGCCGATGGCGGCCGCGCGGCGGATGTCGCCGGCGGTCAGCTCCTCGCAGCGGCAGACGATGGTGTCATCGGACGGCGCGAAAATGCCGGCGCGCGGCGGGTACAGCGCGTCCAGCATCGGCCGCAGCCGCAGCAATCCGGCCAGGCGCGCGCGCAGCGGCGCCGCCAGCGCGTCGGCGGCCGGTTGCGCCAGGCGGCCGGCATGCAGCGCGATGCCCGCCGCCACCAGTTCGCCGCGCACGCAGGCGGCCTGCGCGCCGCCGATGCCGGCGCCGTCGCCGGCCACGTAGATGCCCGGCCGGCTGGTCTGGCCCCACGCGTCCAGGTCCGGCGCCAGGCAGGCCTGTTGCGGGTTCCAGCTGTGGGCGCATTCGAGCGCGCGGGTCATGTGGATGGACGGCACCACGCCCTCGTGCGACAGCAGCACGCTGGCCGGCGCCCGGGCGGTGACGCCGCCGGCGGTGTATTCGATTTCCCGCAGCTGGCCGTCGCCCAGCGCGCGCAGCGCCGTCACGCCGCGCACGCGCTTGACGCCGGCCGCGCGGATCTCGCGCAGCCAGGCCAGGCCCTTGCTGACGTCGCCCCAGGCCGCCAGCGCCGCGCCCAGCCACGGCAGCGCGCGGCGCCAGCCGCCGGGCGGCGAGGTGTCGAGCCAGCCCGCGACCTTGCCGCCGGCGCGCAGCAGCTGCGCCATGTACAGCAGCGGCAAGGGACCGCTGCCCGCCACCCAGACCGGATCGGCCGGCACCTGGCGCGAGGTCTTGAGCAGGATCTGCGCGGCGCCCACGGTCAGCACGCCGGGCAGGGTCCAGCCCGGGAACGGCGCGGGCCGTTCCTGCGCGCCCAGCGCCAGCACCACGCGAACGGCCCGCACCACCTCGGCGCGGCCCTGGCGCGTCATGTAGACATGCCAGTCGGGTTCGATCTGCCAGACCTGGGTGTCGGGTTCGTAGAACGCGCCACAGGCGCGGAAGCGTTCCGCCAGGCCTGCGCCGGCGCGGTACTCATCGCCCAGCAGGCGGCCGGTGGGCGTAGCCGCCACCGCCTCGACCGCGCGCCAGATCTGGCCGCCCGGCGCCGGCTGCTCGTCCACCACCAGCACCGTCAGGCCCTGCGCGCGCAGGCCGATGGCCGCGCTCATGCCGGCCGGACCGGCGCCGATCACCACCACATCGAATTCGCGTTTCATGGCAGCACGCTCCGCTTGCCGAACTGGCGCTGCACGCGCATGCCGTCGCGCACGGTGACCAGGCAGGTCTGGGTGGAGGCCACGCCGTCGACGATGGCCAGGCAGTCGAAGCACACCCCCATCATGCAGAACGGGGCGCGCGGGCTTTCGTGCACCGGCGTGGTCCGGCTGGCGGGCGTGGGCTGGCGCAGCAGCACCGCGGCCACGGTCTCGCCGGCGGCCGCGGTGACGGTCTCGCCGTCGATGGTGAGCGTCAGCGCGGGCGCGTCGGACTCAGGCAGTTTTCTGAACATTGAAGCGCTCATGGTGAAAGGCATCCAGGGAATCGAGCGGCGCGCCGCCGGCCAGCGCGCGGGCGTAGGGCCCGGCATGGAACGACGCCAGCGTCACGCCGGAATGGCAAAGCGCGATGGACACGCCATCGTGGGTCGGGGAATCGGCATAGACCGGGCCGCCGTCGGGCGTCATCACGCGCAGGCAGGACCAGTGGCGCACCAGCCGCGCGCCGGCCAGGCCGGGCAGGATGCGCAGCGCGTTGCGGCTCATGCGGGCGGCGGCGGCCGAGGTGGTGCCCAGGTCGTAGCCCACCTCTTCCTGCGTCAGGCCCACCATCACGGTGCCCTCGCCGGTCTGGCGCATGCCGCTGGCGGGCACCGGCAGCAGCGGCGCCAGGCGTTCGGTCACCAGGATCTGGCCTCGTTGAGGCCGCAGCGGCACATCCAGGCCGGCCATGGCGCCGAGCGCGGCCGAGCCGAGGCCGGCGGCGATCAGGAGGCGCGGCGCGCGGGCCCGCAAGGCGCCGGCGCTGACCTCGATACCGCCGCCCGGCAGGCGGGCGATGGCGGTCACGGCGTGGCGGTTGCGCAGTTGCCCGCCGCGCCGCAGGAAGGCGGTCTGCAAGGCGGCCAGCAGGCGCAGCGGATTGACGTGGCCGTCCTGCTCGCCGAAGCTGGCGCCGGCCACGGCGTCGCCCAGCCGCAGGGACGGAAAGCGGCCCCGCAATTCGGCGCGATCCAGGATCTGCGTACAGGCGGGGGCTTCGGGCGCCTGCCCGTGCCAGTTGCCGATGCGCTGCGCGCGGCCGGCCAATTCGTCGTCGCTCAGGCAGAAGTGCAGCCCGCCGCGGCATTCGTAGTCCAGCGCGATGCCGCTGTCGTCCTGCAGCTGGCGGGCGAATTCGGGCCAGGCCTGCACCGCCTCGCGCGACAGGCGCTGGTAGGCGGGATAGCCGTGCCCCTTGCCCTGCAGCCACACGAGGCCGAAGTTGGCCTTGGCGGCGCGGTAGTCGGTGTCGGCGCCGTCCAGCAGCAGCACCCGCCGGCCCAGGTTCGCCAGGCCGTAGGCGGCGGCCGCGCCGACCATGCCAGCGCCCGCCACGATCACGTCGTAGTCATGCGCCATGGCTGGGCGTCCTTGCATCGTGTCCGGCCGCGCTATAACCTTCGCGACTGGCAAACCGGTTGCCGCCCTTTTTGGTTATGGCATGAAAGAAACCCTGAACCTGCGGCAGGTCGAGGCCTTCAAGGCGGTGGTGGAACACGGCACCGTCAGCCAGGCGGCCATCGCGCTGGGCGTGTCGCAGCCCGCCGTCAGCAAGCTGCTGGCGCACCTGGAGACCGACACCGGGCTGACGCTGTTCGACCGCGTGCGCGGCAAGCTGGCCCTGACCGCGCGCGGCATGCGGCTGTACCAGGAGATCGACCGCGTCTTCAGCGGCCTGCGCCAGCTCGAACAGGCGGTCGACTCGATCCGCCGCGACGAGCAGCGCACGCTGACGGTCGGCGTGCTGCCGG
>NZ_CYTY01000013.1:67319-84059 GCF_001298995.1 Achromobacter sp. 2789STDY5608615
GCGCGACCTGGACGGGCTGCCGTTCGTGTCGTTCGGCGCCGACAGCCAGACGCAGGAGCTGGTGCGGCAGGCGTTCGACGGCGCCGGCGCCAGCCTCAACGTGGTGGTCGATACCAGCACCGCGCCGACGGTGTGCGAGTTCGTCGCGGCCGGCCTGGGGGTGTCCTTGATTCATCCGCTGTTCGCCGAAGGGTTCCAGAACCGCCTGGTATTGCGGCGGTTCGATCCGGAGTTGAATTTCCATTTCCAGCTGTGCCGCACGCAGGCATCGCGCAACGCGGCATTGGTCGAGACCTTTGTCCAGGAGGCGCGCGACGTCGCCGCGCAGATCTCCCGGGAAGTGCTCAAGGGCCAGTGAGCCATCGCCCCGCGGGGCGATGACCCGCCCGGCTCAAGGCGCCTTGACCGTGGTCAGCTCGGTCACCGGCGGCTGCAGGTTCAGCGCGCCCTTGAGCGCATAGCCGTAGTTGACGCGGTCGCTGTGCACCCACACCTGCTTCAGGCCGAACAGCGGCACCGCGCAGACGTCGTCATGGATCCTGGCCTGAGCCTCCTTCCACAGCGCCAGCTGGCGCGCCGGGTCCGGTTCGATGCGGGCCTGGCGGATGGCGTCGTCGGCCACCGAGCAGTGCGAAAAGTTCGACATCGCGGCCGGCGCGCCGATCGCGGCGGCCGAGTCGTAGAACTCGGTCAGGTAGGTGTCGGCGTTGGGAAAGCGCGCCGCGCCGTAGAACACCAGGCCGCTCAGGTCCTGGCGGCTCTTGGCCTGGTAGGTGGCGTGGTCCACCACTTCCATGTTGAGCTTGATGCCGGCCTTGGCCAGCTGCGCCTGCACGATCTCCATGATCGGCTGCTGCGCCGAGATGTTGGAGACGATCGACTTGATCTCGATGCCGTTCGGAAAGCCCGCCTCGGCCAGCAGCTTGCGGGCGCGCTCCGGGTCGTAGGCGTAGCCGCCGGCGCCGCAGTCCTGGCCCAGGTAGCCATTGGGCACCACCGAGCAGCCCTTCTCGGCCACGTCCTTGCCGGCGTAGCGCACGATCTCGTCGACGTTGATGGCGGCGGCGATCGCCTGGCGCACTTTCAGGTTGTCGAGCGGCTTGATGTTGCGGTTGATGTGCAGCGTGCGGAATTCGGCCGGCTCGAAGATGTCGACCTGCATGCCGCGCTTGGCCGAGCGTTCGACCCAGCGCTGTTCGCGCTTGCCCTGCATCACGTCGATCTCGTTGGAGGTAAACGCCAGTTCGCGCGCGCTGTCCGACGGGATCATGCGGTACATGATGCCGGCCAGCTTCGGCTTGCCGCGGAAGTAGGCGTCATTGGCCACCAGCTTCACGTACTGCTGCGTGATGTGCTCGCCGAACGCGAACGGGCCGGTGCCGACCGGCGCGGCGCCGAACTTGTCGCCCAGCTTCTCGGCCGCCTTCTTGCTGACGATGTTGCCGCCGTGATAGTTCGACACGCGCCCCAGGAAGGCGGCGTCCGGATACTTGAGCGTGAAGCGCACGGTGTAGTCGTCGACCGCCTCGACCTTGTCGATCAGGGCGAAGGTGGCGGCGAAGCTGGAGCGGTTGGGGTCGGCCGCGCGCTGGATCGAATACACCACGTCCTCCGCCTTGAGTTCGCCATAGCCGGCATGGAACTGCACGCCGTGGCGCAGGTGGAAGGTCCAGGTCTTGCTGTCGGGCGAGGCCTCCCAGCGTTCGGCCAGGTCCGGCTCCAGCGCCTTGGGGTCGGCGCTGCCGGCCGGGAATCGCACCAGCGCGTCGAACATCTGCGCGGCCACGCCCTTGTCGGCGGTGGAGGTGGCGCGATGCGGATCCAGCGTGGCGTTGTCGGCGGCGCCCGAGCTGATGCGCAGCATCGGCCGCTCCTGGGCATGGGCCGGGGCGACGAGCCCGGCGCTACAGGCCGCGAACAGCGCGGCGGCAAAGACGAAAGTGGTGGCAGGACGGTTCATGACTTCCCTTGTGTGCCGCGCGTCGGCGGCTTTGGTCATCTGCAGTCAGAGGTACGGCTTGCTGGCAGACTAGAAGCGGGAAAGCATGGCGTCAAAGTCCTTCAAGTCCTTGACCTATTCCACAGGGTTATATCCTGGCCGTCTGCCGCGCCGCATGCCCGGGAACCGCCGGCGCGGCTAGTGGTTACTACTGATAGGGGAAAAAACCGGGGTTTCAGGGAAAACACCGACGCCCGCGGACGGCGCAAAGCCCCTTCGGCTCGGACGGTCTTGCTTGACGCTTCCCGACCGCCGACCGTATTCTTATTTGAACGATCATTCCATAAAGCACGCCATGCGCACCAAGGATTTTGAACCCGACGAGGTCGCCGACGCCGCCATGCAGGTGTTCTGGCGGCGCGGCTATGCCGCCACCTCCGTGCAGGACCTGGTGGACGGCACCGGCCTGGGCCGCGGCAGCCTCTACAACGCCTTCGGCAGCAAGCAGGGCCTGTATGAAGCGGCGCTGCGGCGCTACCACGCGCTGACCGCCGCCAACCTCGACCTGCTGGCCCGGCCCGGCAACGCGCGCGAGCGCATCGGCCGCCTGCTCGACTTCATCGCCGACGACGAACTGCGCGAGGCCAGCCGGCGCGGCTGCCTGGTGGCCAATGCCTCGCTGGAAATGGCGGGGCAGGACGAGGTGGTGGCCGAACTGGTGCGGCGCAACTTCCAGCGCCTGGAGAAAGCGCTGGAGCGGATCCTGGCCGAGGGCCAGGCCAGCGGCGAGATCGACGCCGGCAAATCGCCGCGCGCGCTGGCCCGCTTCATCGTCACCACCATCCAGGGGCTGCGGGTGGTCGCCAAGGGCAGCAATGCCCGCGAGCGCCGCCAGTGGCTCGGCGACGTGATCTCGGTGGCGCTGGGCACGATCTAGGGCCAGTTCACACGACAGGCGCCTCACACGCGCTCCAGGGCCGAGCGGCGCCAAGGCGCCTCGCGCAGCCCTCTCGGACACATCAGGCATACTGCGGCATTCCGGTGTCGCGCGCCTTGCTTCGTTCTTTTCTGGAATGATCATTCCAATTTAACCGCAATCGGAGTTTCCACATGAGTTTCACCCCACCTCTTCCCGCCGGCGCCTGCCCCCGCGACGACACCGACGGTTTGCCGCTGGGCAAGCTGCTGGCCCTGGCGCTGGCGGGCTTCATCACCATCATGACCGAGACCGTGCCCGCCGGCCTGCTGCCGCAGATCGGCCAGGGCCTGGGCGTCTCCGAGGCGCTGGCCGGGCAGTTGGTGACATTGTTCGCGGCCGGCTCGGTGCTGGCCGCGATTCCCATCATCGCCGCCACCCGCAGCTGGAACCGCCGGCCGCTGCTGTTGCTGGCGATTGCCGGCCTGTGCATGTTCAACGTGGTCACGGCACTGTCGACCCATTACGCGCTGACGCTGGCGGCGCGCTTTGCCGGCGGCATGGCGGCCGGCCTGCTGTGGGGCCTGCTGGCCGGCTATGCGCGCCGCATGGTGGCCTCGCGCCAGCAGGGCCGGGCCCTGGCGGTGGTGGGCGCGGGCCAGCCGCTGGCCCTGTGCATCGGCGTGCCCGCCGGCGCCTGGCTCGGCAGCCTGATGGACTGGCGCGGCGTGTTCTGGCTGATGGCCGCCGTGTCGCTGGCGCTGGTGATCTGGGTGCGCGCGGCCGTGCCCGACTTCGCCGGCCAGGCCGCGCGCCAGCGCCAGCCGATCGCGCGCACCTTCCTGCTGCCGGGCATCCGCCCGATCCTGTTCGTGCTGTTCACCTGGATCCTGGCGCACAACGTGCTCTATACCTACATCGCGCCGTACCTGATCCACCTGGGCAGGCCGGCCTCGGTCGACCTGGCGCTGCTGGTGTTCGGCGCCAGCGCGGTCGCCGGCCTGTGGCTGACGGGCATGATGGTGGACCGGCGCCTGCGCCTGCTGACGCTGCTTTCGCTGGCGCTGTTCGCGCTGACCGCCTGCGCGCTGGGCCTGGCCGGCGGCAACCCGGCGGTGCTGTTGGCGGGCGTGGCGCTGTGGGGCTTGAGTTTCGGCGGCGCGCCGACGCTGTTGCAGACCGCCCTCGCCGACACCGCTGGCGAGCATTCCGACGTGGCGCAGTCGATGCTGGTCACGATCTTCAACCTCGGCATCGCCTGCGGCGGCATGCTCGGCGGCGCCCTGCTGGACACGGCCGGCGCCGGCTCCTTCGCCTGGACCGTCGCCGCGCTGGCCGCGATCGCGCTGCTGGCCGCATGGCGGGCAAGCGCGCACGGCTTCCGCCCCGGTCACCGGCCGTAGCGTCCGGCCAGCACCGCCAACGCCGCCAGCATGCAGGCGGCGGCCGCCAGCAGCGTGGCGGGCAGGCCCCAGTGATCGACGCTGACCCCGCCCGCCAGCGCGCCCAGCGCGATGGCCAGGTTGAACACGCCGACGAACAGCGACGTCGCCGCTTCGACCGCGCCGCGCGCGGCCTGCATCACCCAGGTCTGCAAGGCGACCGATACGCCGCCGCACAACAGTCCCCACAACAGCAGCAAGGCCGCGGCGGCGGCGCGCAGGTCGCCCAGCCAGGGCAGCAGCGCCAGGGTCGCCAGCAGGCCCAGCGTGATCACCAGCAGCGTCGCGCGCGGGCGCCGCGCCGCCGCGCCGCCCGCCATCGTCTGCAGCACGGGGCGCACGAAGGTGTAGGCCATGAAATGCCCAGCCACCAGGAACAGGGTGATGAACAGCCCGCGCCGCAGGCCCGGATTGCGCAGTTGATCCGACAGCTGGCGCGCCGTCACCGACTGCGCCACCGGCAGCGGCGGCAACGCCAGCGCGGCGAACAGCAGCGCCGCCGCGCTCAGCGCCGCCATCGCGCCGAAGGCGCTGCGCCAGCCCGCCAGATTGCCGATCAGCGCGCCCAGCGGCACGCCCAGCACCGACGCCACGGCCACGCCGCCGAAGATGACCGCGGTGGCCATGCCGACCGACGCGGCGGGAACCAGCCGGTCCGCCAGGCCGCCGGCCACCGCCCAGATGCCGCCGATGCAGAGGCCGATCAGGACGCGCGCGGCCAGGAATCCGGCCAGGCCCGGCGCCAGCGCGCTGCCCAGGTTGGCAAGGGCCAGCAACAGCAGCAGGCCGCACAGGATCCGGCGCCGGTCGATGCCGCGCGCGCCGACCACCACCAGCGGCGCGCACAGCGCGGCCAGCAGGCCGGGCGCCACCATCAGCCAGCCCACGCGGCCCACCGACACGTCCAGGCTGGCGGCGATCGGCACCAGCAGCCCGACCGGCAGCATCTCGGTGGTGACGACGCAGAACGTCGCCATGCCGGCCGCCAGCACGCCGGCCCAGGCGCCGCGGGACGATTCGCCGCGCGCGGCGGCCGGGTTCAGGGAAATACCGCGGGTCATGGAAAGCCTCTCGCCAAACAGGAACAGGGAAAAGAACGCCGGGCGGGCGCTCGCGCCAGGCCGTCCGACAGCTGGCCCGGCCAGTCTACTGTTTCCGTTTCGCTGATAAAGTAGGCTTCCAAAGAAACAAAAGGGACGAATCGTCGCCAATCGGACGCGACATCGCCGCCCCGCCCTGGAGCCGTTCCATGACGCCGCCCGCCCCTGCCACCGGCATCGACCATATCGGCGATGTGATCGCCTTCATCCGCGTCGCCGACGCGCAGAGCTTCACGCTGGCCTCGGAACGCCTGGGGCTGTCGCGCTCGGCCATCGGCAAATGCATCGCGCGGCTCGAACAGGGCCTGGGCGCGCGGCTGCTGCATCGCAGTACCCGCAGCGTCAGCCTCAGCGACGAAGGCCGGCTGTTCTACGAACACGCGCAGCGCATCGTGGCCGAGGTCGACAACGCCACCGGCGCCATGGCCAGCCGCCAGGAAACGCCGCGCGGCCGCCTGCGCATCGACCTGCCGGTGGCCTTGGGCCGGCTGCACATCATGCCCTTGGTGGCCGACTACCTGCGGCAATGGCCCGGCGTCGAAGCCGACATCAGCTTCACCGACGACTACACCGACCTGGTGCGCGACGGCATCGACGTCGCCATCCGCATAGGCGGCGAGGCCGACAGCCGGCTGGTGCGGCGCGTCCTGGCGCCGCACCGGCTCATCACCTGCGCCGCCCCCGCCTATCTGGCGCGCCACGGCGCGCCGGCCTCGCCCGACGATCTGGCGCGCCACCAGACCCTGGCCTTCACCCACATGGGCGCGCCGGTCCCGTGGCGCTACGCCAGCCACGGCCAGGACCGCCCTGTCGCGGTCGCCGGCCGACTGCGGCTGGGCAACACCGAGGCATTGCGCGATGCCGCATTGGCAGGCGCGGGCATCGTCCAGCTGGGCGCCTTCCTGGTGGGCAACGACCTGCGGCAAGGGCACCTGGTGGCCGTGCTGGAGCCCCACGCGCCGCCGGGCGCGCCCGTCTGCGCCGTGTATCCACACCGGCGCCACCTGGCCCCCAAGGTGCGGCTGCTGATCGACGGCATCGTGGCGCGCTGGCAACAGGGCGCGCCCTGGCCGACATAAGGCCTGTGTGTGCGCCGGCACGGCAACGCGGCGGCTGGAACAAACGTCCACATGCTCCCGGGCCGGCGTCATTTGCATCAGTGATACCGATCATCTATATCCACTAAACTGATGCAAAACCTCTGGCGGGTGGTCCTGTCTAGAGTGCTGTCCGGTCTCCGCGGGACAGCGCTCCGGCGTAAGGGCGCCCGCCATCCGCGGCCCAGCCCGCGGCGCCTTGCCCTTGCCACCCGGAGTTTTTCTTGAGCGACATCTACCACTTCAGCCGCGGCACTGCCCCGCTGCTGATCTCCATCCCCCACCTGGGCAGCCAGCTTCCCGACGCCCAGCGCGCCCGCATGACCACCGCCGGCCAACAGTCCGGGGACACCGATTGGCACCTGGACACGCTGTACCAGTTCGCCGACGCGCTGGGCGCCTCCGTGCTCGGCGCCCGCTATTCGCGCTACGTGGTCGACCTGAACCGTCCGCCCGACGACGAAAGCCTGTACCCCGGCCAGACCAAGACCGGCCTGTGCCCGACCCATACCTTCCGCGGCGAGCCGCTGTACCCGAACGACGCCAGCCTGACCGACGACGAGCGCGCGCACCGGCTGCAGACCTACTGGCAGCCCTACCACGCCAAGCTGCGCGAAGAACTCGACCGCATCCGCGCCGAACATGGCACAGTGCTGCTGTGGGAAGCCCATTCCATCGCCAGCGTGCTGCCGCGCCTGTTCGAGGGCAAGCTGCCCGACCTGAACCTCGGCACCGCGGACGGCGCCAGTTGCGCGCCCGACATCCTCGAGGCCATCGCCGAGCGCCTGCCGGACTGCGGCTACACCTCGGCCGTCAACGGCCGCTTCAAGGGCGGCTACATCACCCGCCACTACGGCTCGCCGGCCGAGGACATCCATGCGGTGCAACTGGAAATGTGCCAGTCGACCTACATGGACGAGTCCTACCCCTATGGCTACCGGGCCAACGCCGCCGCCAAGGTCATCCCGGTCGTGGAAGGCATGGTGCGCGCCGCGCTGGCGCAGACGCTGGCGCGCAAGCGCTGACGCCGCCGGCCGGACCGCGCCGATGCAGCGCCTGCCGTACCGCGACGCCGACCCCTACCCGGAGTGGAGCCTGCTGCTGACCTGGGTGGCGGTGGTGCAGGCGGCATCGGTGTCGGGCGCGGCGCAACTGCTGGGCCTGTCGCAGGCCGCGGTATCGCAGCGCATCAAGCAGCTGGAGACCGCGCTGTCCACCGAACTGCTCGACCGCAGCACGCGCCCGGCCCGCCCCACGCCGGCGGGCGACCTGCTGTTCGACCATGCGTCGCGCCTGCTGGCGCAGGCCGGCGACATGACCGAAAGCGTGCGCAACCTGAGCCGCGCGCGGCGCAACATCGTGCGCTTCGGCTGCGTCGACTCGTTCGCGGGCACGCTCGGGCCGACCCTGATCCACGGCCTGTCCGGCACGTCGCGCCAGATCCGGCTGTGGTCGGGCATCACGCCGGTGCTGGACAAACAGCTGGAAGAACGCCTGCTGGACCTGGTCATCAGCACCAGCGCCGCCGCCGAGCCGTCCGCCATCCGCAAGCTCGGGCTGTTCAGCGAGCCCTATCTGCTGGTGCTGCCGCGCGCCCTGCCCTGGGAGGGCGCGCGCTCGCTGGCGGAACTGGGACGCCGCAGCCAGTTCATCCGCTACAGCGCCCGCTCGCACATCGGCGCGGCCATCGATCGCCTGCTGGAAGCGCGCGGCATCGTCATCGAGCGCACGTTCGAATTCGACAATACCGATCCCCTGCTCAGCCTGGTCACCGCCGGCCTGGGCTTTGCCATCAGCACGCCGCTGTGCATCTGGCAATCGCGCCATTTCATCGACCAGCTGCGAGTGCTGCCGCTGGCGCCCTGGCTGGACAAGGCCCGCGCCGACGACCCCGACCTGGCGCGCGCCTTCTACCTGGCGTCGCGGCCGCAGGAGGCCGGCAAGCTGCCGGCCGAGGCCCGCAACGTGATCCTGGTGGCGGTCGAACGCCTGATGCAGCAAGACATCGCGCCGGCGCTTGGCCTGCCGGCGGCCTCGCTGTGGCGCAGCCTGCGGCGCTGACCCGTCCGGCCCGCCGCGCCCCTCACGACACCGCGCCCCGCCCGTACCTGCCGGTCAGCAGCGCGCCGCGCGCGAACCGCTCCAGCGCGTAGGGCGCCAGCGGCACGTCGGTCGCCAGCCCCAGCGCCTCCTGCGCCAGCACCCGGCCGACCGCGGGCGACAGCTTGAAACCGTGGCCGGAAAAACCGAATCCCGCCACCAGCCCCTCCACGCCGCCGATGCGGCCCAGCACCGGATTCCAGTCCGGCGTCACGTCGTACACGCCGGTCCAGGATGACGCCAGGCCGGCTTCGGCATACGCCGGAAAGCGCGCCGCCACCTGTTCGCCGACCGCCGCCACGTAATCCAGCGGGATGTCGCCCTGCTCGGTCTCGCCGGGCGGCAGCTTTTCACCGACGGTGCCCTCGCTGACCAGCATCCGGCTGCCGCCGTAGCTGCGGCAGTACAGCATGCCGGGCGAGGCCAGGTCCTTGTAGACCGGCATGGAATAGGTATAGGGCGCCGCCGCGCATTCCAGCGCCAGCACGGCGTGGCGCTCGGGCGCCAGCGGCAGCGCCACGCCGGTCCACGCCGCCAGTTCGGCGGTCCAGATGTTCTGGGTGCTGACGACCACGTCGCAGGCGTAATCGCCCTCGGACGTGGCCACGCCGGTCACGCGCCCGCCTTGCCACGACAGGCCGTGCACGGCGACGTTCTCGCGGATCGTGACGCCGCGCCGGCGCGCCGCCCGGGCAAAGCTGGTGGCGACCAGATAGGCGTCGGCAAAGCCCGCCTCGGGCTCGAAGCCGATCAACGCGGCATCGCTGAAATCGGCGATCGGCAGCAGTTCGCGCGCCTGCGCCGCGTCCAGCCGCTGCACCGGAATGCCCTGCGCCTGCTGCTGCGCCAGCGCGTCGGCCAGCGGCGCGCGCTTGTCGTCGTCGGCCGCCGCGATCAGGTAGCCGCAGCGCACCAGGCCGCTGGCCGCGTCCTCGTCGCCGACATAGGCGGCGAAATCGGTGAAGGCGCTCCACGAGCGCCGCGCCAGCTCGACGTTCTCGCGCACCGAATAGTGGGTGCGCAGGATGCCCGAGGACTGCGCCGTGGTGCCGGCGCCGATGGTGGCGCGGTCCAGCACCAGCACGCGGGTCGCGCCCAGGGCCGCCAGATGGTAGGCGACCGAACTGCCGACCACGCCCGCACCGATCACAATCACGTCATAACGCTTCACGGCCATACTCCCAGGATGAATGGCGGCAGTGTGACGCGGGCGGCGGCCGGCGCCGGTTGTATCGGCGCGGCGAATACTGAATAGAAGCGCGGCCTCAGATGGCCTCGGTGTACAGCTCGACCCGGATATGGAAATTGTCGATGCGGTCCCAGCGGGCCCGCGAGGAGACCAGCGTCTCTTCGGAGGCGAACACGATCAGGTAATCGCGCCCGGTGCGCGGGTCGCGCCAGGATTGCGGCGGCGCCTCCCAGCCGCAGCAGCGGTAGTGCAGCGGCTGCAGGTCGAAGCGTTGTCGCAGGTAGCGTTCGACCCCGGCGGCCGCGACGCCGTCCAGGCGGTAGCGCGCCACCAGCGGCTTGCCCTGGCCGTGCAGTTCCTGGCGGCAGCCCTGGTACTCGATGGACTCGGGCTTGTCGCCCAGCGCGGCCAGGAAATCCTCGCAACCGGGGGTGGGCGCGGCCTGCGCCAGCGCGGCGGCCGATGGCAGCAGCAGCACCGCCGGCAACAGCAGGGTTCGCAACCAGCGGGTCAGGGTCATCATGCGCGCTCCGTTTTTCGTGCCAGCCGCCAGCGCATGAGGTCGTCCGCGCCGGGTCCGGCTTCCACCCGCAGGTCCTGGTGGCCCACGCGCGCGCCGGTGCCTTCCTCGACCAGTCCGAGTTCGACGCGGCGGCCGGTCTGCGCGTTCATGAACCGCAGCGGCGGCCCGCCGTCCGGCTGCCATTGGTCGCCGACCTGGGCCAGCGCCTGCAGCACCAGGGCGATATCGCGGCCCTTGGCGGTGGGCAGATATTCATGACGATCGGGGCCGCTCTGGTACAGGCGGCGTTCGATCAGCCCGTTCTGTTCCAGCTGCCTGAGCCGGTCGGCCAGCGTCGCGTTGGCGATGCCGGTCGAACGGCGCAGGTCGTCGTAGCGCCGCAGGCCGAGCACCAGGTCGCGCAGGATCAGCATGGCCCAGCGGTCGCCGACGGCATCGAGCACCGTGGCGATGGAGCAGACCATTCCTTCAAAACTCTTGGAGCGCATGGATTCCCTTTGCCGTGCCGCCGGAGCGCGGCCACCGCAGTATCGCAGCCGGGCGGACAACGCTCAAGCCTCCCCGCCACGGCCTTTGCTTTACAACTTCAATAATTGAAGTCAATAATTATACTCACTGATCGACACCGCCATTCCCCCCTGGCCGCCCCTGCCGGACGGCCGTCGCCCCTCCTCAAAAAGGAACCCCGCCATGCCGCTCTGGAACATCTATCACCCGCAGGACGCCTTCTCCGACGCCGACAAGCAGGCCATCGCCGAACGCATTACCGCGCTCTACACCGACCTGCCGAAGTTCTACGTCGGGCTGGTGTTCCACCCCGTGCCCAAGTCCTCGTTCTTCATCGGCGGCGAATGCGCCGACGACTTCGTGCGCATCTCGGTCGACCATATCGCCCGCCAGATCCACGAGGACGAGACCCGGCGCCGGTTCCTGGGCGCGGTCGGCCGGCTGCTGGCGCCGTATGTCGCGGACCGCGGGCTGCGCTGGGAAATCCATATCGATGAAACGCCGTTCGGCCTGTGGACCATCCAGGACATGCGGCCGCCGGTGCCCGGCACGCCGCAAAGCGAGCAGTGGCGCGCCGACAACCGGCCGAGCACGCCCGCCTGACGACGCCGCTCCCGGCGCGACCGCGCCGGCCAGGCATTGATGCGGTTCAGTTCCGCCGCGTCAGTGCCGTCGCATCAGCGCGGCCGCGCGGCGGTGGACGGTTCGCGCCACGACACCGTGGCGCCGCGCCCTTCCTCCGCCAGGAACTCCACCAGCGCCGGCAGCGACGCATCCATCGGCCGGTTGGCGTGGATGCGCATCACATAGCCCCACGAGCCGCGCATGCGCAGACCCGGCGTCAGCGCCACCAGCCGGCCGCTGGCCAGTTCCTCGTCGATCAGCGGCGCGCGCCCCAGCGCGATGCCGACGCCCGCCGCGGCCGCCGCCACCACCGTGCTCAGGCCGCTCAGCACCAGCGGGTCCTGGCCCGCGCTTTCCGGCAGGCCGAGGCGCGGACGCCAGGTGCGCCAATCGGTTTCGGGGCTGTCGATATGCTTTTCCTCGAGCCAGCGATGGCGCGTGAAGACGGCCGGATCGTCGCGCTCGTCCGGCGCGACCAGCGCCGGGCTGCACACCGGCACCACCGTCTCCGTCATCAGCGGGATATCGCCCGGCGCGGCCAGGTGCGGACCCAGGCCGCGCACGTGCAGGAACGCCAGGTCGATGTCCTGCGCCTTCCAGGCCGGGTCCTGGCTGGCGTGCAGGAACACCTGGATGTCGATGTCGGGGTGCAATTCGATGAAACGGCCGATGCGCGGCGCCAGCCACAGGGCCGCCAGCGACGGGTTGGCCGACACGTTCAGGTTGTAGCGCCGCTTGCCGCGGGCGCTGGCCCGGGCATTGCGGCAGGCGGTCTCCAGCAGGGTCAAGGCCTGTTGTACGGAAGCCAGCAAGGCGGCACCGGCCTCGGTGGTTTCCGCGCGGCGCACCGTGCCGCCCCGGCGCAGCAGGCTCACGCCCAGGTCGGCCTCCAGCGCGCGCAGCTGATGGCTGACGGCGCTCTTGGTGACATTGAGTTCGGCCGCGGCGCGGCTGAGACTGCCCAGGCGGGCGACGGCCTCGAAGGCGCGCAGCGCCGCCAGCGGCGGCATGTGGGTGGGCAGGGTCGACATGGGTTGAGTTTATCTCAACCCATGATTGAATAACTATCGCTATCGCCGCGGCCCGGGATGCGTGACCATGCAGGCTCTGGAGGGAGCATTGATATGTATTTCGATTCGAGGCTTTGGCAACTGACCGCGGGGCTGCGCGCCGGCATGGCGGGCGGCATATTCCTCGGCCTGCTGGCATTGGGGGCGGGCATCGCCCGCTACGTTTTCCTGGGCCAGCTGCTGGCGCGCGTGTTCGACGGCGCGCCGTGGCAGGACTGGCTCGCGCCGGCGCTCTGCGTCGGCGCCATGGTGTTGCTGCGCGCCCTGCTCGACCACCTGCGCACGGTGCAGGCCAACCGCAGCTCGGCCCAGGTGCAGCAGACGCTGCGCGCGCGGCTCTACGACCGCATCGTGTCGCTGGGGCCGGCCTGGTTCGCCAACCAGCGCACCGGCGGCGTGATGCTGACGGTGGTGGACGGCGTGGAGCAGCTGCAGACCTTCTTCGGCCAGTACCTGCCGCAGGTCGCCATCGCGGCGGCCGCGCCGTTCGCGATCTTCGCCGTCATCGCCTTCTGGGACGTGCCGACCGCGCTGGTGTTCCTGGTGGCTGCCCTGTTCGCGCTGTTCGGGCCGATGGCCGTGCACATGCTCGACCGCCGCGCCAGCCTGGCGCGCACCCGCTCGCTGAACGAATTCGGCGAGGAATTCCTGGACGCCGTCCAGGGCCTGCCGACGCTCAAGTCGTACGGCCAGGGCAAGACCTGGGGCGAGCGCCTGGCCGCGCGCGCCCGGGCGCTGTCCGACAACACCTTCTGGGTGCTGTCGGTCAGCCTGCTGACGCGCGGCATCAGCGACCTGGGCGTGGCGCTGGGCGCCGCGCTGGCGCTGACGGTCGGCGCCTGGCGCGTGGCCGCCGGCGACATGAGCGTCGAAGCGCTGCTGATCGTGCTGATGGCCGGCACCGAGATCTTCCGCCCGCTGCGCGACCTGCGCTCGGTGCTGCACCGGGGCATGCTGGGCCAGTCGGCCGCCGTCAGCATCCATGCGCTGATGGACGCGCAGCCGCTGACCGCCGCCCCCGCCGCGCAGGCGGGCGCCGCGCCGGCGCGGCTCGATCCGACCATCGAGTTCGACGCGGTGGCGTTCTCGTATTCGCCGCAGCGGCCCGCGCACCAGGGCCTGTCGTTCCGCATCGCCGCCGGCGAGCGCGTCGGCATCGTCGGCCCCAGCGGCGCCGGCAAGTCCACCATCGTGCGCCTGCTGCTGCGCGAATGCGTGCCGCAGGCCGGCGCCATCCGCGTCGGCGGCCACGACGTCAACCAGCTCGACACGCAGACGCTGCTGGGCCAGATGGCCCTGGTCAGCCAGGACATCACGCTGTTCCACGACACCATCGACGAGAACCTGCGCCTGGGCCGGCCCGACGCCAGCCACGAACAGGTGCGCGCCGCCGCCCGCGCCGCCAACATCGACGACTTCATCATGGCGCTGCCGCAGGGCTACGCCACCCGCATCGGCGAGCGCGGCCTGCAACTGTCGGGCGGCCAGCGCCAGCGCGTGGCGATCGCCCGCGCGCTGCTGCGCGACGCGCCCATCCTGATCCTGGACGAGGCGCTGTCGTCGGTCGACACCGAGAACGAGGCCTTGATCCAGCAGGCGCTGGACCGCCTGATGGCCGGCCGCACCACGCTGATCCTGGCGCACCGCCTGGCCAGCGTGATCGGCGCCGACCGCTGCCTGGTGCTGGACCAGGGCCGCGTGGTCGAGCAGGGCCCGCATGATGAACTGATGCGCCAGCACGGCCTGTACTACCGCCTGATGCACGAACAGGCCCTGGCGCTGAGCGCGCCGGCAGCTCCGGTCCCCGCCGCCACGGCGCGCGACACCACGCCCGCCGCGCACGCCAATGACGATGAGTCCGGCGGCCAAGGCCCCGCGCTGCGCTCGCTGGACGTCGATGCCGACCAGGTCGGCTGGCGCGCCACGCTGGCCACGCTGCTGTCGGTGGTGCGCCCCTGGCGCGGCACCCTGATCGCCACCATCCTGCTGGGCGTGGCGCGCGTGGCCGCCTTCATCGGCGTCGGCGTGCTGAGCGCGCTGGTGGTGGCCGCCATCCGCGACGGCCGCGACACCTCCGCGCTGATCATCGGCCTCTTGATCGCCGCGCCGCTGGCCGCGCTGTTCCACTGGCTCGAATCGTGGCTGGCGCACGCCATGGCCTACCAGCTGCTGGCCGACATGCGCGTCAAGCTCTACGACAAGCTGGAACGGCTGGCGCCCGCCTATCTGCTGCAACGCCGCTCGGGCGACCTGGTGGCGCTGGCGACGCAGGACGTGGAGATGGTGGAGTACTTCTACGCCCACACCATCGCCCCGGCCATCGTGTCGGTGCTGGTGCCGCTGTCGGTGCTGGGCTTCCTGGCGTTCTACAGCTGGCCGGTGGCGCTGGCGCTGCTGCCGTTCCTGGCCTATGCGCTGGTGTCGCCGGTGCGCGGCCGCCGCAAGGTCGACGCGCTCGGCGACCGCGCCCGCCACGCCCTGGGCGAGATGAGCGCCCACACCACCGACACCATCCAGGGCCTGGCCGACCTGACTGCGTTCCAGGCCACCGGCCGCCGCCGCGAGGAATTCCTCAAGGTCGCCGACCAGTACCGCGTGCGCCGCCTGGACATCCTGCGCGACCTGTCGCGCCAGACCGCCTGGTTCGAGACCGCGATGGGCCTGGGCGGCCTGGCCGTGGCCGTGGTCGGCGCGCTGCAGGTGTCGGCCGGCGCGCTGTCGGCCAGCATGCTGCCGCTGCTGGTGCTGATCGCGCTGGCGACCTTTCTGCCGGTGTCGGAGATCTCGCAGGTCAGCCGCCAGCTGGCCGACACCATCGCCGCCACCCGCCGCCTGCACGTGGTCAACAACGAACCCGAGCCGGTCACCGACGGCCCGCTGCCGCCGCCGGCGGCGCCGCACGGCCTGTCGCTGGCGTTCGACCACGTGTATTTCACCTATCCCGGCAAGAGCCAGGACACGCTGCGCGACCTGAGCTTCACCGTGCCGGCCGGCGCCACCGTGGCCGTGGTCGGCGCCTCGGGCGCGGGCAAGAGCACCGTGGCCAGCCTGCTGCTGCGCTTCTGGGATCCGCGCCAGGGCGCGGTCAAGCTCGACGGCGTGGACGTGCGCCAGCTGCGGCTGGACGGCCTGCGCGAACGCGTCGCGCTGGTGACGCAGGACACTTATCTGTTCAACGACACGCTCGAAGGCAACATCCGCCTGGCGCGCCCCGACGCCAGCCGCGAGGAACTGGCGCTGGCGCTGGAACAGGCCGCGCTGAGCGATTTCGTGCGCAGCCTGCCCGACGGCCTGGCCACGCGCGTCGGCGAACGCGGCATGCAGTTGTCGGGCGGCCAGCGCCAGCGCATCTCGATCGCGCGCGCCTTCCTGAAGAACGCGCCGGTGCTGATCCTGGACGAAGCCACCTCGCACCTGGACACCCTGTCGGAGATGCAGGTGCGCGGCGCGCTGGACGTGCTGATGCGGCACCGGACCACGCTGGTGATCGCGCACCGCCTGGCCACCATCCGCGACGCCGACCTGATCCTGGTGCTGGACAACGGCGCCCTGGCCGAGGCCGGCACCCACGACCAGCTGCTGCGCAAGCAGGGCGCGTACGCCCGGCTTGCCAGCCACCAGGGCGCGCGCGACCTTACCGCCGGTAGCGCAACGTCTCTTCCGACGTAGCGTTGCGCCGCACCTCGTCCGCCGTGAACCACACCCGCTTGCTGCCGAAAGTGTTGTACAGGTCGAACTGGTCGCGGGTGTGCGGCGACGGCGTGCCGTCCGGGGCGACGAAGCCGCTCTGCCCCGGCGCCACCACGTCCACCGCCCGCACCGACTTGCCGTCGAACACCGTCATGTTGTTCTCGGTGCCGCGGTTCTGCGTGGCCGGATAGCTCAACACCGCCTTGGCGTCGGCCTGCGGCACGCCCAGGAAGTTCTTGGGCGCGAACACCATCGGCGGCGCCGGGATCTTCCACGCGGCCGGATCCTGCCCATAGGCCTGGCGCAGCGCAGCCAGCGCATCGTCCAGCGCCGCCAGGATGACGTCATCGGCGCGCGCGCCATTGAAGAAGTCATAGCGCTGCGGCACGCCGGCCTCGGGGCCGGCCAGGGCGTTGAACAGCACCTTGACACCGGCGGTCAGGTTGAGGGAACCGGTGGCCGGCGCCTGCGGCGTCGGGTAGCCGGTGGCGCTGTACCACTTGAAGAAGTCGGCCGGCATCTCGTCGGCCAGCGTGCGCTTGA
>NZ_CYTY01000013.1:84342-87375 GCF_001298995.1 Achromobacter sp. 2789STDY5608615
TCATGGCCTTCAGGCGCGTCTCGATCTCGGCGTAGCGGTCGGCATGGCCCCAGACGATGGCGAACAGGTCGGTGGACGGATAGCCGCGCATCGGCTGGTTGTTCCAGTTGGCGATGAAGCCCTGGCGCGGGTTGTAGACCTGCGGATTGGTCGAGAACGGCAGCAGGCCCTGCCAGTCCATCTCGCCCGTGCCCGGCACCGGCAGGCGCGGGTCGTGGCCCGGGCGGCGCTTGGGATAGAAGCCGGTATGGGCGTAGCCGATGTTGCCGCGGTCGTCGGCGTAGTACCAGTTGATGGTCAGCGCGTGGCGCGCCGCCTGCGCCTTCCATTGTTCCCAGTTGGCCGACTGCGTCTTGCGGGTCCAGGCCATCAGCGATTGCAGTTCAAAGCCTTCCCAGGCGCGCGCCTTGGCGTAGGCCACGTGCTGCGCGTCGTCGAACTTGACGATCAGGCCGTGCACGCTGCGGTAGACGTCCAGCGCCACCGGCGCGGCGTCCTTCACCAGGATCAGGTCGGTGCGCTTTTCCAGCGTCTTCCATTCGCCGTCGTGGAAATAGCGGCTGCGGTCGGCCGGATCCAGCTTTTCCGCGAAGATGTCGACGTCATCGCCGAAGCCGGCGGTCGAGCCCCAGGCCACATGCGCGTTGTGGCCGAACAGGATGCCGGGATAGGCGAACGGCGTGTTGCCGACCACGTCGAAGCCGGCGCCGTGCAGGCCGATGCCGTAGGTGTAGGCCGGGTTCCACCAGCCGAACTGCGGACCGTTCAGCAGGATCGAACGGGCGTCCTTGGCATGGTCGCGGCCCACGATCCACATGTTGCTGGTGGTCGGGAAGCCGGCGATGCCCGGCTGGCCCGATTGCGCGTACTGCTCGGCCAGCCGCGCCCGCAGCGCCGCTGGCGCGCCGTCGACCACGCCGCGGGTGGCCGGGTCGCGCACCACGCGCTCGAGCATCGGTGGCGTGCCGTCATAGCGCGGCAGCGCATAGGCCAGCTTGTCCGCGCCTTCCGGCTGGAATACCGCCGGCTGGTAGCCGCCCTCTTCGGGCGGCACCGTGGTCGGCGCGCGGCTGTCGGTCAGCCAGCGCAGCTGGTTGAAAATGCGCATGGCCTCGGCGTCGCCGTGCCGGTCCTTCAGCGCCGTCAGCAGCGCCAGGTTGTCGATCTCGCTGTTCGCGTCCGAGAAGCGGTTGGCCATGGTGCCGATGAAAATCATCGCCACGTCGTAGGCGGTCCAGTCGGCCGGCGCGAAGCCCAGGTCGTTGAACTCCTTGGGCATCAACGCGCCGGGCTGGGCCCGCACCCGCGCCAGCCAGGCGTTCATGCCGGCCGCGTAGCCGTCCAGCACCTGGCGGTCCGAGGCCGGCAACGCCGCCAATTGGCGCTGGATGCGCTCGGGCGAGAAATTGGCGCGGATCGACTTGTCGAACCCCACCATCGATGCGCCCAGCACCTCGGCCACCCGGCCCTGGGTGCTGCGGCGCGCCATCTCCATCTGGAACAGCCGGTCCTGCGCCACCGCGTAGCCGTAGCCGTAGAAGATGCCGTACACCGTGTCCGCATAGACGTGCGGCATGCCATAGGCATCGCGCCGGATCGTGACCTTGCCATCGGCGCCCTGCGGCCGCGCCGCGACCGCCTCGGCGGCCTGTCCGGCGGCTGTCGCCGCGGGTTGCGCCACGGCCTGCGCCGCCATCGCGGGCAGGCACGAACTGGCCGCCAACAGGGCGGCCGACAACACATGCTGCTTCATTGAATCTGTCTCCGTATCGAATGGGACCGCGCCGCGAGCCTGCCGCGGGCGATGGCGGCGCCTCTGCCGGGCACCGTCCGCGGACCATGATACGGACGCCCAATCTATAATTCCAATGCATTTAATTCATATGATTCATGCGGTTGGAACATGGACTTCCAGAAACTCAAGCACCTGCTCGCCGTGATCGAACACGGCACCTTTTCGCGCGCCGCCGACAAGGTCAACCTGTCGCAGCCCGCGCTCAGCCGCAGCATCCAGGCGCTGGAAACCGAACTCGGCCTGCCGCTGCTGGACCGTGGCACCCGCCAGGTGCGCCTGACGCCCTACGGCGCCTGCGTGGCCGAGCGCGCGCGCCGCATGCGCTATGAAGAAGCCGAACTGCGGCGCGAGCTCAAGACCCTGGCCGGCGGCGAGTCGGGCGCCCTGTCTATCGGACTGAGTCCCACCCCCGCCTCGCTGCTGCTGACGCCCTTCCTGGCCCACATGGCCACCCGCCATCCGCAGGTGCGCGTGGCCGCCGAGCTCGGCGCCACCGCCGCCCTGCTCGAGCAGTTGCGCGCCGAACGCATCGACGCCATGGTCTGCGACGCCCGCATGCTCTACGGCGCCGCCGAAATCGACACCCGCCCCCTCGCCCCCCTGCGCGCCGGCATGGTCTGCCGCCAGGGCCACCCCATCCTGGCCCACCGCCGCCCCAACATCGACCACATCCGCCAGTACCCCGTCGCCTCCAGCACCCTCAGCCCCGAGGTCGCCCTGCGCCTGGCCGAAACCCTCGGCCCCGCCGGCGCCCCCGAACAGATGGTCACCGTGCGCTGCGAAAACCTCGACCCCCTGGTCCACCTGGCCCTCACCACCGACACCCTGCTGCTGGGCGTCATCTGCGTCACCCGCCACGAACAACAAGCCGGCCGCCTGGTCGAAGTCCCCCTGCCCCCCGACCCGCAACGCCAGGGCCACTACGTCCTCGCCCGCCTGGCAGGCCGCAGCCCGCTGAAGGCGCAGGACGCGCTCTACACCTTCACCCAGCAATGCTGGAACGACTTCGCCGCGTTCCAGCCAAAACAACCGCCGCCAGCAAGGCCCAAGAAGGGAACGCAAACGCCACCGCCCCGCCAAAAACCCTGAGCCAAGCCAGCCCCGTCGGCGCCAGCGACAACACGACAGCAGACCCCAAAACACCGACGGCAAGCCCCGACACAAGACCGCAACGCCCCGACGCCCCAAGAGCCCGCCGCCCAAAAAGGCCGCCCGCGCGGCCGACTTGGGCGCCCCCG
>NZ_CYTY01000013.1:87615-132608 GCF_001298995.1 Achromobacter sp. 2789STDY5608615
ATCGTTGCCCCGCGCGCGTGCCACCGCCGCCGCGGCGGGCGCCCCAAGAACCCCGCTCACCGCCAGCAAACTCAAAATCAGCAGCAGCAGCAGCAGCAGCAGCAGCAGCAAAAAAAGCCCGGCTCACCCCTCCGGCAACCACTCCTCCAACGTCACCTCAAACGTCATACAAACAGGATTAGCCCCCGGCACAAACACCCCCCCCATGCACCCGCCCCGCCGGATCCGCCACCACCCCAGACAGCGACGCCACCACCGACCCGTCGGCCTGCGCCCGCACCTCTCCAGCCAGGCTCACGATCTCCACCGCCGGACCTTCCACTTGCCGGACATCCCCACCCCGCGCATACAGGCAGGCATCCACCAGACTCCCCAACGCCCCCCGCACGAACGCATTCCGGAACCCCTCCGCCAGGCACAGCTTCTCCACCGCCTGCACCAGATCCTCGTTGGGCCCGATGCGCGCATACGCCACCCGCCCCATGCTTCCGCTTTCGACCTCGGCCGGCATCATCGTCAGATCTCCCGCGGCTGCAGCAGCCGCAAATTGGTTTCGGCGTCATAGGTGGCGCGCAGCTCGAACCCTTCCAGCGCCGTCACCAGCACCGTCACTGGCGCCGCGCCCACGATCGTCGTCTGCGGGATCAGGTGCCCTCCCAGCAGCGCGCCGCTCTCATCGCAGAAGGCCGCGTGGCAGTGCACCAGCGGCTCGCCCGCATCGCCCTTGCCCAGCGTGGCATTGCCGAAGATCAGCGTGGACGCGCCCGCCGCGATCGGCGCGGTGTACGCCACCACCCGCAGATGGGCCGGGTCCGGCGGCGCCGTGCAGTAATCGAGATGGCTGAAGGCGCCGCTCAGCAGCGTCATCGAGGCGTTCGCCACGCCCAGCGGCGCCAGCCCATCGACCAGCGCCTCGAACAGGCTGGCGCCGGGCTGCAGCGCCAGGCGGATGTGGCGGCCCTGCCGCGCGCAGCGGCTGTGTATCCGTACCGGGTTGAAGGCTCCCGGGTGTATCAGCGTCCTGGGGCGGGGCAATACCGGTGATCCCCGCAACGAACGATCCACGGTGGTGGTTCGCATGATGTGCACTCCGTGCGCTTGTGGCGCAAGATGGGAATGAAAGCTGAAAACGCCGGCGTCAATGCACCGCCGGCAGCATGCCCGCCGCGGTGAAGCCGCCGTCCACGCAGATCACCTGGCCGGTCACGTAGCTGGACAGCGATTCGTCCAGCAGCCAGCCGATGGTGCCGTTCAGTTCCTCCGGCGCCGCGTAGCGATGCTGCGGCACCACCTGGCGCCAGGCCGCGCGCGCCTCGTCGGTGTGCATCTGCCCGACCAGCGGCGTCTCGATTGGCCCCGGCGCCACCGCGTTCACGCGGATGCCGTAGGCGGCCAGCTCCACCGCCATCACCCGCGTCAGCGTCACCACCCCGCCCTTGGACGCCCCGTAAGCCGCGCGGCCCGCGTTGCCGCGGATGCCCGACACCGAGGCGATGTTCACGATCGAACCGCGGCCGCGTTCGCGCATGCGCCGGGCCGCCTCGCGCGCCACCACGAACGACCCCACCAGATTCACTTCCAGGATCCGCCGCAGCAGCGCCGCGTCGGTCTCCAGGAACGGCACGTCGCGGCCGATGCCGGCCGAATTGACCAGCCCGGTGATCGGGCCGAAATCGGCCTCCAGCCGCGCCATCGCCTCGGTCACCTGCGCCTCGTCGGACACGTCCAGCCGCACGCAGCCCAGGCGTTCCGCGGGCGCCAGGCCACGCACCTCGTCTAACCGCTCCTGCGACACGTCCGCCACCAGCACCCGGCGTCCCGCGCCCAGCAGGCCACGCGCGACGGCCAGGCCGATGCCCGACGCGCCCCCCGTGACCAGTACCGCATCCTGCGCTCCATCCATGATTCGGTCTCCTCGTTGTGTACTGCGTTGTCTCTCCCTCCTGCCATCGCGGCCGCCGTCGCGGCGGCCGCGATGTCCTGCTAACCGGCCGCCAGGCAGCCGCGCTCGCGCAAGGCGTCGCGCACCAGCTTCTTGGTGATCTTGCCGTAGCCCGAACGCGGCAGCGCGTCCCAGAAGAACACCTGGCGCGGCAGCTTGTAGCGGGCCATGCGCGGCGCCAGCCAGGCCAGCAGCGCGTCCTGTTCCAGCGCCTGGCCCGGGCGCAGCACGCAGACCATCACGCCCACCTCGCCCCAGACCGGATCCGGCACCCCCAGCACCGCCGCTTCCGCCACCGCTGGATGGGCCAGCACCTTTTCCTCGACCTCGCGCGGATAGATGTTGGAGCCGCCCGAGATGTACATGTCGGATTCGCGGCCGGTGATGTACAGATAGCCCTGCTCGTCCTGATACCCCAGGTCGCCGGTGCGGAACCAGCCGTTGCGAAAGGCCTTGGCGTTGGCCTGCGGGTTGGCGTAGTAGCCGGCGAACACCGCCGGGCCGCAGACGCAGATCTCGCCGGTCTGGCCCGCCGGCAACGACCGGCCGGCGGCGTCCTGGATGCTGATCTGCATGCCGGTGCGCTCATAGCCGCAGGTGCCGGCGCGGGCCTCCGGTCCGTCGCCGCCATGGTGCTGCGCCGGCGGCAGGACGGTGATGTTGCCGGTCACCTCGCCCAGCCCGAAGTACTGCACCAGCACACCGCCCAGCTTGTCGAGCGCGCGCTTCTGGTCTTCGCGGTACATCGGCGCGCCGGCGTAGATCACGTGGCGCAGGCTGCCGTGGTCGAATTGATCGACCGCCGGATCCTCCACCAGCAGCTTGACGATGGTGGGCACGGTGAACATGTTGGTGACCCGATGGCGCTCGACCAGTTGCCATGCCTGGGCCGGGTCGAAGCGGTCGCCGTCCGGCAGCACCGAGCAGGCGCCGCGCGCCACCTGCGTCAGGAAGTGGATGCCCGCGCCGTGCGACAGGGGCGCCACCACCAGGCTGACGTCGTCCTCGGTGGTGCCCGGCATCAGGTCGCACAGGTGATTGGTCACCACGAACGCCATCTGCCCGTGCGTCAGCACCGCCGCCTTCGGATGCCCGGTGGTGCCGGACGTGAAGAAGAACCAGCACGGATCGTCGTAGTCCACGTCGGCGCAGGCGCGCGGCGCATCGGCCAGCCGCGCCTCGATCAGCGTGGCGGTGTCGGCCTCGCCGAACCCGCCCGGCCCCAGCCGCGCCAGCAGGGCCAGGTCCGGCATCGCCCGCGCCACCGCGGCCGCGTGGTCCGGCGACTGGCCGTCGCACAGGAACGCTTTGACGCCCGCCGCCTGCGCCAGGTAGACCGCCTCGTCCGGCGCGATGCGGCAATTGGTCGGCACCCACACGGCGCCCAGCCGCAACACCGCGAACAGGGTCTCGGCGAACGCGAAGCTGTTGCGCGCGTGCACCAGCACCCGGTCGCCCTTGCCCACGCCGCGCTCGGCCAGCGCCTGCGCCAGCGCCGCGGTGCGCGCGTCCAGCTCGCGCCAGCTCAGGCGCGCCTCGCCGCAGACCAGCGCGCTGCGCGTCGGGTGGCGGCGGGCGGCCTGCGCCAGGAAATGCGCCAGGTTCATGGCGCGGCGCGACACCGGCGCCACCCCGCCCGGTGGCGCCACGGAGGGCTGCGACTGGCCGCTCATTTGACGCGCTCCAGCAGGCTGACGTAGTTGGCCACGGCCGCGCCGCCCATGTTGAAGACACCGGCCAGCGTGGCGTCCGGCACCTGCATGCCGCCGGCCTCGCCCGCCAGCTGCATGCAGGCCAGCACGTGCATGGACACGCCGGTCGCCCCCACGGGATGGCCCTTGGCCTTGAGTCCGCCCGACGGATTGACCGGCAGGCGGCCGCCCGGGTAGACCCAGCCCTCCCGCAGCGCCCGCGCGCCCTGGCCGCGCGGCGTCAGGCCCATGGCTTCGTATTCGATCAGTTCGGCGATGGTGAAGCAGTCATGCGTCTCGACCAGGCTCAGGTCATCGAGGGTCGCGCCGGCGTCGGCCAGCGCCTCGCGCCAGGCGCGCGCCGCGCCCTCGAACGCGATCGGATCGCGCCGGCTCAGCGGCAGGATGTCGTTGACGTGGCGCCGCGCGCGAAAGCCGATGGCGCGGCGCAGGCCCGCCGCGGTCTCGGCATCGGCCAGCACCAGCGCCGCCGCGCCGTCGGAGATCAGCGAGCAATCGGTGCGCCGCAGCGGCGCCGCCACGTAGGGGTTCCTGTCGGAAACGGTGTTGCAGAACTCGAAGCCCAGGTCCTTGCGGATCTGCGCGTACGGATTGCCCAGGGCGTTGGCGTGGTTCTTGGCGGCGATGCGGGCCAGGGCCTCGCCCTGGTCGCCATGGCGCTCGAAGTAGGCCGAGGCGATGCGGCCGAACACGCCGGCAAAGCCGCCGGGCAAGTCCGCTTCTTCCTTGCGGTAGCTGGCGTTCAGCAGGATGTCGCCGACTTCCTCGGTGGGTCGCGCGGTCATCTTCTCGGCGCCCACCACCAGCGCCACCCGGCCGCGCCCGGCCTCGATGAAATCCATGGCCGCATACAGCGCCGCGGACCCGGTGGCGCAGGCGTTTTCCAGTCGGGTCGCGGGCACGTACGCCAGCGCCGGATCGGCCAGCGCCACCAGCGCGGCCTGGAAATCCTGCTTCTGGAAGCCGCTGTTCATCACGCCGGCATAAATGCCGTCCACATCCCCGGGGCCGATGCCCGCATGGGCCAGGGCGGCGCCCGAGACCCGCGCCATCAGGCTTTCGGTATCGGGATCGTCGAGTTTGCCGAACGGGACATGCGACCATCCCACGATGACGGCACGCTTGCTCATTGCTGTCTCCTCTGTTGGCAGCCCCGCCCCGCCGACATGGCGGATCAGGACTTGGGCTTGGCGGCCGGCGGGCGCGTTCGCGCCTCGCGGCCTGCCGGGTTGGCCTGTGCTAGCAGGCGTTTGGCCTCGCGGGACAACAGCTTGGCCAGCTGGAACTGCCTTTCCTCGTCCATGCGCGATTCGACCGCGGCAATGCTGAGCGCGCCCAGCACATGGCCCTGCTCGTCGCGCAGCGGCATGCCGATGCCCCACGAGCCCGGCACCACCAGGCCGCGGTTCACGGCATAGCCCTGCTCGCGCACCTCGTCGACCAGCGTGCGGATCAGCGGCACGGAGTAATGCGGATAGCGCCGCTCGATCAGGCCGGCATTGGCCTGCAGGCAGGCCTCGACCTCGTCGTCGGGCAGCGCCGCCAGGATCGCCAGGCTGCCGGCGCCGATGCCCAGGGGATGACGGTCGCCGGGCAGCAGCACATGAGTCTTGAGGGGGTAATCGCCGTCCTCGCGCAGCACGCAGACCGCGAACACGTCGCGGCGCAGCGAAAAGAAGGCGGAATCGCCGCACTCGTGCGCCAGCCGCGCGACCACGGGCGCGGCCAGGCGGTTGATGCCGAAGCGTTCGCTGGCGATGTTGCCCAGCACATGGCATTCGGGGCCGAGGAAGTAGCGGCGGCTGGCCAGGTCCTGCTCGACCATGCCTTCGGCGGCCAGGGCGGCCAGCAGGCGGTGCACGGTGGGCTTGCTCATGCCCGTATCGCGCGTCAACGCCAGCAGGCCCGCGCCTTCGCCGCGGGTGCGCGACACCGCGCGCAACACCAGCATGGCGCGGGATATCGCCTGGGCGCCACCGACCTGGGATGAGGTCTCCGTCACGTCTCCGCCTGTTTTTTCATCAGGTCCATTTTGTGGACCATCGATCTGATTTTGTTTTTTCATTCTGCACCAGTTTTATTGATTTACGCTAGTGAATCAATGTGATTAAATGAATTTAAGGGTAGTACGCAGGTCCATATAATGGACCTCATGCAAAGATAAAGCAACAAGCCTGGCAAGGCGCTTTATCCGGCCGTCCTCGACGGCGGCCGGATCTCATAACCAAGGAGACAGCATGAACACGACTCGACGCAACCTCATGCGCGCCGCGGGAGGCGGCGCGCTGCTTGCCCTGGCCCCGTTCCAGCGCACGCTGGCGGCGCCCCAGTTCCGCTACAAGTACGCCAACAACCTGCCGCCCTCGCACCCGATGAACCTGCGCGCCAACGAGGCCGCGCAGAACATCCTCAAGGACACCGGCGGCCGCTTCGAGCTGGCAGTGTTCCCCAGCAGCCAGCTGGGGTCCGACACCGACACCCTGAGCCAGCTGCGCGCCGGCGCCGTCGAGTTCTTCACCCTGTCGGGGCTGATCCTGTCGACCCTGGTGCCCAGCGCCTCGATCAGCGGCGTGGGCTTCGCCTTCCCCGACTACGCCGCGGTCTGGAAGGCGCTGGACGGCGACCTGGGCGCGCACATCCGCGCCGACATCAACGCCAAGGGCCTGTTCGTCATGGACCGCATCTGGGACAGCGGCTTTCGCCAGGTCACCACCAGCTCGCGCGCCATCAGCGGCCCGGACGATTTCCGCGACCTGAAAATCCGCGTGCCGGTCAGCCCGCTGTGGACCTCGATGTTCAAGGCGCTGGGGTCGTCGCCGGCCAGCATCAACTTCAACGAAACCTATTCGGCGCTGCAGACCCGCGTGGTGGACGCGCAGGAAAACCCGCTGGCCATCATCCAGACCGCCAAGCTGTACGAAGTGCAGAAATACTGCTCGATGACCAACCACATGTGGGACGGCTTCTGGTTCCTGGGCAACCGCCGCGCCTGGGAAAAGCTGCCGGCCGACATCCGCGAGGTCGTCGCCAAGCACATCAACGCCGCCGGCATGGCCGAGCGCGCCGACGTGCTGGCGCTGAACAACCAGCTGCAGGCCAAGCTGGCCGAGGAGGGCCTGACCTTCAACACGCCCGACCCCGCGCCCATCCGCGATGCGCTGCGGCGCGCCGGCTTCTACGCCGGCTGGAAGGAAAAGTACGGCGACAAGGCCTGGGGCCTGCTGGAGCAGGCGGCCGGGAGCCTGTCATGAGGGCTGCGCTGACCCATCCGGCGGAGGCGCCGCCCCAGGCCGCCGCCGCCCCGGGCAGCCGGCGGCCATGGGCCATCGCCGCCGACAACGCCCTGGGCCACCTGGTGGAGATTCCCGCGGCCATCCTGGTGGTCGCGGAAATCGTCATCCTGTTCTCGGGCATCGTGGCGCGCTACGTGCTGCACACGCCGCTGGTGTGGTCCGACGAACTGGCCTCGATCCTGTTCCTGTGGCTGGCCATGCTGGGCGCGGTGATCGCCTTCCGCCGCGGCGAGCACATGCGCATGGGCGCGCTGGTCAACCGCGCCTCGCCCGCCACCCGCGCGCTGCTGGACATGGTGGCGGTGGCGGCGGCGCTGGCGTTCCTGCTGCTGTTGCAGGCGCCGGGCTACGAGTACGCCTCGGAAGAGCAGTACGTCACCACCGCCGCGCTAGAGATCCCCAACATCTGGCGCGCCGCGGCCCTGCCGGTGGGTACCGCGCTGATGCTGCTGATCGCGCTGCTGCGGCTGGTCGAACGGGCGCAGTGGCGCGTCACCGGGCTGGCGCTGTTGCTGGTCGGCGGCGTGGTGGCCGCCATGACGGCGCTGCAACCGGTCCTGGCGGGCCTGGGCAACGTCAACCTGCTGATCTTCTTCGTCGGCGTGGTGGCGGCCACGGTGTTCGCGGGCGTGCCGATCGCCTTCGCGTTCGGGCTGGCCACCTTCGGCTACCTGTCGCTGACCACCGACGTGCCGATGATGGTGGTGGTCGGGCGCATGGACGAAGGCATGTCGCACCTGATCCTGCTGGCGGTGCCGCTGTTCGTGTTCCTGGGCGTGCTGATCGAGATGACCGGCATGGCCAAGCGCATGGTGGCGTTCCTGGCCAGCCTGCTGGGCCACGTGCGCGGCGGCCTGTCGTACGTGCTGATCGGCGCCATGTACGTGGTCTCGGGCATCTCGGGCGCCAAGGCCGCCGACATGGCGGCGGTGGCGCCGGTGCTGTTCCCCGAAATGCGCGAGCGCGGCGCCGACGAGGGCGACCTGGTGGCGTTGCTGTCGGCCACCGGGGCGCAGACCGAGACCGTGCCGCCCAGCCTGGTGCTGATCACCATCGGCTCGGTCACCGGCGTGTCGATCACGGCGCTGTTCACCGGCGGCCTGCTGCCGGGGCTGGTGCTGGGCGTGATGCTGTGCCTGGTGGTTTGGTGGCGCAACCGCCGCGAAGACCTGAGCGCGGTGCGCAAGGCCAGCGGCCGCCAGATCGGCCGCGCCCTGCTGGTGGCGCTGCCGGCGCTGGCGCTGCCCTTCGTGATCCGCGCGGCGGTGGTCGAAGGCGTGGCCACCGCCACCGAGGTCTCCACCATCGGCATCGTCTACGCCACACTGATCGGGCTGCTGGTCTACCGCTGCTTCGACGCCAAACGGCTCAAGCCCATGCTGGTGGACACCGCCTGCCTGTCGGGCTCGATCCTGCTGATCATCGGCACCGCCACCGCCATGGCCTGGGCCCTGACGCAATCGGGCTTCTCGACCCAGCTGGCGCAGGCCATGGCCGGCCTGCCGGGCGGCGCCGCCACCTTCATGGCGGTGTCGATCGTGGCGTTCGTCATCCTGGGCAGCGTGCTGGAGGGCATTCCCGCCATCGTGCTGTTCGGGCCGCTGCTATTCCCGATCGCGCACCAGATGGGCATCCACGAGGTGCACTACGCCATGGTGGTGATCCTGTCGATGGGCCTGGGCCTGTTCGCGCCGCCATTCGGCGTCGGCTACTACGCCGCCTGCGCCATTGGCCGGGTCGCGCCCGAAGCCGGCATCCGGCCCATCCTGGGCTACCTCGGCTCGATGGCGGTCGGCATCGTGGTCATCGCCGCGGTGCCGTGGATCTCGACCGGGTTCCTGAAGTAGCCCGCCTGGTCGGCCGCCGCGCCTTCGCGGCGGCCGACCCTTCTTCCATTGCGCCTGGCGACCAGGCGCCATCGCGTGGGGAAAAACCCACACGCCCGCAATCCCCCACTGTCCGCGCGGTTGATGCTCGTACACCAGTTCTATAGAATCTTCAATTCGGGCCTGTGCCCATTCTTTTTTCCCTTCACCTACACCTGGGAGGCGCAAGATGATGAATCCGCATACCGCCATCCCGCGCGTATCTCCGCGACGCCATTAAGTCGTCGCCCGCGCGGCCCCATCGCCAGACTACCTGGCGACTGGTCCGCCGTGCCCGCCCCAAATCCCTGAACGCAATGCCCGCGCCGTGAGGCGCAGGTCGTATCACCTTCTTTCCCACAAGGAATCCGGCGCCTTCGCGTTGCCGGGCGATCGCAATGAATCGAACAAAAATCGATCTGCGAGGACAAGCCTTCAAGGACGTCCTCGGCTTTACCTTCCGCTATTGGCGCGCCCAACCCTGGCGCACCGCATTGATCGTCGGGCTGGCGCTGCTGTCGGCCCTCGCCGACGTGCTGACCCCGCTGTACGCGGGCCGCCTGGTCGACGCCGTGGCTTCCGGCGCCGCGGCCGACCAGCAGGCCTGGAGCGCGGCCATCACCGCGTTCTGGCTGCTGATCGCGCTGGGCATCGGCGGCACGCTGCTGCGCCAGGGCGTGTTCCAGAACATCATCGTCTTCACCCTGAAGATGATGAACGGCATGGTGTCGAACGCCTTCTACCGGGTGCAGCGCTTTTCGACCGACTGGCACGCCAACAGCTTCGCCGGCTCGACCGTGCGCAAGATCACCCGCGGCATGTGGGCGGTGGACCTGCTGAACGACACGCTGCTGGTGGCGCTGCTGCCCTCGGTCATCATGCTGGTCGGCGCCACCGTGCTGCTGGGCATCCACTGGCCGGTGATGGGCCTGGTCGTCGGCCTCGGGTCGGTGCTGTACATCGCGGTCACGGCGGCGCTGTCGCTGGGCTACGTGGCGCCGGCGGCGCGGCTGGGCAACGCCTGGGACACGCGCATGGGCGGCGCGCTGGCCGACGCGGTCAGCTGTAACCCGGTCGTCAAGGCCTTCGGCGCCGAGACGCGCGAGGAAGCGCGCCTGGAGCGCGTGGTCGACAAGTGGCGCCGCCGCACGCGCCGCACCTGGATCCGCGCCACGATCAACGGCGGCATCCAGGGCGCGATGCTGGTGGCGATGCAGGCTGGCATCCTGGGCGCGGCGCTGCTGCTGTGGTCGCGCAACCAGGCCAGCGTCGGCGACGTGACCTTCGCGCTGACGATGTTCTTCATGCTGCAGGGCCACCTGCGCGACGTGGGCATGCACATCCGCAACCTGCAGCGCTCGGTCAACGACATGGAGGAACTGGTGGCGCTGGAAAAGCAGCCGCTGGGCGTGGACGACCGCCCCGGCGCGGGCCAGATCCGCGTCACGGCGGGCGAGATCCGCTTCGAGGACGTGACCTTCCGCTACGGCCGCCACGAGGCGCCGCTGTACGACCGCTTCTCGGCGCGCATCGCGCCGGGCGAACGGGTCGGGCTGGTGGGCCATTCGGGCTCGGGCAAGACCACGTTCATCAAGCTGATCCAGCGCCTGTACGACGTCAACGGCGGCCGCATCGCCATCGACGGCCAGGACATCGCCCAGGTCAGGCAGGCCTCGCTGCGCAGCCAGATCGCGATCGTGCAGCAGGAGCCGGTGCTGTTCCACCGCACGCTGGCCGAGAACATCGCCTACGCCCGCCCCGGCGCGACGCAAGCCGAGATCGAGCAGGCGGCGCGGCTGGCCAGCGCGCACGACTTCATCATGGCGCTGCCCAAGGGCTATGAGACGCTGGTGGGCGAACGCGGCGTCAAGCTATCGGGCAGCGAGCGCCAGCGCGTGGCGATCGCGCGGGCCTTCCTGGCCGACGCGCCGATCCTGATCCTGGACGAGGCCACCTCGAGCCTGGACAGCGAAAGCGAAGTGCTGATCCAGCAGGCCATGGAGCGCCTGATGGTCGGCCGCACCACGCTGGTGGTGGCGCACCGCCTGTCGACGGTGCGCGCGCTGGACCGCCTGCTGGTGATGGACCATGGCCGCATCATCGAGGAAGGCAGCCATGACCAGCTGATCCGCTTGAAGGGCGGCCTGTACCGGCGCCTGTTCGAGCGCCAGGCCCTGGAGCTGACCAAGGGCCTGACGCAATCGGAAATGCTGGCCGATGGCGCCCGCCCCCTGCCGGCGCGCGCCGACGGCGAAGGCCAGGACGAGGACGAAACGTCCCTGGCCTTCGGCAAGTAAGCAGAAAGGGCCTGACGCGAGTCAGGCCCTTTTTTCATGGCGCCGCGCCGCCCGGCAGCGTGCGCGGCCCGGCCGCCTCAGCGATTCAGCGTCAGGCGCACGCCGAACGCGATCAGCGCGCCGCCGAACACCGTGCCCTGCCATTTCTGCACGCGCGGATGCGCCGCCATCCAGCGGCCCAGGGCGCCGCCGGCCAGCGCGCACAGCACATCGAACGTCAGGCCCAGGCTCACCAGGATCACGCCCAGCAAGGCGAACTGCTGGCCGATCGGGCCCTGCGCCGGCGACACGAACTGCGGCAGCAGCACCGAGCAGAACAGCAGCGCCTTGGGATTGAGCACGTTGGTCAGCACCCCGCTCAACAGCGCCGCGCCCAGCCCCTTGCCGCGCGCGGCCGCCTGCGCCTCGTGCGCCACGCCGTACGACATCGGCCCCGCCCGCAGCAGCCGCAGGCCCAGCCAGATCAGATAGCAACCGCCCACCGTGCGCGCCGCGTCGAAGGCCCAGGGATGGGTCTTGAACAGCGCCGCCAGCCCCAATGCCGCCAGCGTCACGTGGGCGGCGCGCGCCAGGGCCAGGCCCACGGCCACCGCCAGCGCCTGCCCGCGGCCGCGCAGCGCGCCGGTCTCGAGCAGCAGGATCATGTCCGGCCCCGGCACCACATAGACAATCAACAACGCCCCGAGAAACAACGCCATGTCGGCCATACGCCACGCTCCGCACTGCTGGAAATGGCGATCATTCTAGGGAAAAGGCATCGGCATGTGCTTGCTATTCCTGCCAAGCGTAATAACATGATTGGCACACTGAACCAATCCATATCGCAGAATTTTCATTTCATGCCAAAACGCCAACTTGACGCCTACGACCGGCGCATTCTCGAGGCCCTGCAGCAGAACGGCCGCCTCACCAATGTCGAGCTGGCCGAGCAGATCGGCCTGTCGCCGTCGCCCTGCCTGCGGCGGGTGCGGCTGATGGAGGAAGCCGGCGTGATCCAGGGCTACGAGGCCCGGCTGGCGCCGGACGAGGTCGGGCTGGGCCTGACCGTCTTCGTCGGCGTGAAGGTCGAGCGCCACCACGAGCGCGACGCAGACCAGTTCCGCAAGGAAGTCTGCGCCCTGCCCGAAGTGGTGGCGGCCCATCTGGTGTCGGGCGAATCCGACTTCCTGCTGCAGGTGGTGCTGCCCGACCTGCGCGCCTACGAACGCTTCCTGCTGACCACGCTGCTCAAGCTGCCGGGGGTGAAGGACATCCGCAGCAACTTCGCGATCCAGACCGTCAAGCCGCAGAGCCCGCTGCCGCTGGACCATCTGGGACATTGAGCGCGGCCTGCCGCACCTTGGCGCTGCGCTGCTCGAAGCGCGCCTGCGACTGCGCCAGGTATTGCCGCACGATGTCCGGCTCCGAGGTCTTGGGCGTGCCGCCGGGAAACGGCGGCTCGGGGTCGTATTCGATCTGCAACTGGATCAGCTTGGCGACCTCGTCGCCGCACAGCGTGGCGACCACCTTCAGCGCCATGTCGATGCCCGAGGTGACGCCGCCCGCGGTGAAAACGTTGCCATCCACGCACAGCCGCGCATCGGTCGGCACCGCGCCGAAATGCGCCAGCAGTTCACGCGCGCGCCAATGGCTGGAAGCGCGGCGGCCGCGCAGCAGGCCGGCCGCGCCCAGCAGCAGCGAACCGGTGCAGATGCCGAAGACGTAGCGCGCGCCCAACGCTTGCCGGCGCGTGAAGGCTACCCAGTCCGGGTCGAGGATGGCATCATCCGTCCCCGGCCCGCCGGGCACCACCAGCAGATCGCAGGGCGGCGCCGACGCCAGGGTCTGGGTCGGCACGAAACGCAGGCCGCGGTCGCTGCGCACCGGATCCGGCGTTTTTGCGACAAAATCGACGCTGAACCCGGGCGCGGCGGCGAGCACTTCGTATGGCCCGGTCATATCGAGCTGGGTCAGCCCTTCGAACAAGAGAATATTCACATGCACGACGATGCTCCTTCGCAGAACGGAACCGCCAGCGTAGCTCCAGGCGCCGGCGCGCGTGCGCCAAATACCCCCACGATCGCGCCAAAACGCATCGTCTTCCTGCTCTACGACGGCTTCCAGCCGCTCGACCTGGCCGGCCCGTGGCAGGCCTTCAGCGGCGCCAACGAGGAAGGCGGCGCGGGCTACCAGCTGAGCACCGTCGCGGCCACGCCGGTGGTCGCCGCCTGGGACCAGGGCCTGCGCATGCAGGTCGACGCCACCTTCGCCGAGGACGACGACGCGCCGATCGACATGCTGTTCGTGCCGGGCGGCCCCGGCATCGACCAGGCCGGCGCCCACGGCGAGACCCTGGCCTGGCTGCGCCGCCGCAGCCCGCAGGCGCGCCGCACCTGCAGCGTCTGCACCGGCGCCTTCCTGCTGGCGGCGGCCGGCCTGCTGGACGGCCGCCGCGTCACCACCCACTGGCGCTCGGCCGACCGGCTGCGCCAGCTGTATCCCGGCCTGCGGGTGGAAGACGACCGCATCTTCATCGAGAGCGGCGCGATCTGGACCTCGGCCGGCGTCACCGCCGGCATCGACCTGGCGCTGGCCCTGATCGAGCGCGACGCTGGCGCGCAGGTGTCGCAGGACGTGGCGCGCCGCCTGGTGGTGTTCATGCGCCGCAACGGCGACCAGCGCCAATACAGCCAGTCGCTGCGGCTGCAGGACCGCCTGGCCGCGCCGTTCCGCGACCTGGTCGAGAAGATCGAGGCGAGCCTGTCGGCGCGCTGGTCGGTGGACGACATGGCCGATGCCTGCCACATGTCGCGCCGCACCTTCCAGCGCAAGTTCGCGGCGCATTTCGGCGTGACGCCGAGCGAGGTGCTGCGCCAGCTGCGGCGCGAACGCGACGGTGCGCTGCGCGCGGCGGGCCGGGCCTCGGGCAAAGTCCTGCGCCATGCGCTCGGAAGCGCCGGCCGTCCACTCTGACCGGCCCGCACGCCATGAACCCGTCCGCCTCTCCGTGTCCCGAATGCGGCCTACCCCAGGTCATCACCGAACAGGGGCTGAGTCTGATCGCGCGCTGCGGCGGCTGCGGCTGGATGGTGGCGACCACCAACCCCAACCACCCGATCATGGACCGCACGCCTTACACACTGCGGGCGCGGCCCGGCGCCCTGGCCACGGCCAGCGCCATCGCCCGCCTGGCGGTGGCGCTGGGCATCGGCGTCAAGCGGGCGCGCGAGCTGATCGCCCAGGACCTGCCGGTGGCCGAGAATGTCCTGGCGCTCGAAGTCATCCGGCTGCACGGGGTGCTGGCCGGCGCGGGGCTGCAGGTGGAGATCACGCCGGCCTTCCGCTGGCCGCTGGACCCGCGCGACTGACGCGGCGCTGCCCGCCCGGTCCACCCCCGGCTTCCCGTAGCGGTCCTACCCCGCCAGCCCCACCGACATGCCGCCGCAGACATACAGCACCTGCCCGGTCATGAAGCCGGCGCGCCGGTCCAGGAACGACGACACCGCATGCGCCACGTCCTCGGGCCGGCCGATGCGGCCGACCGGGATGGCGGCCTCCAGCGCCACGGTCCTGGGGTCGCCCGGCGGGTTGGACTGGTCGAACAGCTCGGTGGCGATCGGCCCGGGCGCCACGGTGTTGACCGTGATGCCGGCCTTGCCCAGTTCCAGCGCCCAGGTGCGCGTCATGCCCACCAGGCCGGACTTGGTGGCGCCGTAGACCGTGCGGCCCGGCTTGCCCAGGCCGGCGCGACTGCCGATGTTGACGACCCGGCCGTAGCCGGCCTGGCGCATGCCGGGCAGCAGCGCCTGCATCAGCAGCAACGGCGCGGTCAGATTCACCGCCACCATGCGCGCCAGTTCCTCCTGGGTCACGGCTTCGATGTCAGCGACCTGGATCATGCCGGCGTTGTTGACCAGGTGCAGCACCGGCCGCGCCGCCGCCAGCGCGGTGGCCGCCGCGGCCGTGGCGGCGGCGTCGCCCAGGTCGACCGACTGGAAGCGTTCGCCGGGCAACGCCGCGTCCGGCGGCCGGCGGCTGAAGTTGACGACCTCGAAGCCGTCCTGCAGCAGCCGCGCGACGATGGCGCGGCCGATGCCCCGGCTGCCGCCGGTGACCAATGCGATGGGGGTTGTCATTGCGCGGTGATTCCCTTGTCCTTGATGAGGCCGCCCCATTTGGCGCGCTCCTGGCGCTCGAACGCGGCCAGGTCCGCGCCGAACAGCGTGCCGGGCCGGGCGCCCATGGTAGCGAAATTGGTGGCGATGGCGGGCGTGGCCAGGCCGCTGCGCGCCGCCTCGACCAGTTGCCGCACCACCGGTTCGGGCGTGCCGCGCGGCGCGTACAGCGCGAACCACGCCGTCACGTCGAAACCCGTCAGGCCGGACTCGGCCACGGTCGGCAGGTCCGGCAGCGACGGATCGCGCGCGGCGGACGTGACCGCCACGCCGCGCACCAGGTTGCCGTCCTTGATCTGCGCCAGCGCGCCGGGCAGGTTGTCGAACAACAGATCGACCTGGCCGCCGGCCACCGCCGGCAGCGACGCCGAGGTGCCCTTGAACGGCACGTGCAGCATCGTCACGCCAGCCATGGCCTCGAAGTAGGCGCCGGTCAGGTGCACCGACGACCCCACGCCGGGCGAGGCGTAGGTCAGCTTCTTGTCCCTGGACTGGCGCGCGGCCTGGATCACGTCGGCCACCGTTTTGTAGGGCGACTTGGCGCTGACGGCGATGACGTTGGGCGTGGTCGACACCAGCGCGATCGGCACCAGGTCGCGCTCGGGGTCGAACGTCATGTTGCTGTAGAGGAACTGGTTGATGGTCTGGGTGCCGATCGTGCCCAGGCCCAGGGTGTAGCCATCGGCCTTGGCGCGCGCCACGTAGGCCATGCCGATGTTGCCGCCCGCGCCCGGCTTGTTCTCGACCAGCACGGTCTGCTTGAGCGCCGGCTGCAGCGCGTTGGCGATGGCGCGGCCGAAGATGTCGGCGCCGCCGCCCGGCGGATACGGCACGACCACGGTGACGGGATGCTCCGGATAACCGGCCGCGTGGGCCGCGGACAGGGCCAGCACGGCCAGGCCGGCCGCGGCCAGCGCGCGCCGCCCGGCGCGCCTGTGCAGGGAATGCGTCATGGATCTGTCTCCTCGCGAATCCGCTTGGCGCGGATTTCTTCTGGCTCCGCCTTGGGGCGGATGCTGTCGATGGGCGTCCTCGGGATGCGGACACTTCCTATAGTACGTAAATACGTACTATATTCACAAGACTCGAAAAACACACCGGAGACAAGCCCATGAAACGCTGGACGCGCCGCCCCGAGGGATCGACCTGGGGCGATTTCGGAGCGGATGACGAACTCGGCCGCCTGAACCTGCTGACCGAGGAAAAAGTGCTGCAGGCGGTGCGCGAGGTGCGCACGGGCAAGGTGTTCTGCCTGTCGCTGCCGCTGGACCTGCCCGGCGGCAACGTGCTCAACCCGCGCCGCCATCCGCCGCAGCTCAAGCCCACCTTCCGCGACGGCGCGCCCTACCTGAACTTCACCATGGCGCGCGTGCAGCCCGGCGCCGTGGACGTGCTGTCGGACGACCAGGTGACGCTCAGCATGCAGTACTCCACCCAGTGGGACGGCCTGTGCCACGTCGGCGCCCAGTTCGACATCCAGGGCGACGGCGAGGCCCGCCGCGTCTACTACAACGGCTATGCCGCGGGCGTGGACGTGTTCGGCGGCGATGACGCCGGCGCCGATGCCTGCTGCCCGCCGGGCGGCTCGTATGCGCGCAAGCTCAGCATCAGCCGCTACGCCGAGAAAGGCATGCAGGGCCGCGGCGTGCTGGTCGACCTGGCGCGCGCCTTCGGCCCCGGCCGCACCCTGGTCGGCTACACCCAGCTGCAGGCCGCGATGCGTGAGCAGCAGGTGGTGGTCGAGCCGGGCGACATGCTGGTGCTGCGCACCGGCTTTGCCGAAGCGCTGATGGAGATGAACGGCCAGCCCGATCCGCACCGGCTGGAACAGACCGGCGCGGTGCTGGACGGCGCCGACCCGGCGTTGCTGGACTGGATCACCGCCAGCGGCATCGCCGCGATCTGCGCCGACAACTACGCGGTCGAGGCCTATCCGGCGCGCACCGCCGGCCCGGGCCATTCGATCCTGCCGCTGCACCATCACTGCCTGTTCAAGCTGGGCGTGCCGCTGGCCGAGCTGTGGTACCTGAAGGCGCTGGCCGACTGGCTGCATGGACAGGGCCGCAACCGCTTCCTGCTGACCGCCCCGCCGCTGCGCATGCCCGGCGCCGTGGGTTCCCCCGTGACCCCGATCGCCACGGTGTAGGCCATGACGCAACCCGCTCCGACCTTCGCGCAGCACCTGGACGCGCTGGCCGCGCTGCATCCCGACCGCCCCGCCCTGATCGACCGCGACCAGGCCATCAGCCACGCCGATCTGCGCGCGCGCAGCCGCGCCCTGGCCGCCGGCCTGGCGCGCATCGGCGTGCGGCCCGGCCAGCGCGTGGCCGTGTGGCTGCCCAACTGCGCCGCCTGGGTCGAAACCTTCCTGGCCTGCGCCCACCTCGGCGCGCTGGCGCTGGCCGTCAACACGCGCTTTCGCGCCCTGGAACTGGCCGACATCCTGGGCCGCGGCCGCGCCGACTGGCTGGTGTTCTGGCCCGGCTTCAAGGGCATCGACTTCGCCGGCATCCTGGACGGCGTCGCGCCCGAATCGCTGGCGCGGCTGCAAGGCATCGTCGCCGTGTCCGAGACGGACGCACAAACGGACTCACAAACAGACGCCCCCATCGCCGCCTCGCTGCGCGGCAAGCCGGTGCACCGCTATGCCGACCTGCGCGCCTGCGCCGACGCGCCGCCGCCGCCCCAGCCCGACGCGGGCGTGCTGTGCTTCACCACCTCCGGCACCACCTCGCAGCCCAAGTTCGTGCTGCACGACCAGCGCACCCTGCTGCGCCACGGCGCGGCGGTGGCGCGCGCCTTCGGCTATGACGACCACAGCCGCGTGCTGGCCAGCGCGCCGTTCTGCGGCGCCTTCGGCTTTGCCACGCTGGCGGGCGGCCTGGCGCACGGCGCGCCGGTGGTGTGCGCGCCGGTGTTCGACGCGGCCGAATCGGCCGCCGCGATCCAGCGCCATCGGGTCACCCACACCTACGCCAACAACGAGGCGCTGGTCGCCATGATGCGGGCGGGCGCGCCGGGCGCCTTCGCGTCGGCGCGGCTGTTCGGCTTCGCCAGCTTCACGCCGGCGCTGGATCACATGCTGGACCTGGCGCGGGAAGCCGGCGTGCCGCTGACGGGGCTGTATGGCTCCAGCGAACTGATCGCGCTGGTGGCCGGCCAGCCGCGCGATCCGGCCGAAGGCGACATGGCCGCGCGCCACCAGCCCGGCGGCACCCTGGTCTATCCCGAGGCGCGGGTGCGGGCGCGCGATCCGGCCAGCGGCGCGGTGCTGCCGCACGGCGAATCGGGCGAGCTGGAAATCCTGTCGCCCAGCCTGATGCGCGGCTACCTCGACAACCCCGAGGCCACCGCCCGCGCCTGCACCGACGACGGCTACTTCCGGACCGGCGACCTCGGCTACACGCTGAACCCGCGCCAGTTCGTGTTCCAGACCCGCATGGGCGACTCGTTGCGCCTGTCCGGCTTCCTGGTGAATCCGGTCGAGATCGAGCAGATGGTGGAGTCGCTGCCCGGCGTGCGCGCCTGCCAGGTGGTCGGCGCCACCCGCGACGGCAAGACCGTGCCCTACGCCTTCGTGCTGCTGCAGGACGGCGCCGACGCCGATGCCGCCGGCTGGACGGCGGCCTGCAAACAGGCCATGGCCGGCTTCAAGGCGCCGGCCGGTTTCACGGTGCTGGACGCGTTCCCGTCCGTGGAAAGCGCCAATTCGGTCAAAATCCAGAAACATCGGCTGCGCGAGATGGCCGACGCCCTGCTCGCCGCCCCCGCCACCTCCTGACCGATCCGACCATGCCCGCGCGCCCGCTTTTCTCGCACAGCCCCCAACCGCTCTACCTGCAGGCGGCCGCGCTGTTCCGCGGCCACATCCAGAACCGCACCTGGCGGCCCGGCCAGCAGATCCCGCCGCTGGAAGCGCTGATGGAAACCTATGGCATCTCGCGCGCCACCATCCGCCAGGCCCTCGGCCAGCTGGAACAGGACGGCCTGATCCGGCGCTCGCGCGGGTCCGGCACCTTCGTCAATGCCGACCTGCCCGAGACGCCGACGCTGCTGATTCCCAAGACCTGGGCCGAAACGGTCGAGCTGAGCAACCAGCTCGGCACCGTCTCGCTGGTGGAATCGAGCGCCGATTCGCCGCTGCCCGACACCCTGGGCATGCCGTGCGCGGCCGACCGCGGCGGCCGTTTCCAATACCTGCGGCGCGTGCACACCACCGAGGCCGGGCCGTTCTGCTACAGCGAGGTATTCCTGGAAAGCAGCCTGTTCCGCAAGCATCGCGCCCGCATCCAGAAAAGCACCGTGGCGCCGGTGCTGGACCAGTTCTACGGCGCCCGCATCAGCGAGGCGCGCCAGGTGCTCAACGTCATCGAGGCCGGCCAGGAATCGGCGGAATCGCTGCGGATCCCGGTGTCCTCGCCGGTAGCCGAACTGCGCCGCTACGCCTGCATCGATGGCCGCGTGGTGTATTTCGCGCGGCTGGAATTCCCGTTCCGCAAGGTGCGCATGGAGTTCGACCTGCTGACCCAGCGCTAGCGCGCGCGGTCGTCCCTCGGAGCCATTCCATAGAAGCGCGGCCGTCCGGCCAAGCGCTCGCAGTACCCGCAAGCATCCGGCATAACCATAAATGGAGACAACCATGACCCCCATGCCCCGGATTTCGCAGCAACGCAGCACCCCCAATCCGCGTCTCGCACGCGCCCTCGTCGCGCTGACCGCGGTCGCCGGCCTGTCCCTCGGCGGCCCCGCCCAGGCCCAGACCGCCCCCGCCGCCCTCTCCGACGACATCGTCCGCCTCGGCCTGATCCTGGACATGAGCGGCATCTACGCCGACGTGACCGGCAAGGGCAGCGCCACCGCCGCGCAGATGGCCATCGACGACTTCGGCGGCACCGTGCTCGGCAAGAAGATCGACCTGCTGGTGGCCGACCACCAGAACAAGACCGACATCGCCGCGGCCCGCGCCCGCGAGTGGTACGACACGCAGAAGGTGGACGCCATCATGGACGTGGCCGGTTCAGCCCCGGCGCTGGCGGTGCTGGAAGTGGCGCGCGAGAAAAAGAAGATCGTGGTCTTCAGCGGCCCCAGCACCGAGCGCATCACCAACGACCTGTGCTCGCCCTATTCGGTGCACTACACCTATGACACCTGGTCGCTGGCCAACACCACCGCCCGCGCCACCGTCGACCGGGGCGGCAAGAGCTGGTACTTCCTGACCGCCGACTACGCCTTTGGCCACACCCTGCAGGCCTCGGCCACCGACGTGGTGAAGGCCCGCGGCGGCACCGTGCTGGGCGCCGCCCGCCACCCGATCGGCACCAGCGATTTCGCCTCGTACCTGCTGCAGGCGCAGGCCAGCCGCGCCCAGATCGTCGGCCTGGCCAACGCTGGCGGCGACACGGTCAACGCCATCAAGGCGGCGCGCGAATTCGGCCTGACCCAGAGCGGCCAGAAGATGGCCGGCCTGCTGCTGTACATCAACGACATCCACGCCATCGGCCTGGACGCGGCCGCCGGCCTGATGCTGACCGAGGCCTTCTACTGGGACATGAACGACCAGACCCGCGCCTGGTCGCAGCGCTACTACGACAAGCTCAAGAAGATGCCCAACATGAGCCAGGCCGGCACCTATTCGTCGGTGATGCACTACCTGAAGGCCGTGCAGGCGGCCGGCACCGACGCGCCCGACGCGGTGATGAAGCAGATGAAGGCCATGCCGATCAACGACTTCTTCGCCGCCAATGGCCGCATCCGCGAGGACGGCCGCATGGTGCACGACATGTATCTGTTCGAGGTCAAGACCCCCGCGGAATCGAAGCGGCCCTGGGACTACTACAAGCTGGTGGCGACGCTGCCGGGCGACGAGGCCTTCATGCCGTTGTCCAAATCGACCTGCCCGCTGGTGAAGACGGCGGCGAAGTGAACGGACGCCCTGGGCGGCTCAGGCCGCCCGGGCGACCGCCGCTTCCAGCATCTCCAGCCGGTCCTGGCCCCAGAACAGCTCGCCGCGATAGACATACGATGGCGAGCCGAACACGCCGGCCGCCACCGCCGCATCGGTGTTGTCACGGTAGGCCTGGCGCGCCGCCGGCTGTTCGGCCGCGGCCAGCAGCGCCGCGGCATCCAGCCCCTGCTCCCGCACGATGTCGCGCAGCGTGTCCGGCGACGAGATGTCGCGCTCCTCGCACCACTCGGCCGCCAGGATGGCCTTGTACAGCGCCGCCACCGGCAGGCCGGCCGCATCGGCCGCGATCACGATGCGCGAGGCCGGCCCCGCGTCCGGGCACATATAGGCTGGCGTGGGATTGACGTGGATGTCCAGCTTGCGGCACCAGCGCGCCAGCTCGGTCACCCGGTAGGCCTGGCGCTCGGGCGCGCGCTGGCCCAGCAGCACGCCGCCGGTGCGCGCATAGACGTCGGGCAGGTCCACCGGCAGGTAGCGGATGCGCGCCTGGTGGCGCGCCGCCAGGGCCTCCAGCCGGTCGGCGCCCAGGTAGGCCCAGTCGGAATTCATCCAGAAGTAATAGTCGATCGTCTTCATGTCGTCCTCAGGTCCGCGCGCCAGCCGGCACGCCCAGCGCCGCCGCGGCCGACGCGTCGCCGCGCATGCGCCAGGCGCTGAATACCGCGATCACGCCCAGCGCGCTCAGGTACCACACCACGTACTTCGGATCGCCGCCGGCGCGCGCCAGCAGCCAGGTCGCGATGATCGGCGCCAGGCCGCCGCCGATCGCCCCCGACACCTGCACCGCCAGCGAAATGCCGGTGTAGCGCACCTCGGCCGGGAACTGGCTGGAGAACAGCGTGCCCTCCGGGCCGTACAGGCAAGCGTAGACCAATCCCACCGCCAGGCATACCGCGACGATGATCCAGCCGGTCTGGCCCGTGGCCAGCAACTGGAAGAACAGCGGCGCGCACGCCAGGATGCCGACCGAGCCGGCCATGAACACCCACTTGTGGCCGACGCGGTCGCCCAGCATGCCGAACAGCGGCATGGTGAACAGCGCCAGCGCCGCGCCCCAGATGGTGGCGTCCAGCATCACCGAGCGCGCGATGCCCAGCGTGCCGGTGGCGTAGGCCAGCGAAAACGTGACCACGGTATAGAACCAGGTGACTTCGGCCAGCCGCGCGCCCACCACCGTCCACAGCGCGCGCCGGTGGTGCTTGAGGACTTCGGCCACCGGCACCTCGACCTTGGCGCCCTGCTCGCGCATCTGCTCGAAGTCGGGCGACTCGGCCACCTTGACGCGGATGAACCAGCCCACCGCCAGCAGCACCACGCTGGCCAGGAACGGCAGGCGCCAGCCCCAGGACAGCATGTCCTGCTCCGGCAAGCCGGCCACCGCGCCCATCGCCAGCGACGACAGGATCAGGCCCGGCGCCACGCCGGCCTGCGGCAGGCTGCCGAAGAAGCCCTTCTTGCCCTCGGGCGCGTGCTCGACCGCCATCAGCACCGCCCCGCCCCACTCGCCGCCCACCGCGATGCCTTGCAGAAAGCGCATCAGCACCAGCAGCACCGCGGCCCAGTAGCCGATCTGGTCATAGGAGGGAATCAGGCCGATCAGGATGGTGGGCACGCCCATCAGCAGCAGCGTGATCAGCAGCATCGATTTGCGGCCGATCTTGTCGCCGTAGTGGCCGAAGATCACCCCGCCCAGCGGCCGCGCGAAAAAGCCCACCGAATAGGTGGCGAACGCGGCCAGCGTGCCGGTCAGCGGATCGAAGGACGGAAAGAAGATTTTGTTGAAGATCAGCGCGGCGGCCGTGCCGTAGAGAAAAAAGTCGTACCACTCGATAGTGGTGCCCATCATGCTGGCCAGGCCGGCCGTTACGTAGTCCCGGCGCGAACGCGCGCGCGGCGTCTTGGTCGTCATCATCGTGACTTCCCCTTGAAAGTATCGTTATGGGTACAGCTTGATATCAGCGGGCCGGCCGCGGCAGCGGCGCGATGCCGTGGGTCTGGCGGCACCAGTAGTCGAAGGTGGCGCGCACGATCGACGGCTTGAGCAGGTAGTCGTGCGCCTCGCGCGCCAGCGCGTCGTCCACCGGCGTCAGCGGACCGAAGGCCTGCGCGCGGATCTGCATGCGGGCCGCCCGCTCCAGGTAGACCGACAGGTAGGTCGCCTCCTCGCAGCTGGCGCCGGCCGTCAGGTAGCCGTGGTGCGCCAGGATGATGGCGCGCTTGGCGCCCAGCGCGCCCGAGATGATGACGCCCTCCTGGTCGGCGATCGGCACCCCGGGCCATTCGCCCAGGAAGGCACAGTCGTCGTGCAGCGGCGTCATGTCCATCTGCGCGATCACCAGCGGCTGGCGCGCCGCGGCCAGCGCCGAGGCCCACGGCGAATGAGTGTGGATGATGGACTGCACGTCGGGCCGCGCCTCGTAGACCCACAGGTGAAAACGCGTCGCCGGATTGGCCATGCCTTCGCCCGTGAGCGTGTGCAGGTCGCGGTCGACCTCGATGAAGTCGGCCGGCGTGGCCTCGTCGAAGCCCAGGCCGAAGCGCAGCGTCCAGTAGGCGCCGGGGCGCTCGGAGCGCACGCTGATCTGGCCGGCCAGGCCGGCCTCCTGCTCGGTCATCGCCAGGATGCGGCAGGCGTAGGCCATGGTCTCCTGGAGGGTGCGCGGCACGGCGCGCAGGTGCTGCGCCATCTCCTGGGTGGCGCGGGTGTCGAAGTACGCTTTTTCGCGCAGGGTGTTGTCCATGCTGCTGCCTCCTGATGCGGTTCGGGATGGCGCGGACGGATGCCGCGCCTTGCCGCACAGTATGGAAAGCGCCCCCGCATCGAGCCATGCAGCCGGGCTCATAGCAGCTATTCGACGCGGCCGCGCCAGGGGCCGGCCGCGCGGCCCGAGGGTAAACGAGGACGGCGCGGACTCGGCACCGTGGACTCAGCCCGGCGGACTTGGCCCCGCAGATTCAGCCCCGCGGACTCAGTCCCGCGCGATGCGGCGGGCGCAGTCCAGCAGCTCGCGCACCAGCGGCAGCGGCTGGCGTTGCGCCAGCGTGATGGCGACCACGCGCCGGCGCAGCACCGGGCTGCCGATGGCGACCTTGCGCAGGCCGTAGTCGGTCAGCAGCTTTTGCGGGATACGCGATGGCAGGATACAGGCGCCCACCCCCCGAGGACACCAGCTTGAGCATGGCGTCGATGGTCTCGGCCTCGGCCACGAATTCCGGCTGCAGGCCGGCGCTGTGGATCATCTTGCGCAGCGCATAGTGCGAGGGAAAGCCCACCAGCCGCAGCGCCATCGCGCCCAGGTCGACGCCATCCTCGGCCGCGACGCCGTCGCGCACGATCAGGCACATGTCGTCGTCGAACAGCGGCGTCGAGGCCAGCGCATCCGACGCCACGGCGGCGTCGTAGACGAAACCGATGTCGGCCTTGCCGCTTTCCACCAGCGTCACCACCTCGGGCGAACTGCGGCCCATGACCGACAGATTGACGTGCTCGCGGCTGCTGACGAACTGCGCCACCACGTCGGCCATGAAGTAGTAGCTGAGCGTGTGCACGGTGGCCAGCCGCACCGATCCCTGCGTCACGCCCTCGCGCTGGCGGACGGCTTCCAGCGCCTGGTCGATGGCGCGGTAGGCCGGCTGGATGCCCTCCAGCAGCCGCGCGCCCGCCTCGGTCAGTTCGACCCCGCGGCCGGTGCGCACGAACAGCGGCTTGCCCACGTGGGCCTCCAGCGCGGCCAGCTGGCGGCTCAGGCCGGACTGGGTCTGGTCCAGGTCCTCGGCGGCGCGCGAGAGCGATTTCAATTCGGCAATGCGCACGAAATAGCGCAATTGCCGGTCCGGCGTGTCCATGCGGCTTCCCCAGCGGGCCCGCGCGGGCCCTGTCGTTATCCATCGCGCCCGTGGCGGGCGCCTGCGACAGTGTGCACCAAGGCCCCGGCGGCCACTACCGGGATTTGCGCTAGGCGGGGCGGCGCTAGCGCGCCTGGGCCGCCGCGTCGCGGCGCGGGTCCGGCCGGACCAACACCGGCGCGCACAACAGGTAGAGCGCGGCGCCCGCCACCCACGGCCAGCCGGTCCAGCCGCCCAGGCTGGCCGCGTACAGCGCGGTGAACGCCAGCGGCCCGGCGATGGCGGCGGCGCTGGCCAGGCTGTTCATGGCGCCCTGCAATTGCCCCTGGCTGCCCGCGCCCGCGCGCGCCGACAGCAGCGCCTGCAAAGCCGGCGCGCCGACGCCGCCCGCCGCCAGCAACAGCATCAGCGGCGCCACCATCCAGCTGTGCGTGGCCCAGGCCAGCAGCACATAGCCCGACGCATCCGCCGCCATGCCCACCGCCAGGGCGCCGCGCTCGCCCAGCCGCGCGCTCAGCGGCCCCGGCAGCGTCGCCTGCATCAACGCGTGCAAGGCGCCGAACCCCGCCAGCGACAGGCCCACCGCCGCCGCGTCCCACTGGAACCGGTCCTGGCCGTAGAGCACCCACAGCGACCCCGGCACCTGCCCCGCCACCTGCATCACCAGGAACACCCAAAGCAATCCGCCCAGGCCCTTGCCGCTCAGCGCCTGACGCAGCCCCGCCACCGGATTGAGCGTGCGCCACGACCAGGGCGGCCGCGCGCCCTGGCGCGATTCCGGCAGCCACGCCAGCGCCAGCAGGCAGGCCACGCCGTTGGCCAGCGCCGCGGCCACGAACGGCATGCGCGCGCCGGCCAATCCCGCCAGCCCGCCCAGCGCCGGACCAACGATCAAGCCCAGGCCGAAACAGGCCGACAACTGACCGAAACGGCGGGCGCGCCGCGACGGATCGCCGGCATCGGCGATGCTGGCGGCGGCCACCGCGCCGGTGGCTCCCGTGATGCCCGCCAGGATGCGGCCCGGATACAGCACCCACAGCGCCGGCGTGGCCGCCATCACCACGTAGTCGACGGCCGCGCCCGCCAGCGACGCCAGCAGCACCGGCCGCCGCCCGTAGCGGTCGGACAGCGCCCCCAGCACAGGCCCGGCCACGCATTGCGCCAGCGCGTACAGCGACAGCAGCAGGCCGTAGTGGGCGGGGGTCGAAGCCGGGTCGCTCAACTGGTCGAGCAGGCCGGGCAACACCGGCATGATGAGCCCGATCCCGGCGGCGTCCAGGGTGACGATGAAAAGCAGCAAAGCGATGGCGCGGTCCGGCATGAGGATGAAATTTATCAACGATAAGTTTTCACATGATAAATTGATCGCTGATAAATTATCAAGCCGGATCGGAGTCCCCATGGCCAAATTGCAACGCGACGCCGTCATCGCCAGCGCGCTCGAACTGCTCAATGAAGTGGGCGTGGACGGCCTGACCACCCGCAGGCTGGCCGAGCGCCTGGGCGTGCAGCAGCCGGCGCTGTACTGGCATTTCAAGAACAAGCAGGCGCTGCTGGACGCGCTGGCCGATGCCATGGCGCGCAACCACGTCCATTCGATGCCGCCGCCCAGCGCGCCCTGGAAGGACTTCCTGTACGCCAACGCGCGCAGCTTCCGCCAGGCGCTGCTGGCCTACCGCGACGGCGCCCGCATCCACGCCGGCACCCGCCCCACCGAGCCCCAGTACGATCGCGTCGAGGCGCAATTGAAGCTGCTCTGCGATGCCGGCTTCAAGCCGCTGCAGGCGGCCAACGCCCTGGTCGCCATCGGCCACTACGTGGTCGGCTCGGTCATGGAACAGCAGGCCGCCGAAACCGCCGCCCCCGAACGCGACGCCCCGCCCCCGCCCCCGCCCGCCCTGGCCCGCGCCATGAAGGCGCTGGACAGGCAGGGACCGGACGCCACCTTTGAATACGGCCTGGCAATGATGCTCAACGGCCTCGCGCCCGACTGAATACCGCCGGCCCACGCCCCCCAGGACACCCCGACATGACCACCCCACCCTCGCGCCCCATTCCCGCCACCATCGCCGCCGTGGTGCGCGACGGCCACGTGCTGCTGGTGCGGCGCGCCAACCCGCCCGACCAGGGCCGCTGGGCCTTTCCCGGCGGCAAGATCGAGGCCGGCGAACGGCTCGAGGATGCCGCCGCGCGCGAACTGTTCGAGGAATGTGGCGTGCGCGCCGAGCCGCTGCGCGTCTTCGACGCCGTCGACGTGTTCGACCATGACGAGGCCGGCGCGCTGCGCCGGCACTTCATCCTGATCGCGGTGCTGTGCCGCTGGCAGGCCGGCGAGCCGGTGGCCGGCGACGATGCGCTGGACGCGCGCTGGGTGCCGCTGGCCGAGCTGGAGGGCCAGGCCCTGGCCACCAGCTTCGGCGTCGCGGCGCTGGCGCGCAAGGCGGCGGCGCTGGCCGCCGACGCCGGCATTCTCTGATACCGTAAGCGTTCCCCACCCTGGCGGGCCAGGCCCGCCCCGCGCCGATGTTCGAACCCTACCTGTCCCGCTGGAACCTCGTGCCCGACGGCGCTCCCATCACGACCCATGCCGCCCGGCTGCTGCCGGTGCGCCAGGCCGGCGTGCCCGCGATGCTGAAGGTCGCGGTCGAGGAAGACGAGCGCCAGGGCGGCGTGCTGATGACTTGGTGGGACGGCCACGGCGCCGCGCGGGTGCTGGCGCACGAAGGCGACGCCATCCTGCTGGAACGCGCCACCGGCACGCGTTCGCTGGCCGAGTATGCCCGCAACGGCCGCGACGACGAGGCCACCCGCATCCTTTGCGGCGTGCTGCGCGAACTGCACGCGCCGCGCGCCAAACCGCTGCCGCCGCTGCGGCCGCTGGAGGAATGGTTCGTCGAGCTGTGGCCGATGGCGCGGGCGCGCGGCGGCATCCTGGCGCACAGCGCGCGCCACGCCCGCGCGCTGCTGGACGATCCGCGCGACCCGGTGGTGCTGCACGGCGACGTGCACCACGACAACATCCTCGACTTCGGCGCGCGCGGCTGGCTGGTGATCGACCCCAAGCGGCTCCACGGCGAGCGCGCCTTCGACTACGCCAACATCTTCTGCAACCCCGATCTGGCCGACCCGGAGCCGCCGGTGGCCATCGTGCCGGGCCGTTTCGAGCGCAGGCTCGGGATCGTGCTGGAGGAATCGGGACTGGACCGCCGCCGGCTGCTGCAATGGGTGGTGGCCTGGTGCGGACTGTCGGCGGCATGGTTCATGGGCGACGGCGACGACGCCGCCATCGACCTGGAGATCGCGCGCCAGGCGCTGGCGCTGCTCGACCGCTAGCGCGATGGCCCGTCGGCGGCGCCGCGCCGGCGCGAACCGCATCGCCGGCCGCCGGACCGCGCCGGCGCGGAAATACCGTGATACGACGGGCCGGTGGGATCCGCCCCGTATTGCGAGTAAGGTAATGAATAATGCGGCCTGGATCGACTGGCATGTTGGCCGCTGCCGCCAGCAGGAACCCGAATCATGAAGACCCTTCGTTCAACACTGCGGCCAATCCTGGCCGCCCTCGCCTGCGCATCGATCACCGCCTGCGCCAGCCAGCCCCCCGCGCAGACCGACCTGCGGTATCGCAGCCGGCCAGCGCCCCAGGCGCAGGGCGCGGCCGGCGCCCCGGGCGCATCGGACCAGCGCCTGACCATTCAGTCCGGCGAGGGCGAACGGATCAACCTGCCCTGGTTCATCCGCGACACGCAGGAATGGATCAACACCAACTGACCGCGGCAGGCCTTCCCGCTCGGGCCTGATGCGCGCGCCGCCCGCGCGTCCCGACGCGGCCCGTCCGGCGCCCCACCCTCATCCCGCCGCGATCTGCTCCAGATACCGCGTCGGCGACACCCCCATCACCTTGCGGAACATATAGACGAAGGCGCTGGCGCTGGCGTACCCCAGCGCCCGCGCCACGTTCACCACCGGCTGCCCCTGCAGCAGGCGGCAGATGCCTTCGTCGATCCGCACCTGCAAGCGCCAGTTGTGAAAGCTCATGCCGGTCTCGTCCTTCATGCGCCGCGCCAGCGTGCGCGCGCTGGCGCCCATGCGCTCGCCCCACTGCTCCAGGGTGTCGTCGTTGCCGGGCGACTGCAGCACCGCCGCGCAGACCTTGCGCAGGCGCCGGTCGAACGGCAGCGGCAATTGGCGATGCTGCCGCTCGGTGCCGGCCAGCAGGTTCAGCAGCAGCTCGGCGCTCAGCCGCTGCACCGGCCCGTGGCGCGCCACCGGCTGGTTCAGCGCCAGGATCAGTTCGCGCATCAGCGGCGCCACGTCCAGCGCGCAGGTATCCTTCCACAGCCAGGGCGCGGCGTCGGGCGCGATGAAGGCCGAGCGCATCGTCACCTGGCCGACCATGCGCACCTCGTGGGCCACGCCGGGCGGAATCCACAACGCGCGCATCGGCGCCAGCAGCCAGGCGCCGTCCTCGGTCATGACGCGCATGATGCCGGTGGGCGAATACATCAGCTGGATGCGCTCGTGCGAATGCGGCTCTTGCCGCTGGCCATCTTCGTAGTGGAACGAGCGCGCCACCACCGGAGGCGCCTCGACGGGAAACTCATGCATTGGCGGGATTTCGATAGCAAGGGTTGAAAGAACCGCGATCCAGCCAGTTATGTCCGTTTTTCGACATTTTCTGTCCAGCAAACAGGGAACTTGCTTTTTATCATTAATGCAAATGATTCCCATTGTTTTCAAAAGAAAATGACGCCCGCCGCACTTCTCCCTGTCGCATTTGCCCCACGCCACCCCTTTTCGTTCCGCCTGACTCTCGCCGCCGCCCTGCTGGTCCAGGCCTGCGCGCCCCTCGTGGCGCGGGCCGACGACGTCCCGCAGCTGAGCCCCGTGCGGGTCACCGGCGCGGCCGAGAAACTCTCCGACCCCGGCCAGACCGAGGGCTCGCAGTCGTACACCGCCAATACCGTCACCGTCGGCAAGACCGGCGCCAATGTGCGCGACATCCCCAACTCGGTGTCGGTGGTGACGCGCCAGCGCATGGACGACCAGAACATGGTCACGGTGGAAGACGCGCTGCGCGAAACCACCGGCGTCAGCGCCATGACCTACGGCGACGGCACCGCCTACTTCACTGCGCGCGGCTACGAGACCGACGTGCAGTTCGACGGCGTGCCCGCCAACGGCGCGCTGCAATACCTGCCCCAGTTCGACCTGGCGCTGTACGACCGCGTCGAGGTGCTGCGCGGCCCGGCCGGCCTGCTGCAGGGCTTCGGCAGCCCCGCCGGCACCGTCAACCTGGTGCGCAAGCGGCCGCTGGACACCTTCAGCCTGACCGGCGCGGTGATGGCCGGCTCGTGGAACAACTACCGCACCGAACTGGACGCGACCGGCCCGATCACGGCCGACGGCCGGGTGCGCGCCCGCGCCGGCTTCGCCGCGCAGGACCGCGACTTCTTCTTCGACAAGGCCCACAACCGCCAGGGCCTGGCCTACGGCTCGCTCGAATTCGACCTGAGCGCCAATACCACCCTGACCCTGTCGGCGGCCTACCAGCGCCAGCGCGAGGCGCCGTTCGACTACGGCCTGTCGATCTACTCGAACGGCCACATCATCGATTCGCCGCGCAAGGGCTTCTACGGCACCGACTGGTCGCGCGGCGACACCACCATGTCGGAAATCTATTCGGAACTGAGCCACCGCTTCGCCAATGGCTGGACCGGCCAGGTGTCGATGAACTACCGCTCGACCGACATGGACAGCCGCTACGGCTACGTCAACGGCCCGGTCAATCCCGTCAACGACCGCGCCGGCTACCGCCTGCAGGTGCAGAAGGACCAGATCCGCTGGATGGGCTTCGACACCCATGCCTCGGGCCCCTTCAGCCTGCTCGGCCGCACCCACCAGGCGATGATCGGCGCCAACTACGCCGAGCGGCGCCAGGACAGCCGCTCGGGCGGCATGAACCTCAGCAGCGTGTCGATCTACGACATCGACGTGCCCAACCCCGACCTGCCCTACACCTCGGGCGACGACTCCAAGACCAGCCAGATGGGCGTCTACGGCCAGTTGAGCTTCAACGTGGCCGACCCGCTGACGCTGATCGTGGGCGGGCGCCAGAGCTGGTACCGCACCTCCACCCAGGCGATCCTGCCGGTGGCCGGCGACACGCGGCGCGATCCCGAGGTGCGCAAGTTCGTGCCCTACTACGGCGCGGTGGCGCAGTTGAACTCGTGGCTGTCGGCCTATGCCAGCTATTCGGACATCTACGCCTTCTCGGAAGCCTGGCAGATGACGGCCGACGGCAAGCCGCTCAAGCCGCGCACCGGCAAGCAGTACGAGATCGGCCTGAAGGGCCAGTTCCTGGACGGCGCGGCCAACGCCTCGCTGGCGCTGTTCCGCATCCGCGACAAGGACCGCGCGGTGCCCGACGACGCCAACCCGGGCCGCTACCTGGCGCAGGGCGAGGCCCAGAGCCAGGGCGTCGAGGCCGAGATCAGCGGCCGCCTGCTGCCCAACTGGGACCTGTACGCCGGCTACACCTACCTGCAGACCCGCTACCTGTCCGACCCGACGCAGGAAGGCCAGATCGTCAACCCGGAAACGCCCAAGCACCTGTTCAAGGTCTGGACCACCTACCGCTTCACGCCCGACGTGCTGCCGGGCTGGCGCGTTGGCGGCGGCGTGCGCACGCAGAGCCGCACCAGCCGCAACAACGTCTCGTGGCAAGGCGGCTACGCGGTGGTCGACGCGCAGATCGGCTACAAGGTGAACCGCAACCTGGACGCCTCGCTGACGCTGAACAACGTCTTCGACCGCCACTACTACGCCCGCGTGCCGTCCAACTTCTACGGCATCTACGGCGAGCCGCGCAACGTGATGCTGACGCTGCGCGCCACGTACTGAGGCGCGCGTGGGGTCCGGTCCGACAACGGGCCGGCGCCCCGTCCTGTCAAACGGACGCCGGGATCGATCGGTTAAGGTGTAGCCCCACACCCCTTAACCCTTCATTCCTGGAGTAATGAATGACCGGATTGATTATCGTGGTGGCGGCGCTGGCATTCCTGATGCTGGCGGCGTATCGAGGCTACAGCGTCATCCTGTGCGCGCCCATCGCGGCCATGGGCGCGGTGCTGCTGACCGACCCGTCGGCGCTGGCGCCGGTGTTCTCGGGCATCTTCATGGAGCGCATGGCGGGCTTCGCCAAGCTCTATTTCCCCGTGTTCCTGCTGGGCGCAGTGTTCGGCAAGCTGATCGAGCTGTCGGGCTTCTCGCGCGCCATCGTGCGGGCGGTGCTGCGGCTGATCGGCGCCGAGCGCGCCATCGTCGCCATCGTGCTGGTGTGCGCGGTGCTGACCTACGGCGGCGTGTCGCTGTTCGTGGTGGTGTTCGCGGTCTATCCGTTCGCGGCCGAGATGTTCCGCCAGGGCGGCATCCCCAAGCGGCTGATGCCGGGCGCGATCGCGCTGGGCGCGTTCACCTTCACCATGACGGCGCTGCCGGGCACGCCGCAGATCCAGAACATCATCCCCACCACCTTCTTCGAGACCACCACCTGGGCCGCGCCCTGGCTGGGGCTGATCGGCGCGGCCTTCACGCTGAGCGCCGGCGTGGCCTACCTGGAATGGCGCCGCAAGCGCGCCGCGCTGGCGGGCGAAGGCTACGGCACCGAGCTGCGCAACGAGCCGGACACGCCGGCCGGCGGACGCGAGCATCACCCGCTGGTCGCGCTGCTGCCGCTGGTGGTGGTGGGCGTGGCCAACTACCTGCTGACGCGCTGGATTCCCGGCTGGTACCCGGCCGGCTCGCAGGTCGACCTGCCCGGCCTGCCGCAGCCCATGCCGGTCAACGCCCAGGACCAGGTGGCGCTGTGGGCGGTGATGGGCGCGCTGATCGCCGGCATCGTCACCATCCTGCTGTTCTCGTTCTCGCACATCAAGGCGCACTTCGCCGAAGGCAGCAAGAGCGCGGTCTCGGGCGCGCTGCTGGCGTCGATGAACACCGCGGCCGAATACGGCTTCGGCGGCGTGATCGCGGCGCTGCCCGGCTTCCTGATGGTGGCCAGCGCGCTCAAGGCGATTCCCGACCCGCTGGTGGGCGAGGCGGTGGCGGTGACGTCGCTGGCCGGCATCACCGGCTCGGCCTCGGGCGGCATGAGCATCGCGCTGGCGGCCATGGCGCAGACCTTCATCGACAGCGCCCAGGCGGCCGGCATTCCCATGGAAGTGCTGCACCGCATCGCCGCCATGGCCAGCGGCGGCATGGACACGCTGCCGCACAACGGCGCCGTCATCACCCTGCTGGCCGTCACCGGCCTGACGCATCGCCAGTCCTACGGCGACATCTTCGCGATCACGCTGATCTCGACACTGTCGGTGTTCCTGGTGATCGCCGTGTACTACCTGACCGGCATCGCCTGACCGGCCGGCCCGAAGGCCTGGCCGAAGATCTCGGCCAGCCACTGGCTGAACACCCGCACCCGCGCCGACACCTGGCGGTTCTGCGGGTACAGCACCGACACCGGCATCGGCGCCGGCGGCAGGTCGGGCAGCACCACCCGCAACCGGCCCGACGCCAGTTCGTCGGCGACCCGGTAGCGCGGCACCTGCGCCAGCCCCAGGCCGGCCAGCGCCGCGCTGGCGTAGAGTTCGGCGCCGTTGACGCTGACCACCGAGCCGGGCCGCGCCAGCACGTTGCGGCCATCCACCATGAAGTCCAGCGGCAGGCTGCGGCCGGTCGATGACGAGATGTAGTCCACCGCCCGGTGGCCGTCCAGGTCGTCCAGCGTGGCCGGCTCGCCGAAGCGCGCCAGATAGGCCGGGCTGGCCACGGTGACCTGCGGCATCAGGGCGATCTGCCGCCCCACCAGCGACGAGTCCTGCAGCGTGCCGGCGCGCAGCACGCAGTCCACGCCCTCGCGCACCAGGTCGATCAGCCGGTCGTCTTCGCCCAGGTGCAGCACGATGTCGGGATAGCGTTCGAGAAAGGCCGGCAGGCCCGGCATGACGAACACCCGCGCCAGCGTGCCTTGCAGGTTGACCCGCAGCAGGCCCTTGGGCGCGGTGTTCAGGAAGGCGCCATCCGCCTCCTCCAGGTCGGCCAGCAGGCGCACGCAGCGCCGGTAATAGGCCTCGCCGTCATGGGTCAGCCGCACCTGGCGCGTGGTGCGTTCCAGCAGGCGCGCGCCCAGCCGCTTTTCCATGCGCTTGATCAGGTTGGTCACGGTGGCGCGGGGAATCTGCAGGTCCTCGGAGGCCTTGGAGAAACTGCGCCGTTCGGCGATGCGCACGAACACCTGCATTTCCTGGAAGCGGTCCATGCGCCCCCCCCCATTATTAACGTAGATGAAACTATGTTAGCAAAAATAGAATAATTATCTTTTGTTTGGAATAGTCCATGATTCGTCTCACCCACTCACCCAAGGACAATCCATGACTTCCCAAGCTTCCCAACGCGTCGCCCTGGTCACCGGCGCCTCGCGCGGCATCGGCGCCGCCATCGTCCGCCGCCTGGCCGCCGACGGCTTTGCCGTCGCCATCAACTACGCCTCCAGCGCCGCCGAGGCCGACGCCCTCGCCGCTGAAGTCCGCCAGGCCGGCGGCCGGGCCCTGGCGGTGCGCGCCGACGTGTCCAAGGCCGCCGAGGTGCGCGCCATGTTCGACCAGGTCGAAGCCGGCCTGGGCCGCATCGACGTGCTGGTCAACAGCGCCGGCGTGCTCAAGCTGCAGACGCTGGCCGAAACCAGCGACGCGCTGTACGACCAGACCTTCGACATCAACACCCGCGGCACCTTCAACACCCTGCGCGAGGCCGGCACGCGGCTGGCCGACGGCGGCAGCATCGTCAACGTCTCCAGCACCACGCTGGCGCTGAACATGCCCACCTACGGCATCTACATCGCCAGCAAGGCCGCGGTGGAAAGCTTCACCCGCGTGTTCGCCAAGGAACTGCGCGGCCGCCGCATCACGGTCAACGCCGTGGCGCCCGGCCCCGTCGCCACCGAGCTGTTCAAAACGGGCAAGAGCCCGGAACTGATCGAGCATTTCGCCAAGATGCCGCCGCTGGAGCGCCTGGGCGAACCCGAGGACATCGCCGGCGTGGTGTCGTTCCTGGCCAGCGCCGACGGCGGCTGGATCAATGGCCAGGTGCTGCGCGCCAACGGCGGCCTGGCCTGAGCGCCGACCCGTTTCCGGAGACTTCCATGGCATCCGTCATCCTCATCACCGGCGCCGGCAGCGGCATCGGCAAGCTGTCCGCCGAAACCCTGGCCCGCGCCGGCCACACCGTCTACGCCACCATGCGCGACATCGCCGGCCGCAACGCCGGCCGCGCCCAGGCCATGCGCGACTGGGCCGCGGCCCACGGCGCCGATCTGCATCCGCTGGAACTGGACGTGCTGTCGCAGGCGTCCGCCGACGCCGCGGTGGCCGCCATCGTCCAGGCCCAAGGCCGGCTCGACGTGGTCATGCAGAACGCCGGCCACCTGGTGATCGGCCCGACCGAGGCGTTCACCGCCGAAGACATGCAGCACGCCTTCGACACCAACTTCTACGGCGCCCAGCGCGTCAACCGCGCGGCCCTGCCGCAGCTGCGCCGGCAGCAGTCGGGCCTGATGCTGTGGATCAGCAGCACCACCACCAAGGGCGGCTTCCCGCCGTTCATGGGGCCGTACGGCGCGGCCAAGGCGGCGATGGATTCGCTGGCGGTGAGCCTGTCGTACGAACTGGCGCGCTTCGGCATCGAGACCTCGATCGTGGTGCCGGGCGCCTTCACCCGCGGCACCGAGCACTTCCCCAGCGCCGGCAAGCCCAGCGACCAGGCCCGCGTGGCAGCCTATGCGCGCTACGACGGCGTGATGGACCAGGTCGGCGCGCGCCTGAGCGCGCTCACGCCCGACGACGCCACGCCGCAGGCGGTGGCCGACGAAATCGCCCGCATCGTCGGCCTGCCGGCGGGCAGCCGGCCGGCGCGCTCGGTGGTCGACTTCGTCGGCGATGGCGCCGAGGAAGTGCTGGCGCTGGCCGAGGAACTGCGGATCGCGTTCGCCGAACGCATCGGCATCGCCGACCTGCTGCATCCGTCGACGCCGCGCGCTTGAAAAAAGCGGCGCCCTTGCCGCGCGGCAACGCGGGCGGGAACGGTAGAATCCGCCATCCCGCGCGCGCGCTCGACGACGCGCGACGAATGGCTTTTCATGGGGAACCGCCATGCCCGCACCGCAGCCTTCAGCATTGCCGCAAGACCGCCGCGCCGCGCGCGACGGACGCCAGGAACAAGCCCCCGCGTGGACACGCGTCGGACGACGCAAACCGGCCGGCGCGTGGGCCGGCGCCTTCGCCGCGGCCGCGCTGTGCGCCGCGTCCTGGACCGCCCGCGCCGCGCCGGACGTGCAGACCGGCGACCTGGTCTTCCAGCAATCCCGCTCCGCCCAGAGCCAGGCGATCCAGCAGGCCACCCACTCGCCCTACAGCCACATGGGCATGATCGTGATGCGCCAGGGCGCGCCCTACGTGCTGGAAGCCGCCGCCACGGTCAGCTACACGCCGCTGGCCCAGTGGACGGCGCAAGGCGAAAACGGAAAATACGTCGTCAAGCGCCTGCGCGATGCCTCGCGGCTGACGCCCGAGACGCGCGAACAGCTGGCCCGCACCGGCGCGCGCTATCTCGGCAAGCCCTACGACGCGGCCTTCGGCTGGTCGGACGACCGGATCTATTGCTCCGAGCTGGTGTGGAAGATCTACCAGCGCACGCTGGGCCTGCAGATCGGCGCGCTGCAACCCCTGAAGCAGTTCGATCTGAGCTCGCCCACCGTGCGCGCCACGATGCAGGCGCGCTACGGCAAGGACATCCCGTGGGAGGAACCCATCATCTCCCCGGCCGCGATGTTCGACTCGCCGCTGGTGGCCACGGTCCCGGACCGCTGACGCGGCGGGCGGCGCGGCCGGTCGCGCAATCGGCGGCGCCGCCGGCCGCTCGGGCCACGCCTATTGCGGCATGTCGAAGCCCTGCTCGCGCAGGTACTTCGCCACCACCGGCTGCCACTTCTGCGGCGCGTGGGTGAACAGGCTGTGGCCGCTCTCGCCGTCGGGCCCCATGGGCACGAAGGTGGCGTGGCCGCCGGCCTGGTTGTAGGCCTCGACCCAGCGCCTGGGCCAGTCCGGCCCCCAGTGCAGGTCGTTCTCGGTATAGATCCACAACATCGGCAGCCGCGTGGCCTGGCCATAGCCCGCGTACGTGGCCTGCAGGCGCTCGGGGCCGCACGGCTTGCCGGGCGAGCGCAGCGGATCGCCGCCCGAGCCGCCGGCGAAGTTGATGGCGGTCTTCACCCCCGCGGGGTTCTGCGCCGCCAGCGCCACGGTCGAACCGCCGCCCACCGACTGCCCCAGCACCACCACCCTGGCCGGGTCCACGTCCGGACGCTGCGCCATGACCCGCAGCACCTGGTCGATCTGGCTGGCGGCGCGGTCGAACATCGGGGTGAAGCGGCGCTCGCCGCAGGGGCCGCTGTTCTCCAGGTCCGGCCCGCCGGTGACGCCATAACCCAGGCGCACCGGCAGCGCGACCACGAAGCCGGCATCGGTGAAGAACCTGGACGCCGCCGCGTAGCGCGCCCGTCCCAGCTTGGCGCGGCCGGCGGCGTCGCCGGCCCGGCCATGGTTGATCACGATCAGCGGATGACGGCCCTCGCCGGCCGGCGTGAAGACGGTCACCACGACCTCGCCGGTGGCGATGCCGCCGTTCTCCAGCGCCACCCGCACCGGCACCTTCTGCACGCTTTCGTTGGCGGCCAGCTTGGGCGGCGGCGCGGCGCACGCCGTCAAGAGTCCCAGTCCGCCGATCATCGTGATTCTTGCCAGAACACCCATGTTGCCCCTCGTCAGGAATAGGCTCGCCGCCCGGGTGAGCGCAAGATACTCCGAGCGCGCCCGCCCCGCCATCGTCGCGAACCCGGCCCGCGGCGATTTATTCCAGGCCGGACTCATTCCATGAAAATTACTTGTTTGTCGTGATCAACGGTCGGGCCTAGCATGACCGGCATCGCCCACGATTCCAATGGAGACAGCAAGCTCATGAGCGCCCCGATTCCCGCCTTCCCCCACAGCCACATCGAGCGCGATGCGCGCGGCGTCTATACGCTGCGGATCGACGACGCCAAGAGCCTGAACATCCTGGCCTCGCCGGTCACGCTGGGCCTGACCCAGGCGGTGCGCTGGATCGCGGCGCAGGCCGACGCCCGCGCGCTGGTGCTGCGCGGCAGCGGCGACAAGGCCTTCGTCGGCGGCGCCAACATCTATGAAATGGCCGAGCTGGATCCGGACGGCGGCCGCGCCTTCATCACCCGCCTGCGCGACCTGTGCGAAGCGGTGCGCGCGGTGCCGGTGCCGACCATCGCCCGCCTGCCCGGCTTCTGCCTGGGCGCCGGCATGGAACTGGCCGCGGCCTGCGACATCCGCCTGGGTTCGCGCGACGGCGTCTTCGGCATGCCCGAAGTGCAGGTCGGCATTCCATCGGTGATCCACGCCGTGCTGCTGCCGGCGCTGATCGGCCCGGGCGCCACCCACTGGCTGCTGCTGACCGGCGCCACGGTCGACGCCGAGCAGGCCCTGCGCTGGGGCTTCCTGCAATTCCTGTGCGAGGCCGGCGAGCTGGACGCGCTGGTCGAGCGCACCGTCGCGCCCATCGCCCACAGCGGGCCGCTGGCGGTGCGTTCGCAGAAAGCGCTGCTGCGCTATTGGGAGACGTCCACGGTCGAGGCCGGCCTGGACCGCAGCGTCGACGCCTTCGGCGCCGCCTTCACTACCGACGAGCCGAGCCGCTACATGGCGCCGTTCCTGGCCCGCAAGCGCGCGCGGGAGGCGCAATGACGGCCGCGGCCACCGGCCCGCTGGCCGGCGTGCGGGTGATCGACATGACCTCGGTCGGCATGGGCCCCTACGCCACCCAGATCCTGGGCGACATGGGCGCCGAGATCATCAAGATCGAAGCGCCCGAGGGCGACGTGTTCCGCGCCTCGGCGCCGGCCGCCTCGCCCGGCATGGGCGCCGTCTACCTGAACCTGAACCGCAACAAGCGCAGCCTCACCCTGAACGTCAAGGAGCCGGAGGACCTGCAACGCCTGCTGCGGCTGATCGACGGCGCCGACGTCTTCATCTCCAACGTGCGCCCGCGCGCGCTGGCGCGGGCCGGGCTCGACGCCGCCAGCCTGCGGGCGCGCAACCCGCGCCTGATCACCTGTTCGGCGGTGGGCTTCGGCCAGGACGGCCCCTACGCCGCGCAGCCGGCCTTCGACGACATCATCCAGGCCATGAGCGGCCTGGCCGACCTGCAGGGCCGCAACAGCGGCGCGCCGGCCTATATCAACACCATCATGGCCGACAAGGTGGCCGGGCTGACGCTGGCCTACGCCATCCCGATGGCGCTGTACGAGCGCGAGAAATCCGGCCAGGGCCAGGCGATCGAGGTGCCGATGTTCGAGACGCTGGTGTCCTTCACCCTGATCGAGCACATGGGCGGGCGCACCTTCGACCCGCCGCGCGGCGGCATGGGCTACAGCCGCGTGCTGTCGCCCGAGCGCCGGCCCTACCGCACCCGCGACGGCTTCCTGGCGCTGCTGCCTTATACCGACGCGCAATGGCAGCGCTTCTTCACCCTGGCCGAACGCGCCGACCTGGCCGCCGATCCGCGCTACGCCAGCGCCCAGACCCGCGCCCGCCACTTCGACGCGCTGTACACCGACCTGGCGGCCATCGTCGCGCTGCGCGGCACCGACGACTGGCTGGCGCTGCTGGCGGACGCCGACATCCCGCACTCGCGCGTCAATCCGCCCGAGGCGCTGTTCGACGACCCGCACCTGGCCGCGACCGGCTTTTTCCAGCGGGTCGAGCATCCGACCGAGGGCGCGCTCACGGCCACCGCGATCCCGGTGCGCTTCTCGCGCACGCCCGGGTCGATCCGCCGCCTGGCGCCACGCCAGGACGCGGATCGCGATATGCTCGATCCGGATTGAGTCCCCGGGGCGCGGCGGATGCGGGCTTGCGCGCGCCGGCCCCCGGGGCGCCCGCCCCCTTTCCGCCCCGATCATGAACATCACCCTGAAGCAGTTGCGCGTGTTCTGCGCGCTCTACGAGTTGCGCAGCTTCACCGCCGCCGCCCGCGCCGCCTTCGTCACGCAATCGGCGGTCAGCAAGCTGTGCGCCGAACTCGAGGCCGAAGTCGGCCAGCCGCTGTTCGAGCGCTCGACCCGCAGCGTCACGCCGTGCGAGGGCGCGGCCGACTTCTATGCCTATGCCCAGGAGATCCTGGGCACGGTGCGCGCGGCCGAGCGCAGCATGTCCGGCCTGCGTTCGCTGGAACGCGGCGTGGTCGGCGTGGCCAGCTCGCCGATGATGATGGTCGGCCTGCTGGGCGGCGTGATCGCGCACTACCACCGCCGCCATCCGGGCGTGAAGCTGGACCTGTTCGAGCTCAATACCGACGAGACCATCGAGCACGTGCGCCACGGCCGCGCCGACTTCGGCATCGTCTCCACCGACATCGAGGGCGACGAACTGGCCGCGCGCGTGATCTACCGCGACACCATGCATGCCGCCTTCGCGCCCGACCATCCGCTGGCGCGCCGCAAACAGGTCCGCTGGGCCGACCTGGCCGCCCACGAACACATCACGCTGCGCAACGTCTACAGCGTGCGCCGCGCGGTGGACCGCATCAGCGGCGAACTCGACCTGCAATTCCAGTCCGGCATCGAGGCCGGCATGCTGACCTCGGTGCTGAACCTGGCGCGGGCCGGCCTGGGCATCACCGTGGTGCCCGGCTACGTCTGCGCCTTCGCGCGCCAGCTGGGCCTGGCCACCGCGCCCATCGGCGGCGCCGGCCAGCGCGGCCACGCGCTGTGGCTGATCCAGCGCCACAACGCGCGCCTGTCGCGAGCGGCGGACGCGTTCCTGGCCGACCTGGAGACGACGCTACGGGCGCGCGAGGCGGCGCCCGACCCGACCCGCTACGACGAGGACGCCGCCGGCCAGTGAGGCCACGGCAAGCCGATGCGCGCGGCGCGGGACTTATCCGGATACGGAATAGGTCTATGAAAATTAGTCCCTTGTTGCGATAAGCCGCGCGGCCGCATCATGGCGGAAATCGCGGCCGCCACATGCCATCGCGGCCGGAGAAAAACACAGGAGACTTTCATGACCCGATCCCCGGAACGCAGCCGCATGCGCCGGTTCGCCGCCTGCTGCGCCCTGGCCCTGGCCGCCACCGGCGCCGCGCAGGCCGACGATGCCTACCCCAGCAAGCCCATCACCATCGTGGTGCCGTTCTCGCCCGGCAGCGCCACCGACACCAGCGCCCGCATCCTGACCGAAAAGCTCGGCCCGCGCCTGGGCGTGCCGATCGTGATCGAGAACAAGCCCGGCGCGTCCGGCACCATCGGCTCGTCCACCGCCGCGCGCGCCGCGCCCGACGGCTACACCCTGATCCTGACCAGCAGCTCGACGCACTCGGCCACGCCGGCCCTGTTCCGCAAGCTGCCTTACGATCCCACCGGCGATTTCATCCACGTCATCCGCATCGCCACCATTCCCATGATGCTGGTGGTGCGCGCCGATTCGCCCTACGGCTCGGTGTCCCAGCTGGTGCAGGCCACCCGCGCCAAGCCGCTCAACTACGCCTACGGCTCGCCCACCAGCCAGATCGCCGGGGCCACCTTCAACAGCGTTGCCGGCGCCGCCGCCAACGCCGTGCCCTACAAAAGCCAGCCGCCCGCCGTCACCGACCTGCTGGGCGGCCACGTCGACTACCTGTTCGCCGACCTGTCGGTGGTGACGTCGTTCATGCACAGCGGCAAACTCAAGGGCATCGCCTTCACCGGCCAGGCGCGCTCGAAGGACTTCCCCGACGTGCCGACGCTGGCCGAACTGGGCTACCGGAATTTCGACCTGGTGGTGTGGGTGGGCGTGGCCGCGCCCAAGGACACGCCGGCGCCGGTGGTAGAGCGCCTGAACCGCGAGATCACGCGCATCCTGAGCGAGCCCGACAGCATCGCCAAGTTCGAGACGCTGGGCATGCAGGTCGCGCCCAACACGCTGGCCGAACACCAGGCCTTCGCCCAGTCGCAGCGCCAGATCTGGACCCAGCGCGCGATCGACGCGAAGATCGAGCCGCAATAAACGCCCCGAGGCGCGGCCTCAGCCCATCCGGACCGGGGCCGCCGCATCCGCCAGCGGCACCACGGCCAGCCGCAGGCCCATCGCCCTGAGAATCGCCAGCAGGCTGGCGAGCGACGGATTACCCTTGGACGACAGCGTGCGATAAAGCTGCGTCGGATTCAGCCGCGCCTGCTCCGCCACGGCCTGCATGCCGCCGAACGCCTGCGTCATCTGGCGCAGCACCACCAGCAATTCCCCCTGGTCGCCATCGGCGAGAATGCTGTTGACTGTCTCCAGCGCGAGGGCGGGGTCGCTGCGATAGACCTCGACCATTGCTTCATCATGGGGCTTGCTTCTCATCATCCGTTCTCCGTTGCCAGTCATGCCAATACTCCACCGCGCGATGGATGTCGGCATCCTGCGTGCGCTTGCTGCCTCCGGCCAGCAACAGCACCAGCCGTTCACCGGACAGCGTGTAGTAGACGCGCAGGCCCGGCCCTGAATCGATACGCAATTCCCACACGCCCTCGCGGCAGAAGCGGTGATCGCCGAAATTGCCGGACGCCAGACGCGCCACACGGCGAATGACCGCCACCTTGTCGCGCATGCCGCGCAGGCCGCGTAGCCAAGTGGCATAGGAATCCTTGAGTTTTCCGGGGGTGAGGTAGTGTTCGATTCGGTACATACCATATTCGTCAAAAGACGAAGTCCAGTCAAGTCAGCACAGTCAGTCCGCCAACAAGATAAGACACTCCCTTGGTTCCTGCCGGGCGGTGCGCGACCTTTTCCTCCCCACTCGCGCGTCTTCCTGCAAAGAGAAAACGGGCGCCGAAGCGCCCGTCCGTCCTGCCTGGATCGTGTCTACCCGTCAGAACCGGTACTGCGCCGTCGCCACCACCGTGCGCGGTTCGCCCACGCGGATCTGGCCGGCGCTGGTGGCGGAGGCGTAATAGGTCTTGTCGGTGATGTTGCGCACCGCCAGGCGCCAGTCCCACTGGCCGGCGCGGTAGCCGACCAGCGCGTCCCAGGTGGCGTAGCCCGGCAGCACCGCCGAGTTGGCGTTGTCGGCATAACGCTGGCCGACGAAGGTCAGGCCGGTTTCGCCGTACAGGCCCTCGGCCGGCTTGTAGGTCAGGAACACGCTGCCGTTGCGCCGCGCCACGTTGCTGACGCGGTTGCCCGCCAGGCCGTTGTTGTCCTCGACGATGGAGGCGTTCTGCAGGCCGATGCCGCCGCGCAGGTACCAGTTGCCGGTCAGGCGTCCGGCGGCGGTCAGCTCGATGCCGCGCGAACGCTGCTTGCCGGTCAGCAGCACGATGGTCGGATCGACCGGGTCGGAGGTGCGGCGGTTGTAGAGTTCCAGCTGGTACAGCGCCAGCGTGGTGCTCAGATTCCCGTCCAGCCAGTCGCTCTTGACGCCCACTTCGTACTGGCGGGTCTGCTCCGGATCGACGTCATTGGTGTTGCCGCGCGCGTTCGGCGTGATGCCGATGAGGCTGCCGCCGACCGGCGAGAAGGTCTTGCTGTACGACGCGTAGAACGAGTGGTCGCGCACCGGCGTCCACACCACGCCGGCGCGCGGGCTCAGGCCATGGCTGTCGCGGCGGGCCGAGAGGTCCAGCAAGCGGTTGGTGGAATCGACGCTGAAGCGGTCCATGCGCAGGCCCAGCAGCACCTGCCAGGCATCGTCCAGCTTGATCTGGTCCTGCACGTAGTAGCCTTGGCTGCGGGTCTTGTGGCGGGCGGAGCTGTTGAGCGCCATGGCGCCGTTGTGCTGCTGGGACAGGTCCGGGTCGTACAGGTCCAGCGTCGGCACTGGCTGCGCGCCCGGCCCGCGCGCCAGCGTGGTGTAGAGGTCGGGCGTGCGCGTCTGGTTGGCCACGTCCACCCCGAACAGCACCCGGTGCTCGATGGCGCCGGTATGGAACAGGCCCTCGGCTTCCAGGTTGTTGCTGATGCTGCGGGTGGTCAGGTCCTGCTGCCAGCGGGTGCGGGAGACCTTGCCGGTGGCGGCGTTGTAGCCGGTCAGGTAGGTGTTGTCGAACTTGCTGTCGAGCGCGAACACGCCCAGCGTGTAGCGCAGCTGCCAGCCCGGCGCCAGCGTGTAGGCCAGGCGCGAGCGGAACGATTGCGCGCGGTCGTCGATGTAGTCGCGGTCGGGATCGCCGTAGACGGTCGAGCGGCCGACGTCGGCGGGCCGGCCGTTGACGCTGGGGATGCCGCGGTCCGGGGTGCGGTCATAGCGGCTGTATTCGTATTGCACCAGCCAGTCCAGGTCGGGCGTGATGCGCCAGTTCAGGGACGGCGCCACCAGCTGGCGGGTGCCGCCGATCTTGTGGCGGAAGCTATTGGTGTCTTCCTGGCCGACGTTCAGGCGCACGCTGACGTTTTCACCGGGGTCGGCGCTCAGGTCGCCGTAGAAGCTGCGCAAGTCCCAGCTGCCGGCCTGCGCTTCCAGGGTGGATTCACGGCCCGGCTGCGGCGCCTTGCTGACGCGGTTGACGATGCCGCCCTGGCTGCCGCGGCCGTACAGCACCGCGGCCGGCCCCTTGAGCACCTCGATGCGTTCGATGTTGTGCAGGTCGCGCACGTACTGGCTGTCGTCGCGGATGCCGTCCAGGTAGAAGTCATTGCTGGCGTCGAAGCCGCGGATGCGCAGCGAGTCGAAGCGGGTGTCCGAGGCATTGCTGACGTTGGGGATGCCGGACAGGGCCTCGCCGAGGGTGCTGATGCCGTAGTTCTGCAGGCTCTCGACCTTGACCGTGTCGATGGCCTGCG
>NZ_CYTY01000013.1:132874-176630 GCF_001298995.1 Achromobacter sp. 2789STDY5608615
TGAATCTCATTTGTATATGAGATTGTTCTCATTACCCTCGAAGCCGCGGCGGATGTTGCTGCGTCACAACGACCTGGCCCCGCCGGGCCGCCGGCGCCCTGCCCCCGCGCCGTCCCACCCGCCATTTGCATGAGTCCGGCGGGCCGGCGGCGGCCGCGCCGACCTTCGCGGATTTGCGACGGTCCTCATCCAACCCGGCGAGGCGCGCGTCATCCAGGCGGACGACGGCAACGCCATCATCGCAATGTTTTTCAAACAATCACTCCGATGTTTGCACTACGGATAACTCTGGCCGGTCGGACGAGGTTTGCATGAGCGGGACGGGGCGCCGGCTGTATTAGGCTGGCCCCGCAGTACTCCGACTCACCTTGACCGATTGGACGAAAGCAAATGAATCAACTCATTCATCCGGACTGCCATCCCTTTACCGCCGCAGGCAATATGAAGCAAGTCTCCGCGTTCTATGAAGAAGGACGACGTGTCATGTGGATGATGCTGCGCGCCCAGCCGCGCCCCTGCTTCAATCACGAACTGATCGACGAAATCATGACCCTGGCGCGCGCCGCCAAGGACTCCGGCCTGCCCATCGACTTCTGGGTCACGGGCTCGCTGGTGCCGCAGATCTACAACGTCGGCGGCGACCTGAACTTCTTCGCCGAGGCCATCCGCACCGGCCGCCGCGAGGCGCTGCGCGCCTACGCCCGGGCATGCGTCGATTGCGTGCACGCCGCCACCCGCGGCTTCGATACCGGCGCCGTGTCGCTGGCCATGATCGAAGGCACCGCGCTCGGCGGCGGCTTCGAGGCGGCGCTGGCGCACCACTTCGTGCTGGCGCAGAACAACGCCCGCATGGGCTTCCCCGAAATGGCCTTCAACCTGTTCCCCGGCATGGGCGGCTATTCGCTGGTGGCGCGGCGCTCGGGCATGAAACTGGCCGAGGAGCTGATCAGCAGCGGCGAATCCCACACGGCCGAGTGGTTCCAGGCGCGCGGCCTGGTGGACGTGGTGTTCGAGCCGGGCGACGCCTACAAGGCCACCCGCACCTTCATCGACGTGATGCGGCCCAAGCTCAATGGCATGCGCGCCATGCTGCGGGCGCGCCAGCGCGTGCTGCAGCTGACCCGCTCCGAGCTGATGGACATCACCGAGGACTGGGTCGACGCGGCCTTCTCGATCGACCCGAAGGACCGCGCCTACATGGAGCGCCTGGTGATGGCGCAGAACCGGCGCGCGCCGGCCGGCCCCGAGGGCCTGATGGACGCGACCATGCATTGAGCGCGGCGGGCGCCGGCGGTGTCAGGCAATCAGATGCAGCCGGCGCCGCTGCGCCAGCCAGGTGGTCAGTTCGGCCGCGGGCATGGGCTTGGCGTACAGGTAACCCTGCTTGGCGTCCACGCCCAGTGTGTCCAGGAAGGCGGTTTCTTCCTGGGTCTCGACGCCCTCGGCGATCACCTTTAGTTCGAGCGTGCGGGCCACCGCGACGATGGCCCGCGCCAGCGCCTGCGACACCGGGTTCTCGTTGACGCCGCGCACGAAGCTGGCGTCCAGCTTGATCGCGTCCAGCGGGATGCGGGCCAGTTGCGACAGCGATGAATAGCCGGTGCCGAAGTCGTCCAGATGGACGCGCGCGCCCAGCTGGCGGAACTGCTTCATCAGCTCGATCGCGGCGACTTCGTCCTCGATCAGGCAGCTTTCGGTGAGTTCGATGTCGAGCAGGCAGGGATCGAGGCCGGCATCGTTGACCGCGCGCATGAATTCGCTGACCACGCCCTTGTCGTCCAGCTGCCGCGCCGACATGTTGACGGCGACCCGCAGGTCCAGGCCCTCGCGCTTCCAGGCCGCGGCCTGGCGCGCCGCTTCGCGCATCACCCACACGCCCAGCTGCGAGATCAGGCCGGATTCCTCGGCGTACGGAATGAAGACGCTGGGGCAGATCATGCCGCGCTCGGGCGAGCGCCAGCGCAACAGCGCCTCGACGCCGTCGACCTCGCCGCCGCGGCCGGCCAGCTTGGGCTGGTAGTACAGCATCAGGTGGCCTTCGGCCAGCGCCTTGCGCAGGTTGGTGTCGAGCCAGACGTAGTCGGCGTTGCGCCGGTCCATCTCGGGCTGGAACACGCGGTAGGTATGGCGCCCCGCCTCCTTGGCCACGTACATGGCGATGTCGGCGCTGCGCACCACGCTGTCGAGGTCGTCGCCATGCTCGGGGTACATGGCGATGCCGATGGAGCAGCTGGTGTAGACCTCGATCAGTTCCTGGCGGAACGGCTCGCGCAGGCGCTCGATGATGCGCGCCGCGGTGGCTTCCAGCTGCCAGGCCTCGGCGCCTTCCTGCAGCACCAGGAATTCGTCGCCGCCCAGCCGCGCCAGCGTCTGGCCGGGCGACAGGCAGCTGGAGATCGCCACCGCCACCGACTTGAGCAGGCGGTCGCCGAAGCCGTGGCCGTAGTGATCGTTGATGCGCTTGAAGTTGTCCAGGTCCAGGAACAGCACGCCGCCGCTGGCGCCCTCGCCTTCGGCCAGCGCCGCCTTCAGGCGGGTGGTGATGGCGTGGCGGTTGGGCAGGTTGGTCAGCACGTCGGTGTTGGCCAGCACCCGCAGGCGTTCCTGCGCCTGGCGTTCCTCGGTGATGTCGGTGCCCGAGCAGATCAGGTAGACGCGCTTCTCGCCGCTGCCGCTGGTGACGAACTTGTTGCGGAACAGGAACAGCCGCGGACCCTTGACCGTGTTGATCAGGCGCTCGACCTCGTACGACTGCCCGCGCTTGTAGAACTCGGCGATGTTGCGGCGCGAGGCCGCGGCCTCTTCGCGCGTCATGAACATCTCGAACACGCTGCGCCCGACGATGTCCTGCTCGCGCTTGCCGGTGTATTCCTCGCTGACCTTGTTGAAGCGCTGCACGCGGCCGTGCTGGTCGACGATAACGATGACCGAGTTGGCCTCGGACACCACGGTCTCGGCGAACGACAGGCCTTCGACCAGGTCGCGCGCGACCGAGTCGGTGTCGGTGTGGGCCGACGCGGTGCCGGCCCATTCGGTGGGGTTGATCTTGCGGCCGACCAGCCGCAGCTGGATCGGGTCGCCATACAGCACGATGTCGATGCGCAGGCTGGCCGTGATGCCGGTCAGGGCGCGGATGGCCTGCGCCTGGTCAGGCTGCAGCGCCAAGGCAATGTTGGTGGCGCCCTTGACGGCGGCCAGTTCGATCGCGTTGCTGTCGGCTGCCAACCGCCAATAGGGGCTGGACGTACCGAAATGCAGGTACAGGATCGATTTTTCGTCCTGAGTCTCAGTCATTGGTGTCCCCCGCCATCCTAGGAAGGCCTGCGAGAAACATACGGCCTAGTCAGTTCGGGGTCAACCACCCGCGTGAACAGCGTTTCAGCTGTATTGCGGATTATTTCAACAGACTTGGCAACTGTCTCCCGCCACCCGGATCCGGCGCTACGGATCTTTCGCGGGAGGTATGCAGGCTTCGAGATTGTTGCGCATCTGGCGGCGCAGCATGCAAACAATAACGTCGAAAATTTGTGACCATTTCCTGCGTGTGGCGTAAAAGAAGCAACAAGGGGGGACATATGTCCCCCCTTGCCCGCATCGCTTACTCCGGTTTGACCCCGGCCTCGTCGATGACCTTGGTCCAGCGCGCCAGTTCGGCGGACACGCGGGCGCCGGCATCGGCGGGCGTGGTCCACTCGGCGATCGCGCCCTGGTTCAGCAGCGACGCCTTGACCGTCGGCTTGGCCAGGATCTTCTTGAGTTCGCCGTTCAGGCGCTCGACGACCGGGGCCGGCGTACCGGCCGGCGCGACGATGCCGAACATGGAGCTGACCTCGAAGCCCGGCAGGCCGGCCTCGGCCGCGGTCGGCACGTCCGGCAGCGCCTCGACGCGTTGCGCCGAGGTCACCGCCAGCGCGCGCAGCTTGCCCGCCTTGATGCTGGCCTGGGCCGCCGGCACGGTCTCGATCATGCTGAGCACCTGGCCGCCCATCAGGTCGGTCATGGCCGGGCCGCTGCCCTTGTACGGCACGTGCAGGATGTCCACGCCGGCGGCGCGCTTGAACATTTCGCCGGCCAGGTGCTGCGGCGAGCCGTTGCCGGCCGAGGCCATGGTGACGTAGCCCGGGCGCGACTTGGCCAGCGCGATCAGCTGCTTGAGGTCATTGGCCTGCACCGTGGGATTGACCACGAACACCAGCGGCACCGTGCCGACGATGGACACCGGCGCGAAGCTCTTTTCCACGTCATAGGTGACGCGGCCGCGGTACAGCGCCGCGTTGATCGAATGGCTGGTGAGCGCGCCCATCAGCAGCGTGTAGCCGTCGGGCTGGGCCTTGGCGACCTGGTCGGCGCCGATGTTGCCGGCGGCGCCGGCGCGGTTCTCGACGATCACCGACTGGCCCAGCGCGCCGGTCAGCTCCTGCGCCAGCACGCGGCCGATCACGTCGGTGGCGCCCCCGGGCGGATACGGCACGATCAGGCGGATGGGCTTGTCGGGATAGGCGTCGGCGGCCAGGGCGGGCGCGGCGGCGCCGGTACACAAGGCCAACAGGGAAAGCAGCAAGGCGCGGCGGGGCCGCAGACGCAGGTCTGACATGTAGGTCTCCTGCCGGGATGGGTATAGGAATGGAACGGACGCCCGGCTCGTCAACCGCGCCAGTGTAGGAGGCCATTCTTGATTGATGAATCAGAATTTTTCTATCGACTGATCTTTTTTCAAGATCAATAAAACTTTCGACGGAAATCGCTTGCCGGGCATTTCCAAGGGTGGATATGATCACAGCCCTGGATTATCAATAATATTATCGGGAAGAAAAATGGCAGACGAGACCAAGGGCGGCAAGCCCGCCAAGGGCCCCTTCGACAGCGATGGCGACCGCAGCACCGGCGTGGCGCGCGGACTCACCAACTACGGCGACACCGGCTTTTCGCTGTTCCTGCGCAAGGCCTTCATCAAGGGCGCCGGCCTGTCCGACGACGCGCTGGCGCGTCCCATCATCGGCATCGTCAACACCGGCAGCAGCTACAACCCGTGCCACGGCAACGCGCCGCAGCTGATCGAGGCGGTCAAGCGCGGCGTGATGCTGGCCGGCGGCCTGCCGATGGACTTCCCCACCATCTCGGTGCACGAGAGCTTCTCGCAGCCCACCAGCATGTACCTGCGCAACCTCATGTCGATGGACACCGAGGAAATGATCCGCGCCCAGCCGATGGACGCGGTGGTGCTGATCGGCGGCTGCGACAAGACCGTGCCGGCGCAGCTGATGGGCGCCTCGTCCGCCGGCGTGCCCGCGATCCAACTGGTGACCGGCTCGATGCTGACCGGCTCGCACCGCGGCGAACGCGTCGGCGCCTGCACCGACTGCCGCCGCTACTGGGGCCGCTACCGCGCCGAGGAGATCGACGCGCCCGAGATCGCCGACGTCAACAACCAGCTGGTGGCCAGCGTCGGCACCTGTTCGGTGATGGGCACCGCCAGCACCATGGCCTGCCTGACCGAGGCGATGGGCATGATGGTGTCGGGCGGCGCGTCCGCCCCGGCCGTCACCGCCGACCGCGTGCGCGTGGCCGAGCGCACCGGCGCCACCGCCGTCGCCATGGCGGCCGCGCGCCTGACGCCCGACCGCATCATCACCGGCAAATCCATCGAGAACGCCCTGCGCGTGCTGCTGGCGATCGGCGGCTCGACCAACGGCATCGTGCACCTGACCGCCATCGCCGGCCGCCTGGGCATCGGCATCGACCTGGCCGGGCTCGACCGCATGAGCCGCGAGACCCCGGTGCTGGTCGACCTGAAGCCCTCCGGCCAGCACTACATGGAAGACTTCCACCACGCCGGCGGCATGCTGGCGCTGCTGCGCGAGCTGCGGCCGCTGCTGCACCTGGACGCGCTGACCGTCTCGGGCCGCACCCTGGGCGAAGAGCTGGACGACGCCCCCGCCCCGTTCAAGCAGGACGTGATCCGCAGCGTCGCCGCGCCGATCTATCCGGTGGGCGGCCTGGCCGTGCTGCGCGGCAACCTGGCGCCCGGCGGCGCCATCATCAAGCAGTCGGCCGCCAATCCCAAGCTGATGGAGCATGAAGGCCGCGCCGTGGTGTTCGAGGACGCCGAGGACATGGCCCGCCGCATCGACGACGAGGCGCTGGACGTGACCGCCGACGACGTGCTGGTGCTCAAGCGCATCGGCCCCACCGGCGCGCCCGGCATGCCCGAGGCCGGCTACATGCCGATCCCCAAGAAGCTGGCGCGCGCCGGGGTCAAGGACATGGTGCGGATTTCCGACGGCCGCATGAGCGGCACGGCGGCCGGCACCATCGTGCTGCACGTCACCCCCGAGGCCGCGATTGGCGGACCGCTCGCCTACGTGCAAAATGGCGACCGGATCCGCCTGTCGGTGGCGCGGCGCGAAATCGCCCTGCTGGTCGAGGATGCCGAGCTGGCGCGCCGCATGGCGGCCGGCCCGGTCGAGCGTCCGGCCGCCGAGCGCGGCTACCGCAAGCTGTTCCTGCAGACCGTGACGCAGGCCGACCAGGGCGTCGACTTCGACTTCCTGCGCGCCAGCGCCACCCGCGACACCGTGCCCAAGCAATAACGCTTCCCCTTGCCCATGAACGCCATCACCCCCGCCGCCCTCGAACCGCAAGCGCCCGACGCCCTGGCGGCGGCGGTCGCCGCGCTAGAGGAAGACATCGTCTTCGGCCGGCTGCATCCGCGCGAGCGGCTGACCGAGGACGAGCTGATGGCGCGCTTCGACATGAAGCGCCACGCGGTGCGCCAGGTGCTGGTGGAGCTGGAGCTGCTGGGCGTGGTCGAGCGCAAGCGCAACATCGGCGCGGTGGTGCGGGCTTTCTCGGCGCGCGAGGTGATGGAGCTGTACGCGCTGCGCGAAGTGCTGGAGGTGCACGCCGCCAGCCTGATGCCGCTGCCGGTGCCGCCGGCGCGGCTGGCGGCGCTGACCGCGGTGCAGCGCGAGCATGACGCCGCGGTGGCCGATGGCGACGCGCGCCGCGTGTTCCGCAGCAACCAGCGTTTTCACCGCGAGTTCTTCGGCCTGCTCGACAACGCGGTGCTGGGCCAGGCCATCGAGGAATACGCGCGCCGCACCCACCCGATCCGCTTCGGCTCGCTGGCCGCCGCCAATTACCGCGAACGCGCCCGCCAGGAACACTGGGCCATGATCCACGCGCTGCGCGACGGCGATCGCGCTACGCTGATGACGCTGTGCCGCGAGCACCTGCTGCCGTCGCGCGACGCCTACCTGGCGTCGGAACAGGCGCGCCGCGGCGCCTGAACGGCGCACGACCTGGCGGCCGCCTTGCCTTGCCAAGGTCACGGCCTCAGCGGGCCTCTTCGGCCAGGTACTGCCGCAACATCGCCACCAGCGCCGCGGCGGCCGGCGGCAGGCTGCGGTTGCGCGCCGTCACCAGCCCGATCGAGCGTTCGGCCACCGGGCCGATCAGCGGCCGCTGCACGATGCCGTTCTGCGCCACGGCGCCCGCCGCGATCTCGGGCAGCGCCGCCACCCCGAAGCCGCATTCCACCATGGCCACGATGGTGGTCAGGTGCTCGGCCTCGAAGGCCGGCGTGAAGCGGATGCGGTTCTGCAGAAAGGCCCATTCGGTGTACTGGCGCACGCTGCTCGGGTGCACCATCGACACATGCGCTGCGCTGGCCGTGTCGGCCCAGCGCAGCGGCCCCCCTGGCGCGCGCCAGCGAGTGCGCCTCGGGAATCAGCAGCAGGAAACTGTCCGACATCAAGGGCTGGTAATGCAGGTCGGCGTGCTGCGGGTCGGCGGCGGTCAGCGCGAAGTCCACGTCGCCGGCGCGCACCAGGTCGAAGGCCGGTCCCGACAGCGTGTCGCGCACCTTCAGGGCCACCTGCGGGTGCGCCTGGCGATAGGCCATCAACACCCGCGGCAACAGGCGCGCGGCCAGCGACGGCAGCGCCGCCACCGACACCTGGCCATGCTCGGCGCTGGCGATGCCGCTGACCGCGGCGATGGCGTCGCGAAAGGCCACCTGCAGGGCCGCGGCCTGCTGCATGAAGACCTCTCCCGCCGCCGTCAGCCGCACGGTGCGGGTGGTGCGGTCGAACAGCCGCACGCCCAGCGCGTCCTCGATGCGCTGGATCTGCGTCGACAGCGCCGATTGCGACAGGTGCAGCTGCGCCGCCGCCTGGCGGAAGTTGAGGGTGCGGCCCAGCACCAGGGTGGTGTCGATATCGCGCATCGAGAGATTGATCTGCATACCGCCCCGCGCCTTGTCCATTGATCCGATTTGTCGATCATTCTATCCAAAAAATCTGATTCATCAATCAAACAAGCTTCTCTACACTCGGCGCCGAATTGGACACAAGCGCGGACACGAGCGCGGACACACGCGCAGATACAGGCGCAAACACAGACGCAGATGCAACAGCGGTTTCAGAACAAGGAGCAAACCATGCAGACGGACGCGAAGGCCCTGCCCAATCCGGGCGCGGCGCATGCGGTGGTGGTGGGCGGCGGCACCATGGGCGCCGACGTGGCGGTGGTGCTGACGCGCGCCGCCTGCCGCACGACGGCGATCGAGCCGGACGCGGCGCGCGCGGCCGCCCTGCCGGCGCGCGTGGCCGACAATCTCAAGACCATCGGCCGCGAGGCCCAGGTGGCGCAACTGGCCACGGCCGCCAGCCTGGATCAGGTGGACTGGGCCAGCGTCGACCTGGTGATCGAGTGCGTGCCGGAACGGCTCGACATCAAGCAGGCGCTGTTTGCGGAACTGGTGCAACGCGCGCGGCCCGACGCCATCCTGGCGAGCAACAGTTCCAGTTTCCCGATCAGCGCCATTGGCCAGGGGCTGGCCACGCGCGAACGCATGCTGGGCCTGCACTTCTTCATGCCGGCTCACCTGGTGCCGCTGGTCGAGGTGGTGATGGCCGAGACCAGCGACGAGGCCCGCGCCGACGCGCTGATCGCCTTCATGCGCCGCTGCGGCAGCGTGCCGGTGAAGGTGCGCCAGGACCTGCCGGGTTTCCTGGCCAACCGCCTGCAGCACGCGCTGTCGCGCGAGGCCTTCAACCTGATCGACCGCGGCATCGCCTCGCCCGAGGACGTGGACGCGGCGGTGCGCTTCGGTTTCGGTTTCCGCTTCCTGGCGGCCGGGCCGGTGATGCAGCGCGACCACGCCGGCATCGACGTGCACGCGGCGGCGGGCGCGACCATGTACCCGACGTTCTGCAATGACGACCATCCGGCGCGCTGCCTGACCGAGCGCGCCGCCGACGGCCGCTACGGCATGAAGGCGGGCGAAGGCTTCTATGCCTGGACGCCGGAAACCATCGCCGCCGAGCGCGCGCGCTATGACCGCCTGTTGCGCGCGGGCCTGGACCTGATCGCGCCGGAACTGCCGGAGATCCAGCCATGAACGCCGTGAACATTCCCCGTCCGGCCCTGGCCGAGTCGCCCGTCATCGTGACGGTGGCGCCCAACGGCGCCTACAAGAAAGCCGCCGACCACCCGGCCGTGCCGCTGACAGCCGAGGCCCTGGCGCTGGAGGCCCGCGCCTGCCTGGACGCGGGCGCGGCGATGATGCACATGCACGTGCGCAAGCCGGACGGCAGCCATCTGCTGGACGCGCAGGCCTACCGCGACGCGCTGGCGGCGGTGCGGCGCGCGGTGGGCGACGAGCTGCTGGTGCAGGTGACGAGCGAAGCGGCGGGCGTGTACCAGGCGGCCGAGCAGATGGCGCTGGTGCGCGAGCTGCAGCCGGAGGCGGTGTCGATCGGGCTGCGCGAGATCGCGGTGCCGGAGATCGCGGAGGCCGAGCTGGCGGCGTTCCTGGCCTGGGTGGCCGAGCGCCGCATCATGACGCAGATCATCCTGTACGACGAGGGCGATGTGCGGCGCTGGCTGTCACTGCGCGCGCGCGGGCTGGTGCCGCCGGGCGCGTGGTCGGTGCTGTTCGTGCTGGGGCGCTACAGCGTGGGGCAGACGTCGTCGGCCTATGACCTGCTGCCGTTCCTGGCGGCCTATGACCATTCGCTGCCCTGGGCGGTGTGCGCGTTCGGGGCGCAGGAGAATGCCTGCGTGACGACGGCGGCGGCGTTCGGGGGGCATATGCGGGTGGGGTTCGAGAATAATCTGAAGCTGCGGGATGGTTCGGTGGCTTCGGGGAATGGGGAGCTGGTGCGGCAGGCGGTGGAAGGGGCGATTGCTTTGGGGCGGCCGCTGGCGGATGCTGCGCAGGCGCGGCGGATCTATGGGGCGGTTGCCTAACGGCTGGGTTTGCGCTCGATGTGTCGAGGCCTGGTTGCGGGTAGGTGATCCGATCGGCCTAGTCTTTGATTGCACGTCTTTGATTGTCTTTCTTTGATTGCCCGTTTTTGATTGCTCGCTCAGGGCAATTTGCTTGGGCCGCCAGGGGCGTCGGCCCCCCGGCGGGCGCGGCCTCCGGGGGTGGTCCGGCCCGCGGGGGCCGGACTGCCCCGTGCTCATCCTCGTTGGCGCCTGCGGCGCCTGCCTTCGGATTCCGCCGGGCACCCCCTGGACGGCCGCGCCCGCCGGGGGGCCGACGCCCCTGGCTACAGTTCTTGCTGGCCTTGGGGAGCTGGGACGACGGGGGATCCTGGCGTTCTTTTGGCGGGATTTTTTTGTTGGAAGACTTTGTATTGCCCGTCATCGAGGGCCGCCCTGCGCGGCCCTCGATGACTTACACGCTGACTTACACGCTGACTTACACGCTGACTTACACGCTGACTTACGCGGTGACTTGCGCGGTGGCTTGTGCTGGGGTGTTTTTAGGGGGGTGTTTCTTTCTGGGTTGGGTTGCGCAATATATATAAGTACATAGCGGCGGCGCGGGGTTTTGCGCTGTGCTGCAACATTGCGTGTTGAAAAGGCATCTGCTAAAAACTTCGACATCCGCACGTTAAACGCAATACCCCGACTGTCTGGTGAGGTGGTGTGTGTCAAACGAGTCTGATGGCTACACGAAGCCGCAGGAGCTGCGCAGTTTTCTGTTCCTGACGGCGGTCATGGCCCCCGTTCTTACGGTGATCATCGTCGCGGGCTACGGTTTCATTGTCTGGTTCTATCAGTTGTTTGCCGGTCCTCCGGGCAGCTGATGCGTACCGACGGAACCGCCCCCATGTCCGCGCATCCTTTCCCCCCGGCCGCTGCGCCGGTTTCCCCTGAATTGCATATCGCCAGCCTGGTCGTGCATGCGACGCCGCGTCGGCTGGACGAGGTGCGCCGCGCGGTGCTCGCGATCGCGGGCGCCGAGATCCATGGCGCGTCCGAGACCGGCAAGCTGGTGGTGACGCTGGAAGCCCCCTCCACTGACGACATGATGGCGCGGATCTCGCAGATCCAGCGCCTGGATGGCGTGCTGGCATCGGCGCTGGTGTACCAGCACGCCGACACGCTGGCCGCGATGAACGAGGAGATCGACGATGGCAATGGCCCGTAGGGAGTTCATCAAGCAGTCCGCCGCCGCCGCGGCCGCCACGGTGGCGGGGATTCCGGTGGTGGGCTACACGCAGAACATCGTGACGGAGTCGGAGGCGGCCAAGCTCAAGTGGTCGAAGGCGCCCTGTAGGTTCTGCGGGACCGGTTGCGGCGTGAACGTCGCGGTCAAGGACAACCAGGTGGTGGCCACGCATGGCGACTTCAATGCCGAGGTCAACAAGGGGCTGAACTGCGTCAAGGGCTATTTCCTGTCGAAGATCATGTATGGCAACGACCGGCTGACGACGCCGCTGTTGCGCATGAAGGACGGCAAGTACGCCAAGGATGGCGAGTTCGCGCCGGTGTCGTGGGACCAGGCCTTCGACGTGATGGCCGAGCAGTTCAAGCGCGTGCTCAAGGACAAGGGGCCGGAGGCGGTCGGCATGTTCGGCTCGGGCCAGTGGACGGTGTGGGAAGGCTACGCCGCGCTCAAGCTGATGAAGGCGGGGTTCCGCTCCAACAACCTGGACCCGAACGCGCGCCACTGCATGGCGTCGGCGGCGGTGGGGTTCATGCGCACTTTCGGCGCCGATGAGCCGATGGGCTGTTATGACGACATCGAGAGCGCCGACGTGTTCGTGCTGTGGGGCTCGAACATGGCGGAGATGCATCCGATCCTGTGGACCCGCGTCACCGACCGGCGCCTGTCGGCGCCCAAAACGAAGGTGGCGGTGCTGTCGACCTTCGAGCACCGCTCGTACGAGCTGGCCGACCTGACGCTGACCTTCACGCCGCAGACCGACCTGGCGATCCTGAACTACATCGCCAACCACATCATCCAGACCAAGCGCGTGAACCGCGAGTTCGTCGACAAGCACACGGTGTTCCGCGAGGGCAACACCGACATCGGCTATGGCCTGCGGCCCGACCATCCGCTGCAGAAGGCGGCCAAGAACGCCGGCGATGCCGGCGGCTCCAAGCCGATGACGTTCGACGAATTCGCCAGGTTCGTGTCGCGCTACGACCTGGACTACACCGCCAAGCTGACGGGCGTGCCGAAGAAACAGCTGGAAGACCTGGCCGAGCTGTACGCCGACCCCAAGCTGCGGGTGACCTCGTTCTGGACCATGGGCTTCAACCAGCACACGCGCGGGGTGTGGGCCAACAACATGGTCTACAACATCCACCTGCTGACGGGCAAGATCTCGACGCCGGGCAACAGCCCGTTCTCGCTGACCGGGCAGCCCTCGGCCTGTGGCACGGCGCGCGAAGTCGGCACGTTCTCGCACCGGCTGCCGGCCGACCTGGTGGTGACCAATCCCAAGCACCGCGCCCACGCCGAGGACATCTGGCAGTTGCCGGCCGGCACCATCCCCGAGAAGGTCGGCGCGCACGCGGTGCTGCAGAACCGCATGCTGAAAGACGGCAAGATCAACGCCTACTGGGTGATGGTCAACAACAACATGCAGGCGGCCGCCAACCTGATGAACGAGGGGCTGCCGGGCTACCGCAATCCGGACAACTTCATCGTCGTGTCCGACGCCTACCCGACCGTCACCACCATCTCGGCCGACCTGATCCTGCCGGCGGCGATGTGGGTGGAGAAGGAAGGCGCCTACGGTAACGCCGAGCGCCGCACGCAGTTCTGGCACCAGCTGGTCAACGCGCCGGGCCAGGCGCGCTCGGACCTGTGGCAGCTGATGGAGTTCTCCAAGCGCTTCAAGGTCGAGGAAGTGTGGCCGGCCGACCTCCTGGCCAAGAAGCCCGAGTACCGCGGCAAGACGCTGTTCGACGTGCTGTTCGCCAACGGCAAGGTCAACCGCTATCCGAATACCGACCGCGACAAGGACTACGCCAACCAGGAGGCCGAGGCCTTCGGCTTCTATGCGCAGAAGGGCCTGTTCGAGGAATACGCCGAGTTTGGCCGCGGCCACGGCCATGACCTGGCGCCGTTCGACACCTATCACGAAGTGCGCGGCCTGCGCTGGCCGGTGGTCAAGGGCAAGGAAACGCTGTGGCGCTATCGCGAGGGCAGCGACCCGTACGTGAAGCCGGGCGCCGGCTTCGAGTTCTACGGCAACCCGGACGGCCGCGCCATCATCTACGCCCTGCCCTACGAGCCGCCGCCGGAGTCGCCGGACCAGGAGTATCCGTTCTGGCTGTCGACCGGACGGATTCTGGAGCACTGGCATTCCGGCTCCATGACGCGGCGGGTGCCGGAGCTGTACCGGGCCTTTCCCAACGCGGTCTGTTTCATGCACCCCGATGACGCGCAGGCCATGGGCCTGCGGCGCGGGGTCGAGGTCGAGATCATCTCGCGGCGCGGCAGGATGCGCACCCGGCTGGAGACCCGCGGGCGCGACAAGCCGCCGCGCGGGCTGGTGTTCGTGCCGTGGTTCGATGCCGGCCAGCTGATCAACAAGGTCACGCTGGACGCCACCGACCCGATCTCGTTCCAGACCGACTTCAAGAAGTGCGCGGTCAAGATCGTCAAGGTCTGACGCGCGCACCGGAGACAGCCATGAACCGACGCGCTCTCGCTTTCGTATTGTGCGCAGCCTGTAGCATCGCGGCCTGGGCCGCGCCGCCGTTCGAGGTGCAGGACCCGATGCGCGGCCCCACGCCCATCGCCGACGAGACCGACCCGCCGCTGATCAGTCCGATCGAGAACAAGGACATCAAGCGGATGCGCACCTATTCGATGCAGCCGCCCACCATCCCGCACAGCATCGACGGCTACCAGATCGACAAGAACTTCAACCGCTGCCTGGCCTGCCACGCCCGCGTCAACACCGAGGAGACCCAGGCGCCGCCGCTGAGCGTGACCCACTACATGGACCGCGACAGCAACGTGCTGGCCGAGGTCTCGCCACGGCGCTATTTCTGCGTGCAATGCCATGTGCCGCAGGCCGAGGCCAAGCCGCTGGTGTCCAACACCTACCAGGACATCGACGTGATCCTCAAGCGCCTCTCCGCCCCGGCGGCCGACAAGAAGTAAGGCACGGGGAACCGCCATGGTCAAACTCATCAAGCGCTACTGGAACATCATCCGCCGGCCCAGCGTGCACTTCAGCCTGGGTTTCCTGACGGTGGGCGGCTTCATCGGCGGCATCCTGTTCTGGGGCGCCTTCAACACCGCCATGGAGTTCACCAACACCGAGAAGTTCTGCACCGGCTGCCACGAGATGCGCGACAACGTCTACGCCGAACTGAAAGGCACCATCCACTTCACAAACCGTTCCGGCGTGCGCGCGCTGTGCTCGGACTGCCACGTGCCACACAACTGGACCGACAAGATCGCCCGCAAGATGCAGGCCTCCAAGGAGGTCTGGGGCAAGATCTTCGGCACCATCGACACGCGCGAGAAGTTCGTCGACAAGCGGCTGGAACTGGCCAGGCACGAATGGGCCCGCTTCAAGGCCAACGATTCGCTGGAATGCCGCAATTGCCACAACTACGACTACATGGACTTCACGCGCCAGAGCGTGCGCGCGCAGAACATGCACTCGACCTACCTGGCCGACAAGAGCAAGACCTGCATCGACTGCCACAAGGGCATCGCCCACAAGCTGCCCAACATTCCGCCCGGCGAGCTGTCGTCGGTGCCCGGCCTGAACGGCCCGGACGGCCCGCATGCGGCCCGTTGAGCCGCCCTTCGCCGCCCTGGCCGACGCCGCGGCGGACAGCGCCGGCGCCGCGGCAGACAGCGCCAACGCCATGGCGGACGCCGGCCTGCGCGCGGTCGGCCTGGTCGGCCGGCGCGGCGCGGCGGCCCCGATCGACCTGGCGCTGGCCCCGGGCCAGCTGCTGCGGGTGCGCGGCGCCAACGGCAGCGGCAAGACCAGCCTGCTGCGCATGCTAGCCGGCCTGCTGCGGCCGCTGGCCGGCGGCGTGCAATGGCGCGGCCGCGACATCCGCCGCGACCCGGCCTCCTATCACGCGCATATGGCCTTCCTGTCGCACGGCAACGGCCTGTGCGGCGAGCTGAGCGCGGCCGACAACCTGCGCTATGCGCTGGCGATAGCCGGCGCGCCCGCCGTCGACACCGGGCCGGCCCTGCGCGCCTGGCGCCTGGAAGCCTGCGCCGACCAGCCGGCGGCGCGGCTGTCGCAGGGCCAGGGCCGGCGGCTGGCGCTGGCGGCCACGGTGCTGGCGGGCAAGCCGCTGTGGCTGCTGGATGAACCCGACGCGGGGCTCGATGCCGCCAGCCTCGACCTGCTGGACCAGGCGCTGGCCGCGCACCTGGCCGGCGGCGGCCTGGCCGTGGTGGCCTCGCACCGCCCGCCCGGCCTGGCCTTCGCCGATATGCAAACCCTGGACATGGATGACTACGCCGATGCTGGCAACGCTGTGGCAGTTGGCGCGCCGTGAACTGCGGCTGGCCTGGCGACGGCCGGCGGAAACGCTGGGCGCGACGCTGTTCTTCGTGGTGGCGGGCTCGCTGTTCCCGCTGGCCATCGGCCCCGACCCGGCGCTGCTGGCCGCCATCGGCCCCGGCGTGCTGTGGGTCTGCGCCCTGCTCGGCATCCTGCTGACGCTGCAACGCCCCTTCGCCCAGGACTACGACAACGGCGCGCTGGAACAGTTGCTGGTGTCGCCCCATCCCCTGCCCCTGCTGGTGGCCACCAAGCTGGCCGCGCACTGGTTCAGCAGCTGCCTGCCGCTGATCCTGGCCAGCCCGGTGCTGGCGCTGCAGTTCGGCCTGACGCCGGGCGCCATCGGCGTGCTGGCGCTGTCGCTGCTGCTGGGCACGCCGACGCTGGCGCTGGTCGGCGGATTGGGCGCGGCGCTGACCCTGGGCCTGCGCGGCGGCGCGCTGCTGCCGCTGCTGGTGCTGCCGCTGTACGTGCCGGTGCTGATCTTCGGCAGTGGCGCGGTGGCGGCGGTGCATGCCGGCCTGGGCGCCGGCCCGCAATTGTCGCTGCTGGGCGCCGGCCTGTGCCTGGCGCTGCTGCTCTGCCCGTGGAGCGCCTCGGCCGCGCTGCGCGTGGCGCTGGACTGAGGACCGGCCATCATGCACTCGCCCCCGCATCTCACCCTGCTGCCGACCCCGCCCGCGCGCCCGGGCTGGCTGCGCTACGCCGCGCCGCAACGCTTCTATCCGCTGGCCGGCCGGCTGATCCCGTGGCTGGCGCTGGCCGCGGCGCTGTTCGCCGCCGCCGGACTCTATGTGGGCCTGGTCAAGGCCCCGGTCGACAGCCAGCAGGGCGAGGTCTACCGCATCCTCTTCATCCACGTGGCGGCGGCCTGGATGTCGATGTTCCTGTACCTGGTGATGGCGCTGTACGCCGCGCTCGGGCTGATCCTGCAGACGCGGCTGTCGTTCATGATGATGCGGGCGTTGGCGCCCACTGGCGCGCTGTTCACCTTCCTGACGCTGTGGACCGGCGCGCTGTGGGGCAAGCCGACCTGGGGCGCCTGGTGGGTGTGGGACGCGCGCCTGACCTCGGAGCTGATCCTGCTGTTCCTGTACCTGGGCTTCATGGCGCTGCAGGCGGCCAGCGACGATCCGCGCCGCGGCGACCGCGGCGGCGCCATCCTGCTGCTGGCCGGCGTGGTCAACGTGCCCATTATCTATTTCTCGGTGCGCTGGTGGAGCACGCTGCACCAGGGCGCCTCGATCAACCTGACCACCGCGCCCAGCATGGCGCGCGTCATGCTGGCGGCGATGCTGCTGATGGTGATCGCGTTCTGGCTGTACAGCGCGGCCGCGTCGCTGGCGCGGGTGCGCGGCATCATCGCCGAACGCGAACCGGCCGCCACCGAACCCGCCCGGGAGCGCCGATGAGCTGGGACACGCTGTTCTCGCTGCAGGGCCACGGCCCCTATCTGCTGGGCGCCTATGGCGTGACGCTGGCGCTGATCGGCTGGGAGGCCGGCTCGCTGTGGCGCCGGGCGCGGGCCCGCCGCCGCGCCGCCCGGCTGCGCGCCGGGGACGGCCGATGAGCCCGCGCCGGCGCCGCGTCCTGGCGCTGCTGGGCGGCCTGGGCCTGCTGGCCGCGGCCGTCGCGCTGGTGCTCAACGCGCTGCAATCGAACCTGGTGTTCTTCTTCACGCCGACCCAGGTGGCGGCGCGCGAGGCGCCGACCCATGGCAGCTTTCGCGTCGGCGGCCTGGTGCAGGAAGGCTCGGTGCAGCGCGACGGCCTGAAGCTGCGCTTCATCGTCACCGACACCGCGCACGCCGTGCCCGTGACCTACCAGGGCCTGCTGCCCGACCTGTTCCGCGAGGGCAAGGGCGTGGTGGCCGCCGGCAAGCTCGACGCCGACGGCGTGTTCCATGCCTCCGAGGTGCTGGCCAAGCACGACGAGAACTACATGCCGCCCGAAGCCGCCGATGCGCTCAAGCGCGCCGCCGCCGGCGCCACCGCCAACACGGCGCGGGCGGACGCGCGATGATCCCGGAGATCGGCCTCTTCAGCCTGATCCTGGCGCTGCTGGCGGCGCTGGCGCAGGGCACGCTGCCGCTGGTCGGCGCCGCCACCGGCTGGCGGCCGGGCATGGCGGTGGCGCGGCCCGCCGCCGTGGCGCAGTTCGGCCTGGCCACGGTGGCCATCGGCTGCCTGGCCTGGTCATTCCTGCAGAACGACTATTCGGTGCTGTACGTGGCCGCCAATTCGCATGCCGACCTGCCCGCCGCCTACCGCTTCGCCGCCGTCTGGGGCGGCCACGAAGGCTCGCTGCTGCTGTGGCTGTACCTGCTCAGCGCCTGGACCCTGGCGGTGGCGCTGCGCAGCGGGCGCCTGCCGCTGGCCTTCGTCGCCCGGGTGCTGGCGGTGATGGGCTGGATCAGCGCCGGCTTCCTGCTATTCCTGCTGTTCCTGTCCAACCCCTTCGAGCGCCTGATGCCGCCGGCCATGGCCGGCCGCGACCTCAACCCGCTGCTGCAGGACCCGGGCATGATCGTGCATCCGCCCATGCTGTACATGGGCTACGTCGGCTTCTCGGTCGCCTTCGCCTTCGCCATCGCGGCGCTGCTGTCCGGCGAACTGGACGCGCTGTGGGCGCGCTGGGTGCGGCCGTGGACGCTGGCGGCCTGGACCTTCCTGACCCTCGGCATCCTGCTCGGCAGCGCCTGGGCCTACTACGTGCTGGGCTGGGGCGGCTGGTGGTTCTGGGACCCGGTCGAGAACGCGTCCTTCATGCCGTGGCTGGCGGGCACCGCGCTGATCCATTCGCTCATCGTCACCGAACGGCGCGGCGCGTTCCGCAGCTGGACCGTGCTGCTGGCCCTGTGCGCGTTCTCGCTCAGCCTGCTGGGGACTTTCCTGGTGCGCTCGGGCGTGCTGACCTCGGTCCACGCCTTCGCGGTCGATCCGGGACGCGGCCTGTACATCCTGGGCTTCATGACGCTGGTGGTGGGCGGCTCGCTCACGCTGTACGCCTGGCGCGCGCCCAAGGTCGGCCTGGGCGGCGGCTTCGCGCTGCTGTCGCGCGAATCGCTGCTGCTGGCCAACAACGTGGTGCTGACCGTGGCGGCCGCCTCGGTGCTGCTGGGCACGCTGTACCCGGTGGTGCTGGACGTGCTGGACTGGGGCAAGATCTCCATCGGTCCGCCCTACTTCGAGGCCGTCTTCGTGCCGCTGATGACGCCGGCCATTTTCCTGATGGGAGTCGGCCCGGTGGCGCGCTGGAAGCAGGCGCAGGCGCCCGACCTGGGCCGCCGGCTGCGCGTCGCCTTCGGCGTCAGCGTGGCCACGGCGGTGCTGCTGCCGCTGGCCATGCCGGGTCCGGCGCGGCTGGGCTCGCCGCTGGTGATCCTGGGCCTGTGGCTGGCGGCCTGGTCGATCGCCAGCGCGGCCGCCCATGCCTGGCAGCGCCTGACCGACGGCGACGGCCACTGGCTGCGGCGCCTGGGGCGCCAGCCGCGCGCCTGGTACGGCATGCTGCTGGCGCACGCCGGCATCGGCGTCTTCATCGCCGGCGCCACCCTGGCCAACGGCTACGAGGTCAAGCAGGAACTGCGGCTGGACCTGGGCGCGGTGCAGGAGGCCGGCGGCTACCGCTTCACCTTCGCCGCGCTGGCGCCGGCCACCGGCCCCAACTACAGCGCGCAGCGCGCCGAATTCCGCGTCACCCGCGCCGACGGCCGGCCCGTCACCACGCTGTATCCGGAGAAGCGCCTCTACACGGTGCAGGACATGCCGCTGAGCCAGGCCGCGATCGACAGCGGCTTCACCCGCGACCTGTTCGTGGCCCTGGGCGAACCGGCCGGCGGCAGCGCCTGGACGGTGCGCATCCAGGTCAAGCCGTTCATGGCGTGGATCTGGTCCGGCTGCCTGCTGATGGCGCTGGGCGGCCTGCTGGCGGCGGGCGACAGGCGCTACCGCCAGCAAGCGGCGCGGGCCGCCCACCCCCGCGCCGGCGCCGTGCCGGCCACGCCGCGCGAGGGCTACTGATGCTGCGATACCTGGTGCCGCTCGCGGTCTTTCTCGCCATGGCGGTGTTCCTGGCCATGGGGCTGTCGCGCGATCCGCGCGCCGTGCCCTCGGCCATGATCGACAAGCCCGCCCCCGCCATCGGCCTGCCGCTGCTGCACGCGCCCGGCGAGCGGCTGGACGTGCAGGCGATGCGCGGCAAGGTCTGGCTGCTGAACGTGTGGGCCTCGTGGTGCGCGCCCTGCCGCGAGGAACTGCCGGTGCTGCGCGAGGTGGCGCGGCGGCACAACGTGCCGCTGTACGGCCTGAACTACAAGGACAAGCCGGAGGACGCGCTGGCCTGGCTGGGCCGTCATGGCGATCCGTACATTGCGTCCGCCAGCGACGTCGACGGCCGCGTCGGCATCGAATACGGCGTCTACGGCGTGCCCGAGACCTTCGTCATCGACGGCGCCGGCCGCATCCGCTACCGCCAGCTGGGCCTGATCACGCCGGATATCTGGCGCACCCGGCTGCAACCGATGATCGAGGCGCTGCAATGATGACGCGGTCCCGCCATCCCGCGCCCGCCCCGGCCTGGCGCCCGGCGCAATCGCCGGGCATCCAGGAGGGGCGCGGCGGCCAGCCGCCGCGGCGCCGCCCGGGCCATGGCCTGGCCGCGCCGCTGCTGGCATTGCTGCTGGCGCTGGGGTCGCTGGCGCCGGCCCGGGCCCAGGCGCCGTCGCCCCCGCTGCCGCCAGCGCTGGAGCAGCGCGCCGAGCACCTGGCCCATGGCCTGCGCTGCCTGGTGTGCCAGAACCAGTCGCTGGCCGAATCCAACGCGCCGCTGGCGCACGACATGCGCAACTTGATCCGGAGCCAGCTGGCCGAGGGCCGCAGCGACGCGCAGATCATGCGCTTCTTCGAAGACCGCTACGGCGATTTCGTGCGCTATGAGCCGCCCTTCAAGCCCATCACCTGGCTGCTGTGGCTGGGCCCGTTCGCGCTGCTGGCGCTGGGCTTCGCGGTGCTGTGGCGCACCGTGGCGCGGCGGCCCCGCAGCCGGCCGCCGCTGACCGCCGACGAACGCGCCCGCGCGGCGCGCTACCTGGATAGCGGCCCATGACCGCGCTCTGGCTATCCGTACTGGCGCTGTTGCTGGCCACCCTGCTGTGCCTGGTGCCGCCGCTGCTGCGCCGTCCGCCGCCGGCCGAGGACAACGCGGCCGATGCCGGCCTGCGCGCCTTCTACCTGGCGCAGCGCGAGCAGCTGCGGCGCGACCAGCGCGATGGCGCCCTGAGCGCCGACGCGGCCATGCGCGCCGACGAGGAACTGCAACGCGACCTGCTGCAGGACCTGGCCCGGCGCGGCGCGGCGGCGCCGTCGGCCGCGGGCCAGCGCGCCGGCATCGCCGTCGCCTGCCTGTTGAGTCTGGCGGTGCCGCTGGCGGCGGCCCTGCTCTATCAGCACCTGGGCAACCCGCGCGCCGCCGCCACCGTGGCCACGGCCGGCGCCGCCGAACCGCATGCCGGCGACGACGGCGACGCCATGGCGCTGGCCATCAACGCGCTGGCCCAGCGCCTGCGCGCCGCGCCGGATGACGCCGATGGCTGGTACACGCTGGCGCGCTCCTACGAAACCCTGGGCCGCTACACCGACGCGGCCGCCGCCTACCGCGAAGTGCTGCGGCTGGCGCCGGCGCAGCCGCAGGTGCTGGCCGACCTGGCTGACGCGCTGCTGTCCGCCAACCAGGGCGCGCCGGACGCGGCCTCGATCGCGGCGGTGGCGCAGGCGCTGGCGGTCAACCCCGACCAGCCCAAGGCCCTGGCGCTGGCCGGCATGATGGCCCTGCGGCGCGGCGACGCCGCCCAGGCGCTGGAATACTGGCAGCGCCTGCAAAGCTTGCTGCCGCCGGATTCCGAGGCCGCGCGCCAGATCGAATCCAACATCGCCCAGGCCCGCGCGGTCGCATCGGCTGGCGGCGCGCAGCCCGCGACGCCGGCCCAGGCTCCGGTGACCGCCCAATCCTCGCCTTCGCAAGCGTCCGCCGCCACGCCACCGGCGAGCCAGGCCGCCGCCCCGGGCCGCCTCAGCGGCCAGGCGCGGATCGCCCCCGCCCTGATGGCCCAGGTGCAACCGACCGACACCGTCTTCATCCTGGCGCGCCCCGCCTCGGGTTCGCGCATGCCGCTGGCCGTGTTGCGGCTGCGCGCCGCCGACCTGCCGCGCGCCTTCACGCTCGACGACAGCAACGCCATGTCGCCGCAGGCGCTGTTGTCCAGCGCCGGCCGCGTGCGCGTCGAAATCCGCGTCAGCCGCTCGGGCACGGCGATGCCGCAGCCCGGCGACGTGGGCGGCACGCCGGTGGAAACCGACGTGCCGGCCAGCGGGCTGGAACTGGTGGCCGACACCGTGCTGCGCTAGCGCCCCAGCGCCGTCGCCCATCGCGGCGCCGGCGCCACCCGACGCCGCGACGCAGCCTCAGGCCCGCTCGATGCGCGCCGGCAACCCCTGCCGCACCGCCGCGCCCGAGACCCAGTCGATCCAGACGTTGGCATGTTCGCCGCGCGTCGCATCGCCGAACCCCAGGTCGTTCAGGTTCACGCCCGCCGCCAGCGCCGGATCGTGCGGCATCGGCTGACCATCCACCAGATGGGCGCGCGCGCCCAGCTCGGTATGGCCGTAACCGTGCTCGATGCCGACCGCGCCCGGCTGGATGCCGTCGCGCAGCAACGCCAGGCCGGTCACCGCCCCGCCCGGCGTGACGATGCGCACCCGGTCGCCATTGCGCAAGCCCATCCGTTCGCCGTCCTGGCGGTTGATCGACACCGGGTTGTGCGGATGCACCTGGCGCAACCGGTCCACCCCGATCGACATCGAGCTCATCAGGTTGGACTTGAACGAACTCAAGAGGAACGGCCAGTCCGCCCGCGGATACTGCTGGCGCACGTCGCGCCCGTCGGCCAGCCGCGCCGGATACCAGGTCGGGCAGCCGCTATAGCGCTCGCCCGTCATCGCGTGGCGAAAGCCCGCCAGTTCCTCGCTCCAGACCTGCAGCGGCTTGGCCCAGGCCTGACGCGTCTGGCCGGCATCGTTCCAGGCATCCGGCATGCGGTCGAAGCGTCCGCCCCGGCTCATCACCATGGCCACGCGCCGCCATTCCTCGGGCTTGAGCTTGCCTTGCAGCGTATCGCGATAGCGCGCCACGCCGGTCAGTTCCAGGTCGTCATCGCTGGCCTCGGGCACCGGCCGCCCCGCGCCGAAGGCGATGTTGGCGATGCCGCGCAGGAAGAAGTCCTCGGCCGTGTCCAGCGGATAGCGGTTGCCATCCTGGTCGGCGATGGCGTTGGCGCCGAAGCCCGGCATGCCGATGCGCTTGGCGCAGGCGATCAGGAACGACTCCAGGCACACCGGCGCGCCGTCGGCGCTGCGCGCCACGCGCGGCTCGACCGCCGGCCAGCGCACCGTCGACGCCTTGGCCACCACGTCGGCCCACGGCGCCGACACGCCCCAGCTTTCATAGGTGACGGTGTCGGGCACGATGTAGTCGGCCAGCGCGTTGGTCTCGTTGATGAACGGATTGATCGACACCGACAGCGGCAGGAGCTTCGGATCCTTCAGCTTGTCCAGCAGCACGCTCTTCAGCCCGGCGATGCCGTAGACCGGGTTGCTCATGTGGTTGAACCAGACCTTGGCGCGGTACGGATAGCCCGCCAGCGCCGACGCCAGCATCTCGGAACTCAGCCCGCCGGTGGCCGGATACCAGGGCGCGGCGGCCGGATAGACCGGCTGGCCGGCGGCCTGCTTGCGCTTGAACTCGCTCGATTTCTCGTACGGGAAACGGTTGCGCGACAGGCCCACGCCCTTGGGCGTGGCGCGGTTGGCGAAGCCCGCGATGTTGTAGCGCGGCCCCGCGCCATACGGCGGGAACGGGCCGGCGTCCAGCACCAGGCCGCCCTCGACGTTGAGGTTGCCCACCAGCGTGTTGAGCATGGCGATGGCGTACGCGGTGTAGAAGCCCGCCCCGCTCATGGTGCCGCCGTGCGCATCCGCCACGGCGCGCTTGCCGTGGCTGGTGAAACGTTCGGCCAGCTCGGCGATCTTGGCCGCCGGCACGCCGCACAGCGCGGCGTATTCCGCCGGCGACTTGCGCCGCGCTTCATCGCGCAGCAGCGCCAGCGCGCTGCATACCCGCAGCGCGGCCGGCGCGCCCGCCAGGCCCGGCGCCGCCACCGCCTCGTCCACGAACAGCGTGGCCGGCAGCGCGCCGGTATGCGGCGCCAGCTTGCCGTCCTCCCGCCGCACCACGTACACGTCTTCCCATTTCTCGCCGGCATCGGCCGGCCTGGCCCAGCCCAGGTCGGCGCCGCGCAGGAAGCTGCCCAGGCGCGGATGGCCGGGTTCGGCGATCACCAGGTGCGTGGCATTGGTCCACGCCGCCTCGCCCGCCGCCTTCATGGCCGCGGGACCCGGCTGCGCCAGCGCCCGCGCATCGAAGCGCTCGTTGTCCAGGATCCAGCGGATCAAGCCCATCGCCAGCGCCAGGTCGCTGGCGGGATTGACCGGCACCCACTCATTGCCCGAGCCCGCCGACAGACTGGACGAGGCCGGCAGCATCGGCGACACCACCACGTAGGTGAAGCCGGTTTCCTGCGGCCGGGTGCGGGCCTCGGCCAGCTGGCGCGCCTGGCGCTGGAACGGGTTGCCGGCCTGCGCCGGCGCCGCGCCGATGAACAGGCCGAAGCGGGCGTTGTCCCAATCCGGCTTGCCGTGCGGCATGCCCTTCAGGTCGCCCAGCGCCGCGCCCGCGCCGACGCGGAAGCTCTGGCCGCAGTACGAGCCATGGTTGCTGAAGTTGACGGCGCCGAACGACTGGCCGGCAAAGCGCTGGATCAGCGGCGTGCGGCCTTCGTTGGACGCATCGGTGAACAGGAACTGGTTGACCTTGGCGCCGTACTCCGGGTTGGCCGGGTCCAGCGGCGTGTCGCGGTCGAAGATCGCGCGCAGGCCGTCCACGTGGCCCTCGCCGAACAGGTCGCCGCCCTCGCACACCTCCTGCACCAGCTGCTCGAACGAAATCGTCTGCCACTTGCCTTCGCCCCGGCCGCCGACGCGCTTGAGCGGCTGCAGCACGCGGTACGGACTGTGCATCTGCTCCAGCATGGCCGAGCCGCGCGCACAGGACGTGGCGCGCCCTTCCAGGCCATTGTCGCCGCCCAGTTGCGCGTAGGTCTCGCGCACCGGCGTCTCCATCGCCGCCGGCCGCGTGGTGGCCAGCGGGTGGTACGGGTTGCCGGCCACCCGCAGGATGCGGTTGGCCGCGGTATCGACGCGCAGGCGCACACCGCACTGCGTCCAGCAGCCCAGGCAGCTGGAAGGGCTGACGGTCTGGCCCGGCTGGGCCGACAGCAGCCCGCTGACCGGATCGATGCGGAATTCCGGCGTCAGCGAATTGCCGCGCACGGCGTGCGCGGTGGGCACGCCGGCCGTGCCCTGCGCCAGGCCTTTCACGGCCTTGGCGACGGTCTCGCCATAGCCGGCCGCGAACGCGGCCATGCCGCCGGCGACCACACCGCCGCGCGCGATCAGCTTGCGGCGCGCGGCGTTGTCGGGTTGATCGGGTCCGTCCGCGTGGGCGTCGGGCTTGTCGTCTTGGTGTCGCTTGTCCATGGTCATCTCGATGCGAATTCGTGTCGGGCCGGCGCCCTCAGGCGGCCAGGCCGCGGGTGCGGGCCGGGAACAGTTCCAGCGCGTAGGTCACGGCGGCGACCAGCGCGGCGCACAGGCCCAGCACGCCGATCATGCCGAGCAGGCCGTCGCTGCCCCAGGGCATGTCGTACAGGTACAGGCCGGCGCCATACTTGGGCACGCCCTGCACGCTCATGAACACCACCCAGCGGAAGATCCAGGCGGCGGCCAGCATGGTCAGCGCCAGCGCCGCCGACGGCAGCGGCGCCGCCAGCGCGCGCGGCGCGCGTTGCAGCAGCGCGATCATGCAGAACCCGGTGGCCACGGCGCCGGCCAGGCTGGCGCGCCATACCGGGAATTCGCCGAACAGGCGCAACGCGGCATCGAACGAAGGGTCCTGGCCGAGCAGGCCCAGCAGCACCCAGGCGCCCGCGCCGATCAGCATCATCACCACCGCCGTCACGCTCAGGCGGCGCAGCAGCTCGGCCGGCAGCGCCTTCAGGCCGCCCGGCAGCCAGCGCGCCACCAGGAACATCGCCCCCAGCGCCCCCAGCCACGCGGTCAGCGCGAAATTCAGCGGCAGGAACGGCGTGTGCCACAGCGGCCGCGCCCGCAGCACCATCACCTCGGCGCCGGTGTAGACCAGGATCGACACCGCCGACAGCGCCAGCGCGATGCCCAACAGCCGCACCCAGACCATGCGCCCCCACCACCGGGCGGCGCAGAACAGCACCGCCAGTCCGGTGAAGACCGGCAGCAGCAACGCCCCCAGCCACATCCACGACCACGGCGTCAGCCGGGTATAGAAATGCCAGAACCGGCCCGGCTGGTGCAGGTCGGCCAGCAGCGACACGGGCGCCGCGATGGCGCACACCAGCAACACGGTGACCGCGGCCGGCAGCAGGCGGCGCGCCGACGAGCCGGCCTCGCCAAAGGCGGCGCCGGCGGCGGTCAACGCCGCGGTCGCGGCGATGCCGATAAGGAAAAAGTACTGCACGGCCCACGGCAGCCAGGCGGCGTCGTAGACCGGCGTCAGCAATTCAGTGATCTGCATGGCGCTCCCCTTCTCAATGGCCACCGGCCAGCCGCACGCCGGCCTGGCCGTCGATCTGGTGTACGAAGGCATCGGGCAGGCCGATGTAATAGACGTGCGGATCGGTCTTCATCTCGGGCTTGAGCACCTTGATGTCGGCGCGGTGCTCAGCCAGCCGTTGCGAGATGGCGCTGTCGGGATCGTTCAGGTCGCCGATGACGCGGGCGCCGCCCACGCAGCTTTCGACGCAGGCCGGCAGCAGGCCGGCTTCGAGCCGGTGCTCGCAGAAGGTGCACTTGTCGGCGGTCTGGGTGTCGTGGTTGATGAAGCGGGCGTCATACGGACAGGCCTGCACGCAATAGCCGCAGCCGACGCAGCGCTGGTTGTCGACCAGCACGATGCCGTCCTCGCGCTGGAACGTGGCCTGCACCGGACAGACCGGCACGCAGGGCGGGTTGTCGCAGTGGTTGCACAGGCGCGGCAGCATCACCATGGCACAGGGGCTGCCGCTGTCGGGCTGGACTTCGTATTGCAGAACGGTGGTGCGGAACTGGCCGACCGGCGGCAGGTTCTCGAGCGAACAGCTGACCGTACAGGACTGGCAGCCGATGCATTTGCGCAGGTCGACGAGCATGCCGTAGCGCTTGCCGGGGATGCCGGGACGACGAGGGGGTTGCTGGTTGATGCCGGTGCCGGCTTCGGCACGGATGGGGATGATGGTGGCGGCGGCGCTCAGGCCGAGCAGGTTCTTCAGGAAACCGCGTTTGCCCGGGAGGGGGACTTCGGGTGGGGGGTGAGGCACAGACTTCTCCGCGAATTGTGTTGTTGTGGCATTAACTTATCGCTTTTGGTTATATAGAGAGTTGATACGGGTCAATGGGGGACGGGTTTATTTAGGAATTGTCTTAGCCTGCGCGGTCGTGACCATCGGGTCCGGGAGGCGGGCGATCTGCGCGCGGACCCATTCAAGGTCCTCGTCGTCCAGGCCGCCCTGGGTCAGGACGCGCTCCCAGGTGCGCCGGGCAAGTCCGAAGTCGCCTCGCTCGTAGGCCGAGGCACCCTTGAGCATCAGGGCGTTGGCGTGGGACGGGTCGGCCGCCAGGGCGCGCTGCAGGAGCTCATCGGGCTTGCCGGAAAAGCCGCCTCGGTAAATGGCGAGGGTGGCGGCGAACAGGGCCAGTTCGTCGGGGTCGTCCTGCACCAGGGGCCACGCCTTGCCGAAGGCGTGGACGGCGTCGGCATGGCGGCCCATGGCGCGATAGCCGTGCGCGAGCAGCCGCTGGGCGGCGTAGTCCTGCGGCGCCTGGGCGGTGCGTTGCTCCAGGCGAGTGACCGCGGCGATGAGCTGGGCGACGTCGCCGCTTTCACGGAAGGCGACGGCCGGGTCGCGGGATGACCAGAACTGCACCGCGCCATAGCAGGTCAACGCGCCGGCCACGAGCACGATGGCCACGCGGCGCGACGGCCGCGCCGCGCGCAGCATGCGCCGCGTCAGGCTCAGCGGAAGGTGTTCAGGCATTCCAGGTCCACGCGCACGAAGGCGGCCAGCAAGGCGCCCACGGCCGGGTAGAAACGGAAGGCCAGGCCATCGACCGCGTCCATCCGGGCCTGCCAGGCCGCCAGCCAGGACGTCAGGGCGGATTCGATGAATGCCGCCTGATCGCGCGCCTGCGCCGTGATGTCCGCGGCGCGGTCGCACGCCTTGGTCCACCACGACAGCAACGCCAGGATGACGGACAGGTGGTCTTCCGGTTCCTTGAACTGTTCATCGAGGCGCAACTGACTGGACGCCAGGAACGACCGCATCAACTGCGCCGGCTTGCCATAGAGCAGCCCCCCCCCGTCGCCCAGGTAGTACGAGGCATAGGGGATCGGGCAATGCCGCCCTTCCAGCAGGAACAGCGCGGCAAAGTCGGCGGCGTTCTCCAGCAAGGCATCACCGTGTTGCGCCCACTCCCGCAGCACGCCGTCCACCGCCTCGGCCTCCCGCGCCAGCCCCAGGTTCGAAAAGACGGACAGCAGTGGCTCGACGCCGCCCGCCAGGTAAAGCGCCATGGCTTCACGGCCCAGCTCCTTGGCGAAGACCGTCGAAAACCAGCCATAGATTTGCGACCGCGCATGGGAGATAGCGGCCCAATCCAGATCGATACGAGCGTTATCCAATTGATGCTCCAGGAAAACCGGGTGCCGGCCGGGCACGCGCGCGGATGGCGGCCCGGCGATTGCGTCAATGCCCCGCCAGGACCTTGCCGCCGATGTCCACCTCGATGGGGCCGCCGAACGCAGTCACCGCGGGCGCGGCTCCCTGGAACAGCTCGATTTCCACCAGGCAGGTATTGGCGCTCGGCGCCTGCGCCAGTTCGGAGGTGCCGATGTCCAGCGTCAGCGTGTTGGGATCCCCGTAGGTATCCAGCGCGCCGATCTCGGGGCCGGTGGGCCCGTACCAGGCCCCTTCCTGGATGCGGACGACGCCCGGCGGGAAGTTGGCGGAAATGGACGCCCCCCGCCAGCAACTGGCCCCGGCCGTTGAAGACGCGCACCAGGTCTCCGTGCCTGATGCCGCGCCGTTTGGCATCCTCGGGGCTGAGGTAGACCGGCTCGCGCCCCTGGATCGTGTAGGTCGCGCGTCGCGTCGGCGATTCGCAGGTCTGCGAATGCAGGCGGGTATCCGGGTGCGCCGATTGCAGCCAGAGCGGATACTTGTCCGAATGCGGCCCGTTGTGGGAACGCTCGGCCTTTTCCATCCAGACCGGATGCCCCTTGCAGTCGCGGTAACCGAACCCCGCGATCTTGCGGCTGTAGATCTCGATGAACCCGGACGGCGTGCCCAGCGCGTTGACCTCCGGGTCCTCGCGGAAATCGGCGTGCCGCACCCAGGGCTGGCCTTCGGGGAACAGCACATAGCCTGTCTCCCAGAATTCGGCGAACGGCGGCATCGCATACCCCTTGCCGGCGTTTTCCTTGCGGCAGTCTTCGTACAGCGATTCGACCCACTGCATCTCGCTCATGTTGCGGGTGTATTCGACGTCGCGCTGCATGCGCTTGCAGAAGTCCGTCCAGATGTCGAAATCCGAGCGCGAGTGATACAGCGGATCGACCAGCTTGTGCATGGCGATCACGCCGCGGTTCGAATATGAGCCATACGCGTCGATGTCATTGCGCTCGTACGGCGTGCAGGCCGGCAGCACGATATCGGCGAAACGGCAGGTGGCGGTCCAGTTGTAGTCGATGGCCACCACCGTCTCGAGCTTCTGGTAGGCCGCCTTCATCCGGTTGCGGTCCTGCTGCCGGTGCCACTGGTTGCACCCCGAGAACAGGGCCACCTTGTACGGCGGCAGTTTCACCTTGTGCCCGTTGAAGTTGATTTCCTTGCCCGGCTCCAGCAGTGCGTCGATGACGCGGGACACCGGCACGACGGCGCTGTATCCCTGGTAGTCGCCGTTCTCGTGGCGGGGCGTGCGCCCGGTATCCAGATTCAGGGGAAAGGCGCCAGGCATCGACGCGCCGGAGGACGACACGCCCACCGAACTGTAGTGATGCGAAAAGCTGATGCCGCCGCCGGGCAGGCCGATCTGGCCCAGCATCGCCGCCAGGATGGCGCCCATCCAGTAGGGTTGCTCGCCATGCTGCTGGCGCTGTATCGCCCAGCCGAACATCAGCTGGGTGCGATGGGCCGCCATCAGGCGCGCCAGTTCGCGTATCCGCGCCGCCGGCACGCCGCAGATGGACTCGGCCCATTCCGGCGTTCTTTCGATCTTGTCCTCGGTCTTGCCATCCAGGTAGGCGGTGAATTCGTCGAAGCCCACCGCATAGGTCTCGAGGAACTTCTTGTCGTGCAGACCTTCCTTCCACAGCGTATGGGCGATACCCAGCATGAAGGCCACGTCCGTCAGCGGGTTGACATACTGCTGCTCGCACTCCAGGTAATTGCGCGTCTTGCTTTTCACCGGATCGACGCAGATCACCTGGATCTCGTTGTTGGCCACCTTCTGCTTCAACTGCTCGAAGTACGCGTAGGCCTCGTGCGTCTCGGTGTTCCAACCCACCTGCAGGTTCTTGATCGGATCGCTCGCCCAGAAAACCAGTACCTGGGTTTCCTTGAGGATGATGTCCCAGGACGTGCCCTGCGAATACACCTCGGTCGACCCCAGCACGTAAGGCAATATGGTCTGCCCGGCGCCGGTCGAGTAATCGCCCGCCGTCCCCACGCTGTAGCTGTGCATCCCCATGGCCCGCAGCATATGGTTGCCGCAGCTGTGCATCAGCCCCACCGAACGCCAGCCCACGTTGCCCACGTGCAGCGCCCACGGTCCGTAGTCCTTCTGGACCCGCTCGACCTCGCTATAGACCAGGTCCAGCGCCTCGTCCCACCCCACCCGGATGAAGCGGTTGTCGCCGCGCAGGCCGCCGGACTGGCCGCGCTTGCGGTACCAGTCCAGCCGCACCATGGGATAGCGCACCCGCGAGGCGCTGTACAGCACGTCGAGCGTGCCATCGAGGATCGGCGTCGGGTGCTTGTCGAACTCGAACGGCTTGATTTCGACCACGCGGCCGGCCACGACGCGCGCCCGGAAGGCGCCCCAGTGGGCGCCGGAAAATCGCCAGCGCCCGGGGCCGGCATCGCCCGATGCCCCCTGCGCGGCGCGCACCACATTGCCATTGCGCAACAGCGGCGGGATGGCGAAAGAACCCAGCGAAGCGGCGATACCGCCCATGAACCGGCGACGGGAAATCTTCATGACTATCTCAGTGGGCCGAGGCCACACCGTCCTTTACAACGAAATCAGAGGAATGCAATTGCAGATACTTCAGGACCAGCTTCGCGGTCGGGTCGTCCATGTTGGTGAATCCGACCATGCCGCCAAACAGCCCGGGCCATTGGTTGGCGTCGTGCGAAGCCTCGTTCGGCTGGCGATGGCACACGCTGCAGCTTTGCGAATAGCTCTGCCGGGCCACACCCCAGATCGGCTCGACGTTGTCGACCAGCCCGCCGCCGCGCAGCCAGACCGTGGCGGAAATCTTCTGCCACTCCAGGCCGGTGACCTTGTCGACCTGGGTCTCGAGCACGTGGATCAGGTCATCGTCCCGCGAGACCTCCTTGGCCAGCACGGCGCTGGTGATGTTCAGGCCGAAGCGGCCGTACAACACGCGCGCATACCCCTTGTTCTTCCGCCAGAGCTGCAGCTCGACCTGCACCGCGTCGTTCTTTTTCTGCAGCACCTTGGCGTCGGTGGCGATCTCGATGGCGCCGATCTCCCGCGTCAGTTCCGGGTCCGCGTAGAGCGGCTGGGGCATGACGCTGTAATAGCGCTTGCCGGTCTCGATGGCCGCGCCGCGGGCCTCGGATGTGAGCGCCGCCAGCGCCGGATTGCCCTGCGACTTGACCTCGGGCAGGTGGTGCGCGATGCCCTTGTGGCAGTCGACGCAGCTGGCGTTGCGTTCCGCCGCGCCATGCATGATGGTCTGCGACGTCACGCGCATCTTGTCGAAGTCCATGCTGGCGTAGTCATGGCAGTTGCGGCATTCCTTGGAGTTGTTGGCCTTGAAGCGGGCCCACTCGCGCGTGGCGAGCACGATGCGGTGCTCCTTGAATTTCTCGGGCGTGCCGATGGTTCCCATCAGATGCCCCAGCACCTCGCGCGAGGCCTGCATCTTGCGCGCCACCTTGGACGTGAAGTCGTGCGGCACGTGGCAATCGGGACAATGGGCGCGCACCCCCGAGCGGTTCTTCCAGTGCACCGTCTGCTTCAGCTCGGGCAGCACCGTGTCGCTCATCGAGTGGCACGAGATACAGAAGGCCTCGGAATTGGTGGCGTTCATGCCGGTATTGAACAGCGCGAGGAACGTCACGCCGCCGATGAATCCACCGATGACCAGGACGCCCAGTCCGATTCTGGTGGAGGGGCGCAGCAACAACGCGAGCACCCAGTGAATTGCAGTCTTGACTGCCTTGAAGCGATTTTTCATGTGTAGGCCCAACCGGCTGGTTTCTCGGATTTCGTTTTCAGGCCGGCGGGCCCCAAAACAGAATCTGTCCGAACCACACGATGAATCCAAACACGCAGATCATCAGGAAGGCCACGACGGGACATGCGACGAAGGCCAGCGACAGGAATTTCGCCCACTCCGCGGCCATGCCGGTTTGATGCTTTGATTTGTTTTTCACTGGATACGACTTTGCAAATTTCATCTACGACCGGCCGCGCGCCGTGCGCTTGCACGACGCGGGACCGCTACAACCAGCGCGGCCTGTGGCCAGACCGTCGCCTTTTTTTATTTGACGCGACGGTGCGACATTCATGTTGATCTCGGTCAATCGTCGACCCCGCAACACGGCCTCAGCGGAACAACTCGGACCGATCCGAATCGGCCACCCGCCAGCAGTTGAATTCGCGCGAACCGCGGGCATTTTTGCCTACAGGTAAATCAGTCCGACAAAGTCGAAAAACGGCCTGAACGGGGCAAACCGGCGGCGCGGATTATTTAATATCCCACTCCGTTGTCGGCGTCGCGCCACCTTGGCCAAGCGGGGGTTGTTTACATGAATATCTGGATGGGCGCCGGCCATGCTTGAAGCACGCGATCTCACCTGTTCGAAAGGGGACCGCCTGCTGTTCCCGCCCCTGTCGTTCCAATTGCGGGCCGGGCAGATGCTGCGCGTGGTCGCGCCCAACGGCCATGGCAAGACCAGCCTGCTGCGCACCCTGTGCGGCCTGGCCCGCGCGGATAGCGGCGCGGTGTGGTGGCGCGGCACGGACATCCAGCGCCTGGGCGCCGGCTTCCGCCAGCATCTGCTCTACCTCGGCCATGCCGATGCGCTCAACGACCTGCTGACGCCGCTGGAAAACCTGCGCCTGCTCTGCCAGGCCCAGGCCCAGCCCGCGACGGCGGCGGCCTGTCGGGACGCGCTCTGCCGGATGGGCCTGGAAGCCGGGCTCGACCTGCCCGTGGGCGTCCTGTCGCAAGGCCAGCGGCGGCGCGCCGTGCTGGCGCGGCTGCTGCTGCATCCGGCGCGTGCACTGTGGTTGCTGGATGAACCCTTCACCGCGCTCGACGCCGCCACCGTGGCGCACCTTGCGCGCCTCCTGACGCGTCATTGCGATGACGGCGGACGGGTCGTCCTGACCACCCACCAGGACGTGCCGCTCGAGCGCGCGCCGCGCGTGCTCGACCTGGCCGGAGGCACGGCATGAAGCCGTCCGCCCAGCCCGCCTCCCAGGCCGCGCCCGCAACCGCCGCGTCCCGGTCCGCCGCATCGCTGTGGTCCACCCCCTTCTTCGCCGTTCTGCGGCGAGACCTGCTGCTCGCCTGCCGGGCGCGGGCCGACCTCGTCGTCTCCCTGCTTTTTTTCGTGCTGGTCGCCTGCCTGTTTCCCCTGGCCGTGGGCGCCGACGCCGCGCGCCTGCGGGCGATGGCGCCCGGGATACTGTGGGTCGCCGCCCTGCTGTCGGCCTTGTTGTCGCAACACCGGCTGTTCGCGCAGGACCACGCCGACGGCGCGCTCGAACAATGGCTGCTGTCGCCCGAGCCCGCCGCGCTATGGGTGCTGGCCAAGATCCTCGCGCACTGGATCGGAACCGGTCTGCCTTTGGTGCTGATGGCGCCGGCCATGGGCCTGCTGTTTGACCTGAGTCAGTGTTCCCGCTGGACCCTGTCGATATCGTTCGCGCTGGGAACGCCGGTACTGGCGCTGCTGGGCGCCCTCGGCGCCGCGCTGACATTGGGACTGCGCGGCGGCGGCGTGCTGCAGGCCCTGCTGCTGCTGCCCCTGTTCGCGCCGGTGCTGATCTTCGGCGCCGGATCGGTCACGGCGTGCGCGGCGGGCCAGGTCCCCGCAACGCCGTTCCTGCTGCTCGGCGCCGCGCTGCTGGCGGCGCTGGCCCTGGTTCCTCCCGCTTGTGCGCTGGCACTGCGGTTCGCCGTCGAATGATGAAGATGCACAGACCGTCCCCCGACCTTCCCGCCCCGCCGCGCCGACCCGCGCGCCTGCTGCGATTCGCCGCGCCGCAGGTCTTCTATCCGCTGGCGGGCAGGCTCATCCCCTGGTGCGCGGCCCTGGCCGCCCTGTTCGGCCTGGCGGCGTGCTGGACCGGCTTTTTCGTCGCGCCCACCGATGCGACCCAGGGCGAGGTCTACCGCATCATCTTCATCCATGTGGCCGCCGCCTGGATGTCCATGTTCGTCTATCTGTTGATGGCCTTCTGGTCGGCGCTCGGCCTGATCCTGCAGACCCGCCTGTCCTTCATCATGGCCCGCGCCCTGGCGCCCACCGGCGCGATGTTCTGCTTCGTCGCGCTCTGGAGCGGCGCGTTGTGGGGACGGCCGGCCTGGGGCGCCTACTGGGTCTGGGATGCCCGCCTGACCTCGCAACTGCTGCTGTTCTTCCTGTACCTGGGCTACCTGGCGCTCACCGCCCTGCATGCCGATCCGCGCCGCGGCGACCGCGCCGGGGCCCTGCTCGCCCTGGTCGGCGCCATCAACGTTCCCGTCATCTACTTCTCGGTGACGTGGTGGAACACGCTGCACCAGGGCGCTTCGGTCAGCCTGACCCGGGCGCCCTCGATGGCGACCACCATGCTGGTCGCCATGCTGCTCATGACGCTCGCCGCCTGGGCCTACACGGCGGCCATCGCGCTGATGCGCGCGCGCACCTTGATCCTGGAGCGGGACTGCCACGCCGGCTGGGTCCGGGACCTGATCGAGCCGCGCGGCATCCCGGACAGCAAGGACGCGCGCGCCCTCAAGCAAGGAGCGGCCTGATGCAATGGGAATCCTGGGCCGCGTTCTGGCACATGGGCGGCAGCGGCGCCTTCGTCTGGGGCAGCTACGGCGCGCTGGCCCTGCTGGCGCTGGCCGAGTGCGTGGCGCTGGCGCGCCGCCGCCGCCGCGCGATCCGCCGCATCGCCGCGCGCCATCGCGCCCGCCGCGCCCCCGGGGAACCGCTTTGATGCCCCCGCGCCGCAAACGCCTGTTCCTGCTGCTCGGGGCGCTGGCGCTGCTGGCGTCGGCCGTCGCCCTGATGCTGACGGCGATGCGCCAGAACCTGGTGTTCTTCCATACCCCCAGCGAGATCGCCCGCGGCGAGGCCCCGCGCGAACGGCTGCTGCGCATCGGCGGCCTGGTGCAGGCCGGATCGCTGCGGCGCCAGGCCGATGGCCTGACCGTCCGCTTCGTCATCACCGACACCGCCCGCAGCGTGCCCGTGACCTACCGCGGGTCCTTGCCCGACCTGTTCCAGGAAGGCAAGGGCGTGGTGGCCCAGGGCATGCTGGGCGGCGACGGGGTGTTCGTCGCCACCAGCGTGCTCGCCCGCCACGACGAAAACTACACCCCGGTCGAGGCGCAACATGCCCTCGACCGCGCCCACGACGCCGAAAAGACGCTACAGCGATGATTGCGGAACTGGGCCATTTCTCGCTGATGATCGCGTTCGCCCTGGCGCTGGTCCAGGCCATCCCGCCCCTGTATGGCGCCTGGCGCGGCCGCGCCGCGCTGATGACGGTCGGCCGCGCCGCCGCGCGCGGGCAGTTGCTCTTCATCCTGCTGTCCTATGCCTGCCTGAACCTGCTGTTCATCGGCAATGATTTCTCGGTGCGGCTGGTCGCCGCCAACTCGCACACCCAGACCCCGCTGATCTACCGCATCACCGGCGTCTGGGGCAACCACGAAGGGTCCATGCTGTTGTGGATCGTCTCGCTGTCGCTATGGACGGCGGCGGTCACGCGGTTCAGCCGCCACCTGCCCGAAGCCTTCATGGCGCGGGTGCTCGGCATCATGGGCTGCGTCAGCGCCGGCTTCATCGCCTTCACGCTGCTGACCTCCAACCCCTTCGAACGACTGCTGCCCGCGCCCGCCCAGGGCAACGACCTGAACCCGATGCTGCAGGACCCGGGCATGATCATCCACCCGCCCCTGCTGTACCTGGGCTACGTCGGCTTCAGCGTCGCCTTTGCCTTCGCCATCGCCGCCTTGCTCACGGGTCGCCTGGACGCGGCCTGGGCGCGCTGGTCGCGGCCCTGGACCGTGGCCGCCTGGGTCCTGCTGACGGCGGGGATCACGGTCGGATCGAGCTGGGCCTACTACGAACTGGGCTGGGGCGGCTGGTGGTTCTGGGACCCGGTGGAAAACGCCTCGTTCATGCCGTGGCTGCTGGGCACCGCCCTGATCCATTCACTCGCCGTGACCGAAAAGCGCGGGGCGTTCCGCAGCTGGACCGTGCTGCTGGCCATCGGCGCCTTCTCGCTGTCGTTGCTGGGCACCTTCCTGGTCCGTTCCGGCGTGGTCACCTCGGTGCACGCCTTTGCCACCGATCCGGCGCGCGGCCTGTTCATCCTGTGCCTGCTGGTCGCGGTGATCGGCGCGTCGCTGATCCTGTTCGCCTGGCGCGCGCCAAGGCTGCAGGGCGGCGGCAGCTTCCAGCTGATATCACGCGACGCCGCCTTGCTGGCCAACAACGCGCTGCTGGCGGTCGCCTGCGCCGCGGTGCTGCTGGGCACCCTGTATCCGCTGTTCCTGGACGCGCTCGACCTGGGCAAGATCTCGGTCGGTCCGCCCTACTTCGACTCGACGTTCGTGCCCTTGATGACGCCGGTGCTGGCGCTGGTCGTGCTGGGCACCTTCGTGCGCTGGAAGGCAGATACCGGGCAACGGCTGGCGCGGCGCCTGGGGCCCACACTGCTGGCGAGCGTCTTGATGGCGATGGGCCTGGCGGGCGGACTCGGGCATTTCACCTGGCGCACCTGCCTGGGCCTGTTCCTGGCGGCCTGGCTCGTCCTGGGCAGCGCGCAACTGCTCAGGGACCGCCTCGCCAGCGGCGCCCGAGCCGCGCTGGCGACGCGCCTGCGCGGCATTCCCGCGGCCTGGTGGGGCATGTGGCTGGCCCATCTCGGCCTGGGCATGTTCGTCATCGGCGTCACCATGGTCAACAGTTTCCAGTCCAGCCTGGACGTGAAGATGCTGCCCGGGCAGACCGCGCAATTGGCCGGATACACCTTTACTTTCGACGGCGTGCGGCAGGAACAAGGCCCCAACTGGGTCGCGGCGCGCGCCACGCTCGAGGTCGCGCGCAACGGCCGCCACGTCGCGACCCTGCGGCCCGAAACGCGCACCTACGTGGCGCACGCCATGCCGATGACGCAATCGGCCATCGACGTCGGCCCGCTGCGCGACGTGTACACCGCCCTGGGCGAACCGCTGCCCGACGGCAGCTGGATCGTCAATCTCTTCCACAAGCCGTTCATCAGCTGGATCTGGGCCGGCTGCGGCCTGATGATCCTGGGCGGCCTGTGCGCGGCCAGCGACCGGCGCTACCGCAAACTGGCGCAACGGGACGTTGGCGGCGCCGCCCGGGCGGTCCCGGACGCGGGCACGGCGGGCGCGCCATGAAGCTCAGGTTCCTCATCCCTTTCCTGCTGTTCCTGGGGCTGGCCGGTTTTCTCGCCGTGGGCCTGGGCCGCGATCCGCGTGAACTGCCATCGCCCCTCATCGCGCAGCCCGCGCCGCCCTTCCGCCTGCCGCGGCTGGACGCGCCGCAACGCCACTTCGGCCTGGACGACATGCGCGGCAAGGTCTGGCTGTTCAACGTCTGGGCCAGCTGGTGCGTCGCCTGCCGCGCCGAGCACGCCGTGCTGCTGCGCGCCGCCCGCGACGGCCGCATCCCCCTCATCGGCCTCGACTACAAGGACGACGCCGCCGACGCGCGCGCCTGGCTGGCGCGGCTGGGCAATCCCTACGACGTCTCGGTGGCCGACCCGGACGGCAGGCTCGGCATCGACTACGGCGTCTACGGCGTGCCCGAAACCTTCCTGATCGACGCTCGCGGCATCATCCGCTACAAGCATATCGGCCCCATCACCCAGGACGTGCTCGACAACATCCTGATGCCGCGGGCGCGGGAGGCGCGGAATGAACCCTGATCGCGCCGTTTCACTGCGCCCCGGCCTGCGCGCGGCACCGGCCCGCCAGCCCGGCCCGGCACGGCACCGCGCCCGCGCCTGGGCGGCCGCGCTGGCGTTGACCCTGGCCTGCGGCGCCCAGGCGGCCAACGAAGCCCCCGCCGCCGCGCCGGACCCGGCGCTGGAGGCTCGCGTCCAGGCCTTCACCCGGGACCTGCGCTGCCTGGTGTGCCAGAACGAATCCCTGGCCGACTCGCGCGCGCCGCTGGCGCGTGATCTACGCCGGGAAGTGCGCGCGCTTTTCGTGGCGGGCCGCGGCGAGGCGCAGGTGCGCCAGTTCCTGGTGTCGCGCTACGGCGACTTCGTGCTCTACGATCCGCCGCTCAAAGCCAGCACCGCGCTGCTCTGGACCGGCCCCGGGCTGTTGCTGGCCGCGGCGCTGGGCGGCCTGCTGTGGCGCTTGCGACGCCATGCGCGTCATGCCGAGGCCCCCTTGGGCGAGACCGACGCCGCCGAGGCCAGGATCCTGCTGGCCGACGAGGCCGCGCCACGGGCCGATCCCTGCCATCAGGAGCGCCAACCTTGACGCTGTTTGTCATCATGGCGGCCGCCCTGGTCCTGCTCGCCCTGCTCTTCGTCCTGCCGCCCCTGTTGGGATCGGGCGCCCCCTCCGCCTCCGAGACGCCACGCCAGGCGCAGGCATCATTGCGGGTCCTGCGGGAACAATGGGCGCAACTGCGCGCCGACCACGCCGGCGGCCGCATCGCGGCGGCCGACTACACCCTGGCCCGCGCCGAGCTGGAACGGCGCGCGCTGCGGGAAGGCCGCGCCACCGATGCCCCCGCCGATACACGGCCCGCGCGGCGCTGGGCCGCGGCCATCGCGCTGCTGCTGCCCCTGATCACCGCCGCCCTGTACGGCGCGCTGGGCACTCCCGCCGGCATCACGGCCGGCCGCGCCGGCGGCGATCGCATGGTCACCGCCAATGCGGACCATGACGCCCCCGGCCAGATGACCGATCTGCTGGCCGGCCTGATCCAGCGCCTCGAAGCTAACCCCGCCGACCCTGCCGGCTGGACCATGCTGGCCAACACCTACCTGACCCCGGAGGATTTTGCCGGCGGCGCGGCGACCTGGCGGCGCATCGGCGCCAAGGCGCCGGACGACCCCACGGTGCTGGCCGACTGGGCCGACATCCTGGCCACCGCCGCGAACGGCGATTTCACCGGCGAACCCGACCGGCTGATCGGCCGCGTGCTGGCGCGCGCGCCCGATGACGTGAAAGGCCTGGCCCTGGCCGGCACCAGCGCATTCTTCCGGCACGACTATCCGGCGGCCATCGGTTACTGGGAGCGCCTGCTGACCCGGGTCGACCCCGACGACCCGGTCCACGCGCAGGTCCAGGCCAGCCTGGACGAGGCCCGGCAACAGCTCGGCCCCTCGCTGGACACGGCAACACCCTCGAACGGCGTACGCGCTGCAGCACCCGCCGTCCGCTGAGCAAGAATCCCTCGTGGCCGCCGCCCGGCCCGCCGCCGGCCGCACCCCGTATCAATCGCCGCGCACTCACCCGGGCGGCGTCAACGCCTCGCGCCAGACGGCCAGCTTCTTCTCGAACGACGCGGCGGCATGCGCCGGGCTGGTGGAAGGCAGGTCGAGGTAATGCAGCGCCAGGCCCGACAGCCCCGGCAGGACATGGCGCCGAAACAGCGCGGCGGCCTTGGCGCCGTTGAAGCAAATGCGGATCAGGCGCGGGTGGGCCTGGAGAAAGGCGGCGAAGTCGTTGGGGACCAGGGTGTCGGCGCGGATGTCGGCGTCCAGGCTGCCTGGGCGCTCGCAGGCCTGCAGCACGTCCCAGAGGGCGACGCCGGCCTGTTGCAGGGCTCGCAGGCGCGCGGGGTAGTCGGCGGCGACGTCGAAGCCCAGGACCTGGGCGGCGATCGGCCAGAAGGCGTTGCGCGGATGGGCGTAATAGCGCGCCTGCCTGAGCGACGCGACGCCGGGCATGGAGCCCAGCACCAGGATGCGGGCGTCGGCGGCGGCGACCGGGGCGAAGCCCTGGACGCGGGCGGATCGGTCGGCTCCGGCGGTATCGGCTTGTCGTTGCATGGCGCAAGGATACCCCGGTCTTGCGCGCCCTCCTCCCCAGGCGGACGCGGCCGCTGGCGGCGATGCCGGTCCCCGCACTTGCCGCGAGTGTGCTTCAAATATTCCTCGGGTGCGCTTCAGATGTGCCTCGGGCGTGCCTCAGGTGTGCCTTGGGTGTGCCTCAGGCGTACATTGGGTGTGCCTCGCGACACTGGCATCAAAAAACACCTCAGAAATTTCCGCCGTCCTATTTGTAGAACAGTGCTTACCAATCGCGGGGACTACCGAAAGCGGCCCCGCGCCCTTATCTTGATAGGTATGACGAACGGCCCCGCAGGGGCCGCGCAACAGGAATGACGATCATGAAGAAGATTCTGGGTGTGCATGCCAGCCCGCGTCCCCACTGGGTCGGCGACGGCTTTCCGGTGCGCTCGATGTTCTCGTACAACGACAAGGGCAAGAACGTCAGCCCGTTCCTGCTCCTGGACTACGCCGGCCCGGCGCAATTCGCGCCGGCCACGCAACCGCGCGGCGTCGGCCAGCATCCGCACCGCGGCTTCGAGACCGTGACCATCGTCTACAGCGGCGAGGTCGAGCACCGTGACTCCACCGGCAACGGCGGCGTCATCGGGCCCGGCGACGTCCAGTGGATGACGGCCGCCTCGGGCATCCTGCATGAAGAGTTCCACTCCCCCGCGTTCACCCGCAAGGGCGGCGAGCTGGAGATGGTGCAGCTGTGGGTCAACCTGCCCGCCAAGGACAAGAAGGCGCCGGCCGGCTACCAGAGCCTGCTGAATGCGGAGATCCCGGTGGTGTCGTTGCCCGACGATGCCGGCTCGCTGCGCGTCATCGCCGGCAGCTACGGCGGCCAGACCGGCCCGGCCCGCACCTTCACGCCGATCGACGTGTGGGACGTGCGCCTGTCCGCCGGCAAGACCGCGACCTTCGCGATCCCGGCGGGCCGCAACAGCATGCTGGTGATGCTGCGCGGCACGGTGCTGGTCAACGGCGAAGCCGTCGCGCGCGACGCGCAGCTGACGCTGTTCGCGCAGGACGGTGACGAGATCACGGTCGAAGCCAACAACGACGCCGTGTTCCTGGTGTTGAGCGGTGAGCCGATCGACGAGCCCGTGGTGGGATATGGGCCGTTTGTGATGAATTCACAGGCGGAGATCGTCGAGGCGATCCAGGATTTCAATGCCGGGAAGTATGGGCAGATGCATTGAAGGGGCGGGACCGGCGGTGGTTCGCCGGTCCTGCTGAATGAGGCCGCGTTTCCTGGGTTGGGGAACGCGGCTTTTTTTTGGGGCGATGGCGTGGCGTGGGAGTCGCGTTACAACCCTTTGCAGCCACTCGTTGCGTAATTGCACGACAGGCAGAAATCGGAGCACAGCGGTCACCTGACATTGTTTTGCTGGTCCATGCTCACGACCATCAAGATTAGAGAATCGCAGGAGGGGCGACTGGGCCAGTTGTGGGAATCGCCCCAGCCAAGCCGTACTACGCCGATGGAGGTCGGTAGGACGGATCGGCCTCGAACAAGTTGAAGCGCGCGCAATCGAGGTCGTTCTTGTTGAACAGTGGGGCGAAACACGTTTCGAGCATGATGCTTTCGAATGACAGGTGCAGCGCCCCGTGCTTCGCGAGGCTTTTCAAGCCGCTCTTGATGTCCGAGTTGGGCTTCACTAGCCGCTTAGCCAGAATGACAGGCGGATACATCTTTAGCAGGCCCTCAATCGGTGTCTTCACGTACTTCTTCGAAAGCGAAATGTCCATCGCCTCACGGATGCGCGCGCCGAATTCCCGGACCAGCGCCTCAGCCGATTCGGCGGGGCGGGCGGCGGTGGCGGTATGCCGTGCGGCCTCGCTCATCGCACGCAGGAACGCGGGTAGGCGCGGCAGCGTGGGATCGACCGACCATGTTTTGTGATGGTCGAGAAATTCCGGGAATTCGCCCGAGTTCAGCACTGCATACAACGCATGCCTCGCCGCGTCGGTGATCTCGAACGGCGGAGGGAGCTCGGCCCGGCCGGTTCGCTCGACCGCGACCTTCGTGTAGGGCCCCTCCTGCGCGCCCCCCCCCTCGACCACCTCGTCGATATGCAGCCAGTAGGGGCGGTAGCGTTCGTCCGGGTGCCCGTTGCTGCTCGGCGTCCAGCAGAGAATCCAGCGGTCAGGCCGCACCATATCGGATTCGAGGAACGACAGTGAGTTGTTAACCGTCCCGGGCGAGACGATCTGATCGGTGTAAGCGATGTCGCCGAGCACCCAGCACACGTAAATTTCATCGGCGGACACCGGTCGGTAAGCGTCCAATGCCGTGGCCCGCGCATCGTTGCGAATTACGCCCTGCTTGATCGCGCGATCCCAAAGCGTGCGCAGTTCAGCGAGGCGCGCGAGTTTAGCCGAAGTGGTCGGATAGGCCATGGCTGCCTGCCGCCGGTAGTCATCCAGCCGCGCGCGCAACTCTACTAGCGCCCGCGCATCCTCGACGAGGAACCCTGCTTCCTGTAGCCCTTCGGCGCTCAGGCCGTTAGCCGTCAAGTTGAAGCTGCCGACCGCCGCACTGCGCTCTCCGAGGTAAATCTTGGCATGCAAGTTGTCGAGGAAATGGACGTGTTCCCAGCCGATCGCCTCGGCGAGCTCGACGATCGCGGCAGGGTTCGTACCGACAGTCGGAGATAGCACGATGTCTTGGAGCTTCTCGGGAAGGATATAGGTCTTCCAATCGATGCCGACGTAGGCAACTGCAATCTGGCTCGGCGAAATCTCACGCAGCCCGCACTGAATGTCGCTGCCGTGAATGAACTTCATAATTCGGGGACCTCTTATGGCTCAATATGTTGTCGTGGCGACCTCGACGGGCCTGTCACCGATCGGATTTAGCATGCGACACGCTCCGGGGGGAGGCGACCTCGCGAACTCGATGCCGTCAGCCACCCTGACAGCTGGGCTGACGACGTGCGATGCGGCTGACACGATACCTTACTAGTGTGTCATTCCCGATGGCAGCGAGAGACTGCAACTTGAGATGTTGAATGGATGGCCGCTTTGGGATTGCTGCTGACATTCAAATGTCGGAGCGGGTCGTCCAGTGGACGACTCAAGATGGCCGTAAGCAGTCCTTGCTAGATAACATCAGCACCCCACATCAAACCAGTCTAGCGCTTTCCCAGCAGCCACCGCGGGCCACCTCAGACAAACCCGATTTCCCCCACCCCCCGCCCATCCCCCCCACCCCATCGACTATAAAAACAAACCAATTCCCATTCG